>JAYWEJ010000151.1:0-23844 GCA_043779345.1 Acidimicrobiia bacterium | reverse complement strand
TTGCCGTTGTCGCCCTGCTGGCCGTCGGCCTCGTGCCCGCGCCGGCGCCCGCGCAAGCCACCGCCGACGCCGCGCTGGTCCAGCGGGCGCGCGCCATTCACGACCGCGTCATCGCGCTCGACACGCACGCCGACATCAATCCCGACAACTTCACGCGGCAGAAGAACTACACGCAGCGGCTGGAGACGCAGGTCAACCTGCCGAAGATGAAGGACGGCGGCCTCGACGCCGCCTTCTTCATCGTCTACGTCGGCCAGGGACCGCTGACGCCGGAGGGCTACGACAGCGCCTACCGGCAGGCGGTCGCGAAGTTCGACGCCGTACATCACCTCACGAAAGAAATCGCGTCCGATCAGATCGGGCTCGCGCTCACTGCCGCCGATGTGCCGCGCATCGCGAAGTCGGGAAGGAAGGTGGCGCTGATCGGCATCGAGAACGCGTATTCGCTCGGCACCGACGTCAAGCGCGTCAAGGAATTCTACGATCGCGGCGGCCGCTACATGTCGCTCGCGCACAACGGCCACAGTCAGTTCGCCGACTCGAACACCGGCGAGCGCGACGGCACGTGGCTGCACAACGGGCTCAGCGAGATCGGGAAGCAGGTGATCGCCGAGATGAACCGGTGGGGGATCATGGTCGATCTCTCGCACCCGTCGAAGGCCGCGAACATGCAGGCGCTGGCGCTGTCGAAGGCGCCGGTGATTGCGTCACATTCCGCGGCGCGCGCGCTGGCCGATGTCAGCCGCAACATGGATGACGAGCAGCTCGAGGCGCTGAAGAAGAACGGCGGCGTGATCCAGACGGTGGCGTTTGCGACCTACGTCAAGGTGCCGAAGCCGGATTCGCCCGAGCGCGCCGCCGCGATCGCGGCGCTGCGCACGGAGTTCAGCCTGCCCGCGCCCGGCGGCGGCGGCGGACGCGGCGGGTTGAATGCGCTCTCGCCCGAGCAGCGTGAGAAATACACCGCGCGGATGGCCGGGATCGACAAGCAGACGCCCGGCGACCCGCGCGCGACCGTCGCCGACTTCGTCAATCACATCGATTACCTCGTCAAGAAGATCGGCATCGATCACGTCGGCGTCTCGTCGGACTTCGACGGCGGCGGCGGCGTGACGGGATGGAACGGCGCCGAAGAGACCTTCAACGTGACCCTCGAGCTGGTCCGGCGCGGCTACACCGAAGAGCAAATCGGCAAGATGTGGAGCGGCAACCTGCTGCGCGTGATGGCGGAGGTCGAGAAGGTCGCGAAGCAGATTCAAGCGGGATGATTCCGGAACTCCAGGAAGCCATCGACTTCCATAAGGCCGTTCTCGCTGAAGGCTCGAAGGCTCTGGTTGGCTACGACGCCGCCAAGGCGGTGGCCAACGTCGTCTTGTTGTCGGAAATCCCAACCACCTACGACAAACGATCCGAGCGTCAGGTCAATGCCGGCAACCTGCTGCTGCGCGGCGTCCCCGGCGTCGGCAAGACCTTCTTCGGCGTCATCCTCTCGGCGATCAGCGACGCCAAGTTCGCGCGCATCCAGGGCCGCGCCGACCTGCAGCCGACCGAGGTCGTCGGCTTCCAGATGATCAATCCGTCGACCGGCCAGTTGATGACGGAGTTCGGCCCGATGGCGTCCGCCGAAGTGATCCTGCTCGACGAGATCAACCGCATCCCCCTGAAATCGCAGAGCGCATTTCTCGAAGCGCTGCAGGACCGGACGATCACCGTCGGCAAGGACACCTACGACCTGCCCGCCTTCAGCTTCGCGATCGCGACCATGAACCCGGTGGAGCTGGGGCAGGGGACGTTCCCGTTGTCGGAAGCGGCGACCGATCGGTTCGCGGTGATGGTGAACATCGGCTATCTGCCGCCGGAAGAAGAAGAGAAGCTGGTGAACTTCGACTTCAAGCAGGTGCGGCTCAACCCGCTGCTGTCGAAGCAGCGCATCATCGAGCTGCGCGCGCTGATCAACCAGCAGGTGTTCCTCCACGAGCGCCTCGGCAAATACATCCAGAGACTGGTGGCCGCGACGCGCCCCTATAATCCCGACACCGACTCGCGGGTGCACTCGCCGTCGGAGCTGGTCGAGCGCGGCGTAGACCTCGGCGCCTCACCGCGCGCGATCATCTGCTGGAGCCGGCTGGCGAAAGTGTGGGCGCTGCTGCAGCGCGGGCGCGCCGAAGTGTTTCCGGAAGACATCCACGATCTGGCGCCGTATGTGCTCGGCCATCGCATCTGGCTCGGCCCGCACGCCGCCGCGCACGGGCTGACGTCGGAGCAGGTGATTCGGGACGTGATCGATCAGGTGCCGATCCCATGAGACGGAGCCATGACGGGAACCGGGAACCGGGAACCGGGATCGGAATGCTGCTTGTGCTCGCGTTGCTGGCGAGTGGCGTCGTCATTGCAGCGCAAAACGAACAGCATCGCACGCCTGCAAAGACGGACCGGCTCCCGGCTCCCGGCTCCCGGCCCCCGGCAGAATCCGGATGGGAACCGATTCGCTGCTGGCGTCAGTCGAGCGCGGGTGCGGTCACCATCGGCGAATCGTTCACCGTGGTGCTGACGTGCGCGGTCTACGAAGCCGACAACGCGCTGGTCATCCCCGACGAGTCGCGTCTTGGCGTGGCCTCGATCCAGATGGCGCCGTTCGAGATTCTCGGCGGCTCGCATCCCCCCGACGTGCGCCGCGGCTCGCGGCGTTTCTTTCAATACGACTATCAACTGCGCATCATCGGTCCGGACGCGGTCGGCCAGGACGTCAACATCCCGCCGCTGCCGATTTCGTATCGCATCCACAGCCGCGTCGGCGCGGCGGCGACGCTCGAAGGCCGTGACCTGTCGTACGTGATGCCGATGATGCCGATCAAGGTGCTGTCGCTCGTGCCGGCCGACGCCTCGGACATCCGCGACGCGTCGGAGGCGAGCCTCGGCGCCGTCGACTCGCTGCGCTTTCGATCGAGCCTGTTCCGGGTCCTGACACTGACGTTCGGCGCGCTGGCGGCCGTGATGCTGGTGCTCGCGTTGATACCGCTCGCGCGATCGAACGCGGCGGTCGCGGCAGATCAGCGCGGTCGCGTTCCCGATCGCGCGATTCTCGAGCGCGCCGCCGAAGACCTGGCCGACGTGCGGACCCGCGTCAGCGGGGAAGGATGGACCGACGACATGGTGGCCCGCGCGCTCTCTTCGACGCGTCTGGTTGCCGCCGCCGCCATCGATCAGCCGATCAGCCAGCGAGCGCCGGCCGACGATGACGCCGTGCCGGATGGCCGGCTGCTCGTGCAGCACGGCCTGCTGCGGAAGACCGGCGCCACCGTGTCCAGCCCCGTGACCGCGGACGATGTGATGCGAGCCAGGTCGCGCAACAAGAGGCTGTCGACGACCAGGCAGCAGCAGCTCGAAGGTTTGCAGTCGGGATTGGCGGTGATGTCGAACGCGTTGTATCGCAAGGAGCCGGCGAGGGATTCGGCAGCGCTCGATGACGCCGTCCGGCATGCCATCGCGGTCGCGACGGACGTCGCCGGCGAGCGCAGCTGGTGGAGTAGCCGGCGCCGAGGCTTCGGCGCCAAAGGAAAACTGTGGGCGAAGCGCTGAGCGCGATTGCGGCATCGCTCGCCGGTGAATGGAACGCGATCGACGTCGCTAACCTTCAGTACTGGCGCCGTGATGTCGCGCAGCTGGCCTTGATCGGCCTGGTCGCCAGTGCCGTGCTCGTGCTGCTCGTGCGGGCCACGATCGCGCGAAGCCCGGGCCGGCATCACGTCGTCGTTCCGGCGATCCTGAAGCTGTGGCCGGCGTCGCGCCTGGCGTGGACCCGTCACCTGCCGCTCGCGCTGTTCGTGTTGGGCCTGCCGTTCGCGGTGCTCGCCGTCGCCGATCCGTATTCGTCGCTGGTCGCGGAGAACGTGACGTATCCGGGCCGGCGTATCGCCTTGATGATCGACGCCTCCGACAGCATGCAGACGTCGTTCAGGGCGGCGACGCTGAATACGCGCAACGAGGTGCAGCCGGCGTTTTTCACGACGGTCGCCGCCGCGCAGCGCTTCGTCGAGCTGAGGCGCCAGGGAAAATATCGCGACCTGATGGCGCTCGTAGAGTTCGGCAGCCGCGCCTATGTGATCACGCCGTTCACGAGCGACTACGACAACCTGCTGCTGAGCATGGCGCTGATCGGCGATCCGGTCGAGTTCTCGATGTTCCCGGAATCCGGCACCATCATCGCGAGCGCCATCGAGGAGAGCATCGAGATTTTCAAGGCCTTTGATTTTCTCGAAGCCTCGGGCAACCTGATGGTGATCTTCACCGACGGTGAGGACACCACCTCGATCGTGCACGGCCGCAGCCTCGACGACATCCTCAAGAGCGCCGTCGACAACAAGATTCCGCTCTACTTCGTGCGCACCAACTACGACAAGGAGTTCGGCGACGGCATCCCGGACGAACAGTGGCGGGCCGCGGTGGCCAAGACCGGGGGCCGGTATTACGTGGCGAAGAACGAAGCCACTTTGCTCGCTGCCGTTGCGGATATCGACCGGGAAGCCACCGGCGCGATTTCCGCGCGCCAGTACACGAGTCAACAACCGCGCTTCACGTTGTTCGCGCTCGCGGCGTTCGCATTCTGGAGCGGCGCCGCGGGCCTGAAGGTCGGCACACCCTGGTTTGGACGATTGCCATGAGAACTGTCATCACTCGATTGTTAATCGCCGTCGTGCTCTCGAGCGCAGCGTGGCTCAGCTGGTCGGAATCGAAGCTGGCCGCGCAGGTCGCCGATGCCAAGCAGGACATCGCGACGCTCGACCACGCCCGCCTCGATGCCCTGACGCCGCAGTCCGCGTTGTCGGACTACCTGCCCGGCGATCGACGTCGCCTGTCGGACGACATTCGCATCGCGAGGGCGACGGTGGCGTATTGGCTCGGACGATATGGCGCTGTTGCCGCGGATACGACGGAGAGCGCCGTCGATGCGGACATCCTGTTGGCGGCGGCGAACGCGGCATTTCGCGAAGCCCAGCGCGATCCCGCGGTTGGCCCGGCGGCGGTCCAGCGTCTCGATGGCGTGTTGCAAGCCTACGCGTCGGCGCTGAAGGCCGCCGGTCCGCCTTGGCCCGCCGGAGGCTCGGCGAAGGCGGCCGATGCCGCCTACAACTACGAATACGTCGCGCGCATCCGCGATCAGGTCGCGCGGTCGCCGCAGGGCCGCATCGCGCGATCTCCTGCGATGGCAGGACCCGTGATGGGGGGCGACCTACCGGCCGGCGCCACGATCCACGGCGGTCCCGGCGCGCCGCCTCCGGACGCGAAGATGGAGGAGCTCCAGATGATTGCGCCGATGGAATACGGCGATCGTGAAGCGCAACCGGAAGCGACGCCCGGCGGCAAGCGCGAGCGCAAGGGGTGAACGAGATCGCTTTCGGGGCACCGCAGTTCCTGTGGCTCCTCGCCGCGCCCGGCCTGTTCCTGCTCGCGTGGCTGTGGCGGTTCTCGCGCCGCATCGCCGACCTGCGGCGGCTGCGCGAGCGCCGCTCGATTCCGGTTCGCGAGCGGTTCGCCCTCGGCGGCGATCTCTGGTTCTGGTTCTTCCTGATCCTGTCGTCGGCCTCGCTGGCCGTGGCGCTCGCCCACCCGCGCGGCGTCACCACCGTCATCAACCGCGCCGGCCTCGACATCGTCATCCTGCAGGACGGATCCGCTTCCATGCATGTGAGCGATGTTCCAGGAAACCGCTGGCAGCGATCGATGGACTTCCTGCGCCTGCTCGGCGACTCATTGAGCTGGAACGACGATCGCATGGCGCTGACGGTGTTCGCGCACATCGCGACGCCGCAGGTCAGGCTCACCAGCGATCCGAACACGGTGTTCTTCTTTCTCGATCATCTACACGATCGCCCGCCGTTCCGCCTCGAAGACGACACCACCTGGGACACCAACCTCGAGCAGGGCCTCGCGTGGGGACTGCGGCTGCTCGAGAAGGACCGGGAGCTGCATGGGCCGTCGCCGAACGGCAAGCTGTTCGTGATGCTGTCGGACGGTGAATCGTGGAGCGGCGAAGTGGCGCGCTCGATCGAGCGCGCGGTCCGCGAGCGGGTGCCGCTGCACGTCATCGGCGTCGGCACGCTCGCGGGCGGCGATCTCCCGGAGGTATCGGTCGATGGCGTGACCGAGCCGTCGCCGGGGAAGTCCCGTCTCGATCGCGCGTCGTTGCAGCGCATTGCGGCGGCCGGCGGCGGCCAGTACTTCGAGCTCGATCGCGATCCGGATCGCGACATCGCCAACACCATCATCGACACCGGGCGCCGGCAGGCGCCGGTGACGACCGCGGCAGGCACGGTGGAAGAGTTGTACTGGCGATTCCTCGCGGCCGGGCTGGCGCTGGCCGCGCTTGGCAGCCTCTTCCTGCGCGACTCCACCGAGCTGTGGATTCAGTTGATCGCGGCTGCGGCCACCGGCGCTGCGATCTGGGGCTTGATCGCGATCTGAAAGCTGCTTTCTGTGTTACAACGGCGCGCATGGCGAAGAAAGCAAAGACAGCAAAGGCCCGCAAGGCAGTCAAGAGGCCCGTTCGAAAACCGGCGCGCAAGGCGGCGATAAAGCGCTCAGCTCGCACGGCTGCGAAGCAGCCCGCGGCCCGGAGGGTCGCAAGAAACGCTGCGAAGCAGCCCGCGGCCCGGAGGGCCGCAAGACAATTCGACGCGCTGCTCGCCCCGATCAAGGGCGCGACCGCGCGTGAGATCGGCGGCGTCCGTCTCGAGGTGATGCCGGCCGGCGCCGCGCGCGTCAAGCGCATGATCTATCCGCCTGGGTTCAAGTGGTCGTCGGCGATGAAACCCATCGTCGGCACCGATCGCTGCATGCACGCGCACGTCGGGTTCCTGGCGCGCGGAGAAATTCACATCGAATATCCGGACGGCTGCATCGTCGAATACAAGGCGCCGCAAGTCGTCGCCATCGATCCCGGCCACGACGGCTGGGTCGTCGGCAAGGAACCCGTGATCTTGATCGAGTTCGATTTCGAGGGCGATACGGTGAGCCGGCTCGGCATGCCGAGCGAACACCGACACTGACGGGTGTGCTCAGTCGGCGAGAATCAGCGTCTTGCCGAACGTCTCCGGGTCGTTGAGGCGATCGAGAATGAAATGCGCGGTGTCGGCGCGCGAGATCTTCGGCATGCCCGCCATCGGGAGGTGCTCGCCGACGCGGTAATTCTTCGTCAGCGGGCCATCGGTGAACATCACCGGCTGGACGATGGTCCAGTCCAGCGCGCTGTTGCGAATCAGCCGTTCCCCGATTGCCTTGTCGGCGTAGATGCCGCGCAGCAGCGTGCTGAAGAAAATCTTCGCCATCACCGGCGCGTGCCGGTAGGTGTCGCCGACGCCCATAGCGGACGTGAACATCAGCCGCTTGATCCCCTGCGCCTTCATCGTCATCAGGATGCCGGGCACGCTTTGCCCGATCAGGTGCTCGGAGTTGAACGACATGCCGCGGCCGATGGCGCTGATCACGACGTCCTGGCCGTCCATCGCCCTGGTCAGCGCCTCGTGGTTCCTGACGTCGCCTTCGATGACGCGGAGCTGCTGGTGCTGGATGTCGGCCTTGGATCGATCGCGCGCGAGTATCGTGACGAGGCGCCCCGTCTCGAGGGCCTGGCTCACGATGTGCCGCCCGGTTGTGCCGGTGGCGCCGAGGATCAGGAGCTTCACGATCGGCGCATGCTAACACCATTGTCTCGCGGTATCATTCCCGGCCATGACGCGTTCACGCATGGCGGCCCTGGTGGTGGCTGCCGCTCTCACCACGTCCGTGCAGGCACAAACGCCTCAATACCGCGCGCGGCTGTCGGTGGTGCCGATCGACATCGCGATGCAATCGACAATCGCCGGCTCCGGATCGGCCACGGCGACGTTGAAGGGCAGCACGTTGACGATCGCGGGCACCTTCAGCGGCCTGAAGACCGCCGCCACCATCGTGCGGCTTCATCGCAGCCCGAAAACGGCCATGCGCGGTCCCGCGATTGGTGACTTGACGGCGACCGCCGGCACCAGCGGCAGCATCAGCGGTTCGCTCGAGCTCACGAAAGCGCAAATCGACGACCTGGCCGCGGGCCGGATCTATATTCAGCTGCATAGCCAGAAAGCACCTGACGGAAATCTCTGGGGCTGGTTGCTCGTTGCCGAGGTGAAGAAATGAAACCGCTGACCGCATTCGTTTCGCTCGCGCTCGTCGCCGCGTTGACCGTGTCGTTGACGACCGGCGTCCAGACTCAGACGGCGGCCGCGGTGTTCACCGCGGCGCAGGCGAACGCCGGGCAGGCGTCGTATCAAGCGAATTGCGCGAGCTGTCACCTCGTCGATCTCGCCGGTCAGAACGAAGCACCGCAGCTCGCCGGAGCGAATTTCAGGTCGACGTGGGGCAAGCGGGCGACGCGCGAGCTGGTTGAGTACATGGCGGCGACGATGCCGCCGGGCCGGCCGAGCCTGGCCGCCGATGATTACGTCAACATCGCGGCGTTCATCCTGCGAGCGAATGGCGCAGCGGCCGGGCCGCAAGCGTTGACGGCGAGTACTGCGACGGCGATCGGCAGCGTCGCGTCGGGCGCGACCGGGCAAAACGCCGCGGCGCCGCCGCGGCAGGCTGCCGCTGGGGTTGGTGTCGGCGATGGCGCGCCGCGGCCCCTGCCTGCTCAACCCTCGCGCGGTCATTCGGTGACCGGCGAAGTGAAGAACTACGTTCCCGTCACCGACGCGATGCTGCGCAATCCGCCCGCGGGTGATTGGCTGATGGCCCGCCGCAACTACCAGGCCTGGAGCTACAGCCCGCTCGACGAGATCAAAAAAGACAACGTGAGAGAGCTTCGGCTGGCGTGGAGCTGGGCGATGAACGACGCGGGCTCGAACCAGCCGATGCCGCTCGTGCACAACGGCATCATGTACCTGGGCAACACCGCCAACATGATGCAGGCGTTCGACGCCGCCACCGGCGACCTGATCTGGGAGAACCAGGTCGGCCCGAATTCGATTCGGGGATTTGGCGCCGTCCGCAACACCGCCATCTACGGCGACAAGGTCTACATGGCGACCAACGATTCACGCCTGGTCGCCTTCGATGCGCGAAACGGCAAGGTCGCATGGGACGTCGCGATCGCCGATCCGAAACTGGGTTTTACCAACTCGAGCGGTCCGATCGTCGCGAAGGGCAAAGTGATCCAGGGTCTGCACGGCTGCGATCGCTTCCGGCAGAGCGCGCGCTGCTTCATCAGCGCCTACGACGCCGACACCGGGAAGCAGTTGTGGAAGTTCAACACCATCGCGCGCACCGGTGAGCCCGGCGGCGACACCTGGGGTGCGGTGCCCGATGTCGCCCGCGCCGGCGGCGACACGTGGATCGCCGGCAGCTACGATCCGGATCTCGATCTCACCTATTGGGGCATCGCGCAGGCCAAGCCCTGGATGTCGGCGAGCCGCGGCAACCAGGTCGCGGATGCGGCTCTTTATACGGCGTCAACCGTGGCGTTGCGCGCCAGCGACGGCACGCTGGCGTGGCACTACCAGCACGCGCCGGGCGAGTCGCTCGACCTCGACGAGGTGTTCGAGAAGGTGCTCGTCGACATCGGCCCGGAGCTGGATCTTTTCACCATCGGCAAGGCCGGCGTGCTGTGGAAGATCGAGCGCAAGACCGGCAAGTTCCTCGGCTACAAGCACACCGTCTTCCAGAACGTCTTCGAGAAGATCGATCCCGAGAAGGGCACGCCGACGTATCGCCAGGACATCATCGATCAGAAGCTCGACGAGTGGCTGACGGTGTGCCCGAGCACGGAGGGCGGCCACAACTGGCAGGCGATGACGTATCACCCGCCGACCAAGCAGCTGATCATCCCGCTGAGCCAGTCGTGCATGGAGATCATCCCGCGCAAGGTCGCCTTCGAGGAAGGATCGGGCGGCACCGCCGCGGGCCGCAAGTTCTTCGAGATGCCCGGCAGCGACGGCAACGTCGGCAAGCTGCTGGCGATCGACGTCACCAACATGAAGGAGATGTGGAGCCGCGAGCAGCGCGCGCCGTTCCTGACCGCGGCGTTGAGCACGGCCGGCGGACTGGTGTTCATCGGCGATCTCGATCGCCAGTTCCGCGCGCTCGACGTCAAGACCGGCGAGGTGTTGTGGTCGGTCCGCCTCGAGACGTCCGTTCAGGGTTTCCCGGTGACGTTTACGGCGAACGGCAAGCAATACGTCGCGGTGACCACCGGCAACGGCGGCGGCAGCCCGCGACAGGTGCCGCGCACGATCGCGCCGGAGATCAACCCGCCTGTCAACGGCCACACGCTCTATGTGTTCGAGTTGCCGAAGAAGTAGGGTTGAAACCGATTTATCGCGCACGTCGAGACGGCACTCGATCGCGACGTGCCGCGGCCATTAACGATCTCAAGGACGTCGCCGTGCCTTACCTGGACCGGTGGCTCTCGTCCGGGCCATAGGCCATCGTCCGACAGTAGAGGCACACGCTCAATGTCTCCTGGGACGGCTGTCGATTCGATCGGTCTTGCGCTCGTGGAAGCGATGACCCTGGTCCCCAATCCACACTTCCTCTCGCTCGACGATTTACGGGCCAGGTTTTCTTTCTCGTCGTAGGCCGAACGGCCGGGCGCGCGAATTCTCACGCCGTTCTCATCGTTTACTCAGGACTCAGCATCCCCGCCCCCGATAGTGTCTCGGTGGAGGCTGAAATGACACGAACACTGGTGCACGTCGTGATGGTCGCGGGATGCGTGATGGCCGGTTCCACGGCGTGGGCGCAAGGTCAGGCAACGCCGGCGCCCCCGGGGACTCAGCGGGAGATTCGCGGTCAGGCGGGTGCGTCGATCAACAACTCCGGCCTTCAGAGCACGATCGAAATTGCCTGGATCAAGCCGACGTCGACTTCAGACCACCCGCTCCTGTCCGGTGCGCATCTCGCCGCGGGCATCACCAACACCCTCACGCCGACTCAAATCAAGCTCGGCGGGTGGGTCGAGTACTCGCCGCTGTCCGTGTTCGCTCTCCGCGCCGGTCTCGAGCCGTCGGCGTACTTCGGCACCTTCGACTCGCTCATGGGTCTCGGCGAATACGATGAGCCGTTCGACCCCGATTCCCGAAAGGCCCGCGGCGGTGCGAAGGCCGGAACCGCAAGTCGCGTGTATGTGTCGCCGGTGTTACGGTTCAAGGCCGGCCGCGTCCTCGGCTCCGGCGGCGTTGATCTGGAATGGTGGCGCTCGAGCGCCGATCGGCCATTCTTCTTCGAACCGACGCGAGACACGGTGTTGAAGTCAGATGGCGATCGCCTGCTCATGGCGACGAGCGTGCTGGTGTACCAAGTGCAGTCCGGATCAGCGCCGCTGGCGATCGGAGCGATTCACACGCTCGCGCAGGTCGCCGATGCGCCCGACAACCGCATTCAGAAACTCGGCCTGATTGCCACCAAGGAGTTTGCCGCGCAACGATTCAAGCTACCGCACCCCAGGCTGACGATGGTCGTGGCGCGGTATCTCGACGATCCCTCGAAGCAGGGTGAGTGGACCGCGGCCATCGCCGTCGGCTTCCGGAAGTGACCGGCCTAGCGCGGCGCTCGCCTCTTCTGTGATGACGGACGTGGGCGCACGCCTATTCTCGGTTATGGTGTGTGGCGCAGGAAGCCTGATGATGGCCAAACGTGCTGCTCGTCCCAGCTCTCTTTCCAAAGGCGGCTTCGGCGCGTACGTGCTCGATCAGTTGAGCGGCCTCGATGGCGTCGAGGCCAAGCCGATGTTCGGCGGCGCCGGCTTTTACCTGCATGGACTGTTCTTCGGCATCCTGCATAAGGAACACCTCTATTTCCGGGTGTCGACACGGACGATGGGTGATTTCAAGAAGCGGAAGATGAAGCCGTTCACGCCCATTGAGGGCAGGAAAGGCACAGCCAAGAACTATTACGAAGTGCCGGTGGAAATTCTCGAGAGCCCTCACGACCTGGTGTCGTGGGCGAAGACAGCAGCCAAGGCTTCGGAGGAAAGATGAGACACGTCTTTGGCGTCGCCGCCCTCGTCGTGATGAGCGCGGCGCCGTTGTGTGCCCAGAACACATTCCCATCTGCGTCCTTCAAGAATCTGCAGGTGCTGCCCAAAGACAGCCCCGCGGGCGTCGTCGTCGGCACGATGAAAGGGTTTGCCAACAACCTCGGCGTCCGCTGCCAGTTCTGTCATGTCGGCAAGGAGGAAATGCCGCCTGTGGAGTTCAAGTTCGTGTCGGACGAAATCGCGCAGAAGAAAACCGCGCGGATCATGATGCGGCTGACCGACGACATCAACAAGCAGCTCGATGCGGCCGTGCCGCGTGCCGCCGGCGCGGCAGCACGAGTCACCTGCATCACCTACCATCGCGGCCAGTCCACGCCGACGGCGACGAAGGTGCCGTAGGACCTTTTTAACGACTGCCAAGGCAGGCGCAAATTATTCTGCAAGCCTTACCGAGGGCGTGGCGTATCAGTGAGGCGAAGCCGATGAGGGCGCGTCGGTTCATCGCGATCCGCAGCCCACATCGATTGCTTCGCGGAGCCTGCGCGGACTGCGGTGAGCGGCGGCCGAAGTATCGATATCGGCGCCGAATTCGTGCGGACCGTTATCACACCCTATGCTTCGAGTGTCACAGAAGGCATCGAGATCGGCAGCGACTCACGGCGAGACGATGGTGGGTTGACACAACGGCTCGACGATGGGATCGTCATCTATCGCCGCTATGCCAGAAATCTCGCGATTCCTCGGAATCGTAGTGGGTATGTTCTATAAGGAACATGGTGTTCCACACTTTCATGCCGTCTACGGTGACCACGAAATCTCTGTGGAGATCGAAAGCGGAGGCGTTCGCGGCGAGTTTCCTCCACGCGCGTTGCGCCTTGTACTTGAATGGGCTGCCATTCACAGAGCAGAATTACTGGAGAATTGGGCGGCAGCTCGAGCAGGGCGTCCGTTAACCTCGATTACCCCCTTGGAATAGCGACATGAAACATCAGCTCGTCGAAGCACGCTACGTTGGGGCTCACACCATCTGGCTGAAATTTCGTGACGGTACGGTTGGGGAGATTGATCTCTCTCGAGAGTTGACCGGACCCATCCTTGAACCGCTGCTGGATGTCGCAATATTCAAACAGTTCTCGATCCACCCTGAGTTCCGGACTCTAGTGTGGCCGAACGGCGCCGATCTCGCGCCAGAATTTCTGTACAAGAACGTCAAAGTTACAGCGTAGGCGCAGACGGGTTGCGCAGCTGATCGAGCCGCGCCCGCAACGCCGCGGTAAAGAGGCCGGTCTCTTCAGCAGTGGCGCCGCTTGCACGCAGCGCCGCCCGCAGGTGATCGTCCGTCAGCCGATCCGCAATGCGAACGAACCACGCGACGTCCGCGCGCGTGATGTTCGCGGTGATGTCCGGCGTGCGCTGTCCCTGATACCCGAACTGCACCAGGTCGCCGTCGACGCCGGTCACGAACTGGGCGTTCTGCCCGGCAAACGCTTCCGGATCCCACTTCCCGCGCTGCAGGATGTTGCTGCCCCACGCGCCGAGCGCGGCGCCCCAGTCGATGATCAGGTAGCGCGCTTCGCGCTCGCTGACAGTCCGCTTGAAGGCGGACGCTCCGGCTTTTACCGGATGTTCGAAGATGGCGTTGTTCGATCCCCGCGCCACATCACGCACGTCCTTGTTGTCCCAGTTCGAGATCAACATCATCAGGATCTTGAGGCCGTTCAGCTCATGCGTCCCGACGAACGGATTGTCGTTCCACGCCCACCCGTGGGCGTCGAAATGCCTCTTGACGTTCGGCTCGCTCAGCTCGAAGCGCGCATCGATGAATCGTTGGTCGTCGTCGATACACGCCTTGGCTCGAGTGAGATTCTGCGTGTCCGCGATCGTTCCCGAGGCAAGGAAATAGGTGGGCTCGGCGAAATATCCGAGCGCCCACGCCAGCCGCGTCCCGAACGTCTCGGTGTGGACCTCCTGGCCCCACTTCACGCGCCATTCGTGCCCGGCGGCATCGCGAACCGAGACGCAGGGTTGCGAACCTGTGTCGTGCTCTTCGACAAAGTGGAAAGGCGGCGCCGGTGCGCCGTGAGATCCGCACGGTCCGGCCTCCAGATCCGCGGCTGAAATCGATCCCGGATCGCGCCAAATCACCGTCCGGCTCGACCGTAGCGGGGCGTCGCCTTCGGCACGGCGCGTGATTTCCGAACGAATGCGCCAATACCCGAACACCACCCACCAGCCGCCGACGAGTCCGACGACGACCCAGAACAGGATTTGCAGGACGTCAGGAAGAGACATCGCCAGAATGCCTGAGTTTCACTCCGAACCGTACATCTACCTGCCTGCCGTCAGTCACAAGTCGGTCCTCATCGCCTGGGGTGCCTTCTATTTCCGTACCAACTCGAAGGGGAAGTGGAAGATTGTGGACGATAACGACCTCAAATACGTGCACCCGCCGCGCAAGGACTCGATTGGCGCGCAGTCGGCGCCGTATGGGCCCGCGCGGGTCGAGGTCTACGACGCCGGCGGCAAGACGGTGGCCTGCGCGAAGACCGAAGTGGCGAATCACTGCTGGCTGTCAGGACTGGAGCCGGACACCCAGTACACCGCCGACGCTCGCATTCGCGGTGATCGGCGACTTCGGTGTCGGCGTGCGCAGGGACACGCCGGCGCGACGGCAACAGCAGGTCGCACACGCCTTGCGCCGCATCGTCGATGCCGCGGACGTGCGATTCGTGCTGACGACCGGCGACAACATCTACGCGCGCGTGCGCGTGCTCGGTGTGGCCATTGGCGACACCGGTGATGAAGACGACGACTGGTTCTTCACCTACTTCCAGCCGTACCGCTACATGCTCAATCGCATCCCGGTCTACCCGTCGATCGGCAACCACGACGCCGACGAGACCGAGGACCACGACGATCGCGCGCAGGTCGAGGACAACTTCTACATTCGCGAGCGCATCGCGTCCGAAGAAGCCGCCGGCCGCGCCTCGTTCTGCCCAGGGTTGTTCTATCGATTCCGCTATGGATCCGACATCGAGTTCGTCTGCATCGACACCTCGAAGGAAAGTTTCTTCAAGGGCAAACGCCTGTTCGAGTTCCCCAAACACTGGGACTTCATCGAGCAATCGTTCCCCGCGGCCGGGCCTCACCCGACCTGGCGGATACCGTTCGCGCATCATCCGCTCTACAGCGCCGGACCGCGGCATCACAACACGCGCGGGATGCAGCAGCTGGTGCCGCTGTTCGAGCGCTCGAACGTGCACGTGATGTTCACCGGGCACGAGCATAATTTCCAGCATTCGCGGACGCCTGGGTTCGATCACTTCGTCACCGGCGCCGCCGGCAAGCTGCGGAGCGGACGGCCAGGTGAATTCGAAGAGGCCCACACCGTCTCGTGGGCGACCGAGTGCCATTTCCTGCTGGCGCACATCGAGGGCACGCGCATGACCGTGCGCGCGATCGCGGCGATGGACGATCCCGCCGGCACGCCGGTGGAGATCGAGCGCTTCGATCCGGATGGCCGTCCGGTGAGCGGTCCGATCGAGATTTCGGTCTGATCGACGCCATCCCGGCTTACACATCTTCACGCGAACCGTAGTGTTTTCCACGAGAATCCGCGAGATGTGAACACGCCTGCACCTGGGTCTCCAGCGGCTGGGCTAGACTGAGTCCGGCTATGGAAGGCGCCGTTGCGTTAGTTCTCGCGCTGCTGGCAATTCCGTTTGTCCTGCCCTTTATTGCGTGGGTCTCGTCGCGCAATGCCAAACGCCGCGTCGACGAGCTCGAAGACCGCATCGCCCAGCAAGACGAGCGGATCACGCGGCTTTCGAATCAACTCGAAAAACTGAAAAAAGAAGGCGCGCCGCCGGCAATGGTCACGCCGCCGGTCACGGTGACGCCTCCCGTCGTCGAGAAGCCGCCGATTGCCGCGCCCCCGCCGGTCGAGCGTCCTGTGACTGCTGTGCCTCCGCCGCCGGCGTCGATTGTGCTGAGGCCGGCACCCGCGCAGGCGTCGGCACGCGTCGATGCGCCGCAACTGTCTTCGCCTCCTGTACCGCCGCCCCCGTCACGGCCGCGGCCGCCGATCGAGCCGCCTGTTGAGCCTCCTGACCCGTCGCCGGCGCGAGCGTTCGATTGGGAACAGCTCGTCGGCGTGCGCCTGTTCTCCGCGATCGCGGGCATCGCGCTGGTGTTCGCGGCGGTCTTCTTCCTGCGCTACTCGATCGAGCAGGGCTGGCTGCAGCCGCCGGTGCGCGTCATCATCGGCATCATCGTCTCGATCGCGCTGCTGGTGGTGTGCGATCGCAAGGCGGCACGCAAATACCCGGTCACCGCGAACGCCATGGATGGGGCCGCGATCGCAATCCTGTTTGCGACGTTCTTCGCGGCGCGTTCCCAGTGGAACCTGATCTCGGCTGGCACTGCGTTCGGCCTGCTGGCGCTCGTGACCCTGGTCGCGGTGCTGCTCTCGATCCGCCGCGATTCGCTGTTCATCGCGGTGCTCGGCCTGCTCGGCGGCTTCGCGACGCCGATCCTGCTCTCGAGCGGTGACAACCGCCCGATTCCGCTATTCGCGTATCTGCTCCTGCTCAACGTCGGGCTGGCGTGGGTCGCGTATCGCAAAGGCTGGGTGATCCTCAGCACGCTGACGCTGGTCCTGACGACGGTGTATCAATGGGGCTGGGTAGCGCGTTATCTCGATGCCGCGCAAGTGCCGCTGGCGATCGGCATCTTCACGATCTTCCCGTTGATCGGCTACGGCGTGCTGATGGTCGCGCGCTCACGGCCGAGCACGGACGCGAACACGCACGGCGACCAGGTCGAGTGGACGATGTTGGCGGCGTCGATGCTGCCGGTGCTGTTCGCGCTGTATCTCGCGATGCAGGCTGATTTCCGCGAGCACTACGTGCTGATTTTCGCGTGGCTGCTGCTGATCGACATCGGCTTGCTGGCGGTCGCGATCGCGCGATCGACGGAGCTGCTGCACGCCGTTGGCGCGGTCGGCACGCTGCTGGCGGTGACGCTGTGGCTCGCGGCGTCGTATTCCCTCGGCGCGATCCTGCCGATCACCGGCTTCGTCGCGGCGTTCATCATCCTGTATCTCGCCGCGCCCAAGATCGCCGAGCGCTTCAACGAATCCTTCGACGGCGTTGCCGAGCACGCCATCCTGGTCGCGCCGCTGCTGTTGATCGCGTTCCCATTGCTGGTGCTGCAGGAGCCGCAGGCCGCGTCGCCGGTGATGATCTTCCCGGCGCTGTTCGTGCTGGTGGCGCTGATCGTTTGGCGTTCGTTTACCGAAGCGACCGGGCGCCTGTATTTCATCGCCGCGTTCTTCGCGCTGGTGACCGAGGCGGCGTGGTCGTCGCGGTTCCTCGTTCCCGAAACGCTGCCGGGGGCGCTCGTGACCTACGGCGCGTTCGCGCTGTTGTATCTCGGCGTTCCGCACCTGGCGAGGCGCCGCGGCACGCCGCTCAAACCGGCGGCGGGCCCGGGTGTGGTCCTGTTATTCGGACTCCTGCTGCTGATGTACTTCGCCGACGCGCGCGTCGCGACTGCCGGACTGTGGGGCCTCGCGCTGCTGCTGGCGATTCTCAACGCGGCGCTCTTCATCGAGAGCGCCAGCGCGAGGTTGCCGCTGCTCGCCCTTGCCGGCAGCCTGGTCTCGTGGCTGGTGCTGTTCGCGTGGTGGACGGAGGCGGCCGCGGCCGTCGGCCTGCTGTCGTCGCTGCTCGTCGTGGTCGGCCTGTCGCTGGTCATGGTCGGCGGTTATCTCTGGGGCCTCAAGTTTGCCGCGCCCAAAGACGAGGCCGTGGCAGACGGCAGCGCGCGCGCCGGCCAGGGCCTGTGGCTTGCACTGCTCGGACACCTGTTCCTGTTCAGCGTCGCGATCAACGTCGAATGGGCGCTGCCGCCGTGGCCGCTGTTCGGTGCGACCGCCGTCATCGCGCTCGCGTTCAGCGTGGCGGCGCTGGCGGCGCGACAGCCGGCGATTCACCTGGCGTCCACGGTGATGGTCGCGATCATCCTGGTCGCCTGGCGCATGATGACGCAGCCGATGGGCTACGCGACCGTCGGCATCGCCGCGTTCGGCGTGCTGGCGCTGTTTGCGCTCGGCTGGATCCGGGTGATGCCGCGCTTCGCGGCCGTGACGGCGATCACCGCGGCGATGGTGCTGATCTTCTCCGAGTTCAACGTCAGCGCCATGATGCTGATGCCGCAGCCGGCGCCGTTTGCAATCACGGTGGCGGCGCACGTCATTGCCTACGTCGTGTTGCTGGCGCTCGCCACGAACTACGGCTGGATCAATGCCGCGTCCGGGTTCGCGTTGCTGGCGGGCGGCGCGGCGACCGCGATCCTGTTGAGCACGCCTCATACCGGCCGCGACGTGCTGGTGCAGACGGCGGCCATCTATTCCGTGTTCGCGGTGTATCCGCTGATCCTTGGCGCGCAGGCGAAGAACAACCGCGATCCCTACGTCGCGGCGCTGATCGCCGGCGTGTGGTGTTTCCTGATCGCGCGCCAGGGCATGTCGGAGGCGGGCCTCGAGTGGATGGTCGGCGTGGTGCCCGTGGTCATCGGCGCCATCACCGCACTGCATTTGAGCCAGCTGCTGCGCATCCAGCCGTCCGGCCAGCGCGATCTGGGACGCCTCGCACTGGTCGCCGGCGCGGCGCTGGCGTTCCTCACCGTCGCCATCCCGCTGCAGCTGCGGCAGCAGTGGATCACCATCGGCTGGGCGCTCGAAGGCGCCGCGGTCGCCTGGCTCTACACGCGCATTCGCCATCGCGGGTTGCTGCTGGCGTCGGTGGGCCTGTTCGCCGCGGTGTTCGTCCGCCTCGCGATCAATCCTGAAGTGTTCCGCTACGAACCGCGCGGCGACATGCGGATCCTCAACTGGTACCTCTACACCTACGCGATCGCGGCCGCGACCATGTTGATCGGCGCGTGGTGGCTCTCGAAAACAGACGATGAGCTCGCCAGCCCGATCCCGAGGCCGCGTTACCTGCTGCCTTCGGGCGCGGGCATCCTGTTGTTCCTGCTGCTGAACATCGAGATTGCCGATTACTACTCGGATGGCCCCGAGATCCTGTTCAAGTTTGGATCGAGCCTCCAGCAGGATTTGACCTACACCATCTCGTGGTTGATCTTCGGCATCATCATGCTCGCGGCCGGCATCATCGCCAAGGCGAAACCGGCCCGTGTCGCCGCCGTGATCCTGATCGCGGTGACGACGTTCAAGTGTTTCCTCTACGACCTGCGATCGCTCGAGGGCCTGTATCGCGTGGCGGCGTTCGTCGGCCTGGCGATCTCGCTCGCGCTGGTGTCGCTGGCGCTGCAGAAGTACGTGCTGGCGCCCGAGAAAGAGAGCGCGTCATGATTCGCGCCGTCCGCATTGCCGTCGTGTTAGCCGGGGTGTCCGCCGTGAACCTGATGGCGCAGGGATCGGCCGGCGCCCGCTTTCAGTACGAGCGCATCGCCGCAGTGACCGCCGGTGGATCGCAGCGCCTCGACGTCGACGTCGCGCTGCTGACCGGATCGCAGCCGTTCGCGATCGAGGATCTGGGAGACCGCTGGATTGCGCGACGCGGGCTCGCCGATCTAAGGCTCTTCAACGACAACAACGTCGAGGTGCCGTACTTGCTGATCGAGCCGACGACCGATCAGCCGGCGTTCGCGACGTTTCGCGGGCTGCCGGTCGCGACCGTCGAGAAGCCTGGTGGCGGCAAGACCAGCGGCTTCGAAGTGGACGCGCAATCGGTGAGGAAGATGGACGGGCTCATGCTCAGCTCGATCCAGCCGCCGTTCCTCAAGCGCTTCCAACTCGAAGGCAGCGGCGATCGCGAGCGCTGGACGGAATTGATTCGTGAAGGCACGGCGTTCAACCTGCCCGCGGACGGGCTGCAGCATACGCTGATCGATTTCGAGCCCGGTGACTATCGCTATCTGCGCGTCACCTGGGACGACACCAACAGCGGGCGCATTCCGACGCCGAGCCAGATCATGGTCAGGCTGCCGCGTCCCATAGCGCCGGGGCCCGTCTTGCGAGCCGACATCTCGATCAGCCGCCGTCCGAGCGAGCCGGGGCGGAGCCGGTTCCGGCTGAACCTGCCGGCCGCGCGCATGCCGATCGTCGCCCTCGAGCTCAAGGTCGGCGGCGGCAATGTGATGCGCGAGGCGCGGGTGCTCGAAGCCGGCTTTGCCGGCCAGGGCGCGCAGCCGCGGTTGATCGGCGGCGGCCGCTTGACGCGCATCGAGCGCGAAACCGTGATCGCCGAGTCGCTGCGCCTGCAGATTCGCCAGCCCACCGAGCCGCAGCTCGACCTGGTGGTCGATGACGGCGACAACCCGCCGCTCGAGCTCGAAGCGGTGACCGCAGTTTTCGCGGAAATGCCATGGATCTACTTTGAATCGCCAGGCGGATCGATCACTGCCCGCTACGGCGAGGCCAGGCTGACCGCGCCCCGTTACGACCTCGAGGCCGCGAGGACGAATTTGCCGGCGTCGCCGAATCGCGCGACCTGGCGGACGCAGCCGCCCGTGACGCTCGCCGACGAGGATGAAGGGCTGCCGATGCCCCAGACCGGCAGCGCGATGAGCACCGAGGGCTTCGAGTACGTCCGCGACATTCCCGGCGGCCCCGCCGGCCTGATCGCGCTGCAGATGGATCTGCCGGCGATGGCGCACAGCGGCCGCGATCCGCGCCGCCTTCGTGACGTGCGCATCCTCGATCAGGGCGGATTGCAGATTCCCTATTTGATCGAGTCCCGCGACGAGCCGCTGATCACGACCGTGCCAATCGAGCGCAAGGGCCTGCCGGCCGGCCTCGCATCACCGTCATCAAAGGTGACCTCCTATCAGGTCCACGTGCCGTTCCCGAACCTGCCGAATCCGCGCCTGGTCCTGACGACGAAAGCGCGCGTGTTCCAGCGGACGGTCGCGCTCGGCACGGTGGTGCCCGCTTCGGATCGGCAGCCGGCGCGCTTCGTTCAGCGTGGCAGCGCCACGTGGACGCACGCCGATCAAGACGTCGCCGCCGCACCGTTGACGTTCTCGCTGCCCGATTCGGCCGTGACCGAGGACGTCTATCTGCTGATCGACGAAGGCGACAACCAGCCGCTGGCGATCGACAAGGCGACGCTGCTGGTGCCGCAGTACGCCGTGCGTTTGTTCCGCCGGGAAAATCAGCCGCTGCGGCTGCTCTACGGCCGCGACGATCTCGCTGCGCCGCGATACGACCTGCAACTGCTGTCTGGACAAGTGCTCGGACGCACCGCCGAAGACGTCACCGCAGGTCCCGAACAAGCATTGCAGGGCGGTGGCGCCGCGAACGCGTTCGACCTGGTGCCGCCGGCGGTGTTCTGGGCGGTGCTCGGCGTGACCGTGATATTCCTGATCGGTCTCGTCGTTCGATTGATGCGGAAGGAAGCGCTCTAACACCCGGCTGAAGCCGGATGCTACCTGCCGACTCTGACGCGGCTCGCCTGCATCACGAACGCGAGCTCGCGCGCATCACCCGGACGATCGGCCGACGGCGACATCGTGTCCGCGTGCAACGTCAGTTGATTGATACCGGCGCGCGTGGCCGTCTCCGGTAATTCAAACCTGCAATCCGTCCAGGCGCCCGCGGCCAGCGTGCATGGGGGCAGCGCCGTCCCGTTCACCGTCGCCTGGATCGTCGCGCCCTTCGCATTCGCCGCTCTCAAGCGGAGCAGCATCCTGATTCGCGAGGCCTGGTCCATCCGCCAGGCGACCGTCGATGTGCGCGCCGACCAGCGGAACCGCTCCGTACCGCCGCGCTCGCCGAGGTGCCAGCCCGCGCCAAACCATCCGTCCTGTTCAGGCCCGACCTCGAGCGCGCCGGTCGCCGGCAGCGGCGGGATCGAGGCGCGGCAGACCCGCACCGCGGTGACATCGCCCGGCCCGAGGGTGGCGCTTTTCGGTTTCGTGGCCGGCGGCACCGACAGCCTGAAGACCGATCGCGTGCCCGGCACCGCGTCGAGCGTCACCCGCGATTGCCCGGCGTCGATCGCCGCCTCGCCGCGGCCGCTCGACACCCGGTGCCGCCATGTTGCCGGAGCGTCGCCGGTGTCGAGCGCGATCGTTGCGCGGCCCTTGCCTTCGACCGTGGCCCACCATCCACCTTCGGCGAGGACGTCGCCGACGTCGATGCGTTCGCCCGGCCGCAGGATCTGGCACGGCACTTCGCCGCGAAGCACGAACGGAGATGGTGGCAGCTGCACGCCGGGCTTGTCATCGAGCGAGAACGCCCATTGCCCAATCAATTGCCCCGACGGTGTAAACGCCGCCACTGCCAGCCCGCGATCGATCGCGGTCAGCACGTCATCACCCCAGACGATCTGGGGCCCCTCGTCGCTCGACGTGATCGTCAGCGTGCGTCCGTCGGTGCCGACCGGAACATCGATTCGCGCCAGCGACTGTTGTTGCGCGACCGTTGCCTGCGCATCGCCGGCCGTCAACGCGAACGCACCGTAGTTCGCCGGCCGTCCAGCCTGGGCGCGGCTCGATGGCGGCAACCATTCGATCGGCAGCGGCCGGCCCGCGCTGGCGGCGACGATCAGCGTGCCGCGAGGTTGATCCGCCAGCCAGGTCTCGAACGGCAGGCGCGCGATGTGGGTCCTCTCGAATCGCAATCCCTGGGAGGTGAGCCAATGGGTCGCGCCTTCAAAGGCATACACCTCGAGACCGTCCGCCACCGCGGCCCTGACGTCGACGGCATCGCTGTCGAGAACGCGTGGATTCGGATCGGGTTCGTGCTCGCCCGAGAAATGCATGTAGTTGACCAGCCGCGCCAGCCAGTAGTTTTCGGCCACGAGCGCCGAGCGCGCCGGCAATTTGGCGTAGAGGGCGCGGACGCCCGGACCTTCACCGGGCGTGCGCAACGCCGCGATTCTGTCCTGGTTGCCGATCAGGTGCGCGATCGGGACCAGCATTGCGAGCACGCCGGCCGCTGTCAGCGCCCTGTGGTCCTGATGGCCTGATGGCCTGATGGCCCGTTGGCCTGCCGTGACCAGCCACTGCAAGCCAAGCGCGGCCAGCGGCCATAGCTGCACGCACACCGGCGTGATGAAACCGACGACATCGCCCCACAGGTTGGCGATCATCGCGAGGGTGCCGCCGGCGGCGCCAACGATCATCAGCACTTCAGCGTTGCGGCGCTTGATGCCGAGCACGATAGCGATCGCCACCAGGACAACCGCGACGGTGCCCATGTTGACGCGAATCCCGTTCAACAGCATCGGCACTTCGATCGCCGCCACGGAGCTTTGCGCCTGGTAGAATCGCGCCCACGACACGTCACGCGCGATGATCACGTCGAAGACGCCCATCACCGTATCTGCCCGCGCCTCGAGGTACGGCGCGCCCTGCATCGTGCGGATCGCGATGAACCAGTACTGGACCACGCCGAGAATGCCGATGATCGCGGCGGTGATCGCCACGCGCGGCTTTAGCGCCGAACGATCCTTGACGATGCCGTAGATCAGCGCGGCGGGGAGGATGCCGACGATGGTGAGGTGATTGCCGAAGCCGCAGGCCCACATCGCGCACGCGGCATACAGTCTCCAGACCGCGCCGGTCTGCGCGAACGCGATCACGAAGTAGACCGCAAATCCCGACAGCACCGCAGCCAGCGTATAGACCTCCGCGGTGACGCTGTTGCTCCATACCGGGTAACTGGTGGCCGCCGCGAGCGCGGCGGCGATCGACAGCAGCTGCGTCACGCCGAGCCGTCGCGCCGTCAGGAAAATGCACATGCACGCGAGCGCGCCGCCCACTGCCGAGAACAGGTTGATGCGATAGGCGAGCGTGCCGATCGGCAG
>JAYWEJ010000150.1:0-4366 GCA_043779345.1 Acidimicrobiia bacterium | reverse complement strand
GCGCGAGCGTCCCGTCGAGGCGCGCGTCGATCCGGCGTTCGTCGTCCTCACCGACACGCAGACCGATCGGCTGTTCGACGAAGCGTTCACGTCGTGGCTCCACGCGCAGCTGGCGTTCCCGGACGAGGGCGTGCGGCGATCGCTGCGGCGGCCGATGCGCTGGCGGCCGGAAGACGACGATGGCGACGGGCCGATCGAGCGCTTGCGACGGGCCGCGCGCGATCTGCGCGAGTGGCGCGATCACACGACGCCATGGACGCAGCCCTCGTACGATCGCCGGCTGTCGATCAAGTTCCTGATGGAACGCGTCAAGACGTTCGCCGAGCTGACCGCGAAGCCGCTCAATCGCGCCGACAACCTGGCCGGCGACACCCGCCACGCCCGCACGCTCAATGCCGAATTCGAGCGCCAGCGCCGTTCGGTCGGCGACATGGTTCCTGAGAGCGTGTTCGATGCGTGGGAAGCGAGCCTGGTCGGGCTCGCCGACCATCGCGATTTCGCGCGGCCGCGAAAGGGCAGCGGCGCGGCGTTTGCCGTCGGCGTGACCCGCGAGCAGGCGCAGGCGGCGCACGCGCAGTTGCTGGCGGATTTGCGCGCGTTTCGCGATCAGGCGAACGCCGATCTCGCGGCCCTGCTGCACCAGGAGATGCAGGGTTGCCTGGAGCGCTACGAGCGGCGCAAGCAGGAGGCCGGCGCGCTCGATTATCTCGATCTGCTGATCAAGGCGCGCGACCTCGTTCGCGACAACGCCGAGGTCCGCGAGGAATTCAGGAAGCGATTCCAGGTGCTGCTGGTCGACGAATTCCAGGACACCGATCCGGTCCAGGCCGAGCTGCTGCTCCTGCTCGCGGGCCAGGAGTCCGGCGGCCTGCGCCCCGGCGCGCTCTTCATCGTCGGCGATCCGAAGCAGTCGATCTATCGCTTCCGCCGCGCCGACGTCGGCGCCTATCGCCGCATCAGCGACCGGCTTGCCGGCGATCGCACCGCCATGCCGGTGACGCTGCAGACGTCGTTCCGCAGCGTGCCCGCAATCCAGCATTTCGTGAACGCGGCGTTCCGCGACGACATGACCGGCGATCGCGATTCGCTGCAGGCCGATTACGTGCCGCTGCTGCCGCACCGCGACGAGCTCGCCGAGCAGCCGGCGGTGATCGCGCTGCCGGTGCCGAGGCCGTACGGGTTCCGTTGGGGCCGGGCCGAGGTGACGCAAAAAGCACTAGGTCAATCGCAGCCTGCGGCGATCGCCGAGTTCGTCAAGTGGATGTTGTCGCCAGCCTGCACGTGGACGGTTGTCGGCCCGGAGGGTCGACGAGACAAAATAGTCGCCAGCGACGTCTGCCTGCTGTTCCGCCGCTTCGTGCACTACCGCGACGACATCACGCGCGGCTACGTCGAATCCCTCGAGGCCCGCGGCATTCCGCACCTCCTGGTCGGCGGCAAGACCTTCCACGAACGCGAAGAAGTGGATGCGATTCGAACCGCGCTCACCGCGATTGAGTGGCCCGAAGACGAATTATCGGTCTACGCCACGCTCCACGGACCGCTGTTCGCGATTGGCGAGGAAGAGGCGATCGAGTACCACTCGATCGCGAAGATCTTCCATCCGTACCGCGTGCCCGCGAGCCTGCCCGAGCGCCTGCAGCCGATCGCGACTGCGCTCGGCTCGCTCAAGGACCTGCATGCGGCCCGCAATCATCGCCCGGTCGCCGACACCATTGGACGCCTGATCGCGATCACGCGCGCGCATGCCGGCTTTGTGCTCTGGCGCGGCGGTGAGCAGGTGCTCGCGAACGTGCTGCAGATTTCGGACCTGGCGCGCCGCTACGAGATCGAAGGCGGATTGTCGTTCCGCGGTTTCGTCGACCTGTTGCGCGACACCTCGAAGCGCGCGGAAGCGCCGGAAGCGCCAATCCTGGAGCCTGGAACCGAAGGCGTGCGGCTGATGACCGTCCACAAGGCGAAGGGCCTCGAGTTTCCGGTGGTCATCCTCGCCGACATCGGCTGCAAGCTGAGTCGCGATGATGCCTCGCGATACCTCGATACCGATCGCGGCTTGTGCGCGTTCCGCCTCGGCGACTGGTCGCCGCAGGATCTGCTCGATCACAACGATCAGGAAGCGAGACGTGACGAGGCCGAGGGCATCCGCCTCGCTTACGTTGCGGCGACGCGCGCGCGCGACCTGCTCGTCGTCCCCGCCGTCGGCGATGCCCCGTATCACGATGGCTGGGTCCGTCCGCTCAACCGCGCGCTCTATCCGCCCGTGCCGATGCGGCAGTCGCCGTCGCCGGCGCGGGGCGTGCCGTTGTTCAAGGGCAAAGACACGGTGCTGCCGGACGGCCGCGCCGATGGGCAGATGCCGGATCAGTCAACGGTCCGCCCGGGCGCGTACACCCTGACCGATCCGCATTCGAAGGCTTCATACACGGTCGTGTGGTGGGACCCGCTGTTGCTCGATGCCAAGCCCGCCAACACCCGCGGCCTCCGGCGCGACGATCTGATTTCGAAGGACGCCAATCCCGCGGCCGTCGCCGAAGATCGCGCCAGGTACGACCAGTGGCGCGAGCGGCGCTCGGCGGTGCAGGCGGTCGGCAGCGCCGCGTCGATGCGCGTGCTCACCGCCACCGAGCTGGCCGGTGCGTCAACCGGCAATGCCGATCAGATCACGATCGAAGACGCCGGCTTTGGTGTGCTCCGTCCATCGGGCAAGCGCTTCGGCACGCTGGTCCATGCGGTGCTGGCGACGTTGCCGTTGAGCGCGACGCCCGACCAAGTGCACGAGCTCGCCGCGCTTCACGCGAAGTTGTTTGCGGCGCCCGATGACGAACGCGACGCCGCCGCCGGCATTGCGACGAAGCTCCTGAAGCACCCGCGCTTCGAATCGGCCCGCGCCGCAGAAGCGGCCGGCAAGCGCGTCTGGCGCGAAGCGCCGGTGTCACTGCGCGTGGATGACGAGGGCGGCGTGTCGCGGCTCGTCGATGGGCAGGTCGACCTCGCCTATGAAAGCGACGGCGGCTGGGTGATCGTCGATTTCAAGACCGACATCGAAATCGCATCCGCGCAGGATGCTTACAAGCAACAGGTCGCGCTGTATGTCGAAGCCGTGAAGCGGGCCACCGGCCAACCGGCAACCGGCGTGCTCCTACGCGTGTAAAACCCAAGACCCAAGACCCAAGACCTTAGGACCTCTTCATGAAACGCGTCTGTGTTTATTGCGGTTCGAGCACCGGCAATCAATCCGTTTACCGTGAAGCTGCCGAAGCGATGGGCTCAACCGAGGGCTTCATCAAGCCCATTCATCGCGCGTCAATTGTGGTGGATGACAATCCCGGGCGCCTGCTCGACACGCTCGCCAGGTTCGATCTTCCCTACGTTCCGAAGTGGATTCGGAAGGAAGAGACTTAGCCCGCGAATTTATACCCCATCCCATGGACGGTCAGGATGTATTGCGGCACGCGCGAATTGGGCTCGAGCTTTTGTCGGAGCCACGCGACGTGCACATCTACCGTGCGCGTTGACGGCATGGCGTTATAGCCCCAGACCTCCTGCAGCAATTCGTCGCGCGACAACGTCGCGCCCCGGTGCTCGATGAAGTACTTCAGCAGCTGAAATTCCTTGGCCGACAGCTCGAGCTGCTGCCCCTTCTGCATCACCTCCGCCTTCCGCACGTCCACGGTGATGTCGCCGAATTGATAGCGCTCGAGCGTGACGCCGGATGGGCCTGATGGCGCGCGGCGCAACAGCGCCTCGATACGCGCCAGCAGCTCGATCGTCTCAAACGGCTTGGTGAGATAGTCGTCGGCGCCGAGCTTCAATCCGACGACGCGATCAACGACCTGCGAGCGCGCGGTCAGCATCAGGATCGGCGTCTGGATGCCGTGCGAGCGGATCGTCTTCGCGACGTCGAAGCCGTCGCGGCCCGGCAGCATCACGTCGAGCACGATCACGTCGAACAGCTCGCCGGTCGCGCGCGTCACCGCGACGTTGCCGTCGCCGGCGGTTTCGACGGAGTAGCCCTCCGCCGTCAGCCGATCGCTCAGCGCCAGCTGCAAGCCGGGCTCGTCCTCAACGAGAAGTAGGCGCTTCTCTGACAAGGGAAACTATTTCGTGTCCGGATGCTGGCCGATGGCCGACGACCGGCAACGCCAGAGTGAAGGTGCTGCCTTTGCCGGGTTCACTGGTCACGCTGACCTTGCCGGCGTGCGCTTCGACGATGCGCATCACGAGGTTCAGGCCGAGGCCGCTGCCCTGGATCTGTTGCGATACGGCGTCACGGCCCCGATAGAACGGCTCGAAGATGTGCTTCTTGTCGTCGGCATCGATACCGATGCCGCGATCTTCGACCGAGAACAGAACCTCACCCGGAACC
>JAYWEJ010000149.1:0-4370 GCA_043779345.1 Acidimicrobiia bacterium | reverse complement strand
GCCCGAACGAGATGCGGCTGGAATCAAAACGCACGCGGATCACCTCTGCGTGATCGGTGGTGCCGCTGCAGACGGCCTGGTACTCGGCGGTGTCGGCGGTGCCGCCGGCATAGCCCGACATCACGCCGATCACGCCATCGAGTTTCACGAACACGGCTTCCGTGCACCAGAAGCATCCGCCGCCCAGCACCGCCGCCTGCGGCGTGCCGGTGACATCGGGCGCGATGTCGATGGCGGGATCGGGAAACTGCTCTGCCGGCGCGGCGTCACTGCCGCCAAACAGCTCACTTAACTTCATGACTCGATTCTAGTCCGGTCCGCGGCCTCCGCAAGATGCCCCACCCGACGATGGCGGCCGCCACGGCCAGCAGGCTGGCGGAGAGCGGGTGGGTGACGAACACCGTCCAGTCGCCCTGGCTGATCGAAAGCGCGCGCCGCAAATGCTGTTCGGCCGCCGGCCCGAGAATGAGCCCGATCATCACGGGCGCCACCGGCGCCCCGATCATGCGCAGCAGGAAACCGATGATGCCGATGACCGCCATCACCACCAGATCGCCCGCCGAGCGGTGGACGCTGAACGCGCCGAGTGACGCGACGACGAGGATGCCGCCGTAGAGCCAGGGCCGCGGAATCGACAGCAGCTTCACCCACAAGCCGACGAGCGGCAGGTTCAGCACCAGCAGCATGGCGTTGCCGATATACAGGCTCGCGATCACGCCCCACACCAGTGCCGATTCCTGTTCGAAGAGCAGCGGGCCAGGCTGTAACCCGAACTGTTGAAAGGCCGCGAGCAGCACTGCCGCGGTGGCCGTCGTCGGCAGGCCGAGCGTGAGCAGCGGTACGAGCGTGCCCGCGGCTGAGGCGTTGTTGGCGGCTTCGGGCCCGGCGACCGCCTCGATCGCGCCGCGCCCAAACTCGTGCGGCCTGCGAGAGAGCCGCTTCTCGATCGCGTAGGACATCAGCGTCGGCAGCTCGGCGCCGCCGGCAGGCAACGCGCCCAGTGGAAATCCGATCACGGTGCCGCGCAGCCACGGCTTCCACGATCGCCGCCATTCCTCCGCGGTCATCATCAGCGAGCCGCGAACCGGCAGCACGTCATCGATCAGCGGCCCGCGGCTCGCGACCCACAGCGTCTCGCCGATCGCGAACAATCCGATCGCGACGATGACCGGGTCGATGCCGTCGAGCAGGTAGGGAATGCCGAAGGTGAACCGGGCGCGCCCGCTCAAGCCGTCGATGCCGATGAATCCCAGCGTCAACCCCAGGAGCAGGCTGAGCCACCCCTTCAACCTCGACTCGCCCAGCATCGTCGTCACCATGACGAAGGCGAGAACCATCAAGGCAAAGTACTCCGCGGATCCAAACGCGAGCGCGAGCTTGACCATCAGCGGCGCCGTGATCGTGAGCGCGACCGTGGCGAGCGTGCCGGCGACGAACGATCCGATCGCCGCGGTGGCGAGGGCCGCCCCGCCGCGCCCGTTGCGCGCCATTTGATGACCGTCGAGCGCGGTCACGATCGTCGCGCTCTCACCAGGCGTGTTGAGGAGGATCGACGTGGTCGATCCGCCGTACATCGCGCCGTAGTAAATGCCGGCGAACATGATCAACGCCGCCGTCGGATCGAGGCCGTAGGTGATCGGCAGCAGCAGCGCCACCGTCAGCGCGGGACCGATGCCCGGCAGCACGCCGACCGCGGTGCCCAGCGTCGTGCCCACGAGGCCCCACATCAGGTTGGCGGGAGTGAGCGCGACCGCGAAGCCCGCGAGCAGCTCGTTCATCAGAGGAAGCCCGGCAACGTCACGCCGAGTCCGCGCGTGAACAGGAGGAACAGCGCCATCGAAAAGGCGGCGCCGACGAAGAGATCGATCGCGATCGTTCGGGCGGACAGCTGGCGCGCCCGCAGCGCCGTCGCCGCGATCGCGAAGATCAGTGTCGATGACGCGACGAATCCGATCGTCACGAACACCATGGGAAGAATCAACAGCGCCGCGACGATCGCGCCCGTCATGCGAAGGCCCTGGCGCTCGACGACGGGCGATTGACGCGTGATCCTGAACAGCGTCAGCGCCAGCGTGCCGAGGAAGATTGCCGCGACGGCGTTTGGCAGTGATGCGGGAGTCAGTGTCAGAGAAAGTGTTGCCGGCGAGCGGGTCTCGGCGGCCGAGAGACGCCGCAGGACGTCTTCGATTCGCGATTGCTCCGACAACAGGAACTGCCGCAGCGGCGGTCCCGTCAGGAACTGATCCGCCCAGCCGTTCCGTGCCAGCGTCGATCGCCACTGCGGGCTGGTCGCCACTTTCGTGATGCGCGCCGTCAGCGCTTCCTGTTCGGCGTCTGAGAGGCCGGGCGGCGCGACGATCGCCCGCCAGTTGGCGAGATCGAGCGCGACGCCGGATTCCCTCAGCGTCGGCGCATCGATGCCGCCGACGCGAGTGGCTGAAGAGATCGCGAGCACGCGAAGCTGACCCGCGGCGATCTGTCCGGCGAACTCCGCATAGCCGCTGACCGCGGCCGAGAGTTGACCGCCGAGCACGGCCGCGAGGGCGGCGCCACCGCCGGCAAACGCGATGTAGTTGACGCTCGACGCCGGCAGTCCGATTTGTTCGGCCAGCAGCCGCACCAGCAAATCGTCGGTGCCGCCCGCCGAGCCGCCGCCCCACGACACGCTGCCGGGATCTTTCTTGAACGCGTCGATCAGGTCGGCGAGCGAGCGGAACCGGCTCGACGCGGGCACCACGATGACTTCGTATTCTCCGGTGAGGAGCGCGATCGGCGTGGTGTCGGCGAGGGACACCGGCGAGCCGTTGATGATCACGCCGCTGACCATCACCAGCCCGGTGACCATCAGCGCGCCGGGGTTGCCGCGCTCGGACTGGATGAAGCGGGACAGCCCGATGGTGCCGGCGGCCCCCGGCACGTTGTCGACCTGCACGCTCACGCCCGGCTCGATCTCCACGAGCACGCGCTGGATGGCGCGCGCCGTCTGATCCCAGCCGCCGCCAGGCGCCGCGGGCGCGGTGATGACGAGGGTCCTGTTCTCCGTAGCATCCTGCCACGGGGGGTGCGCATGGGCCAGTGCAGGGCCCAGGAGCAGCACCAAGATTCCGACGGCGATCCGCACGTCGAGTGGATGATACCCTGAGCGCAAAAGTGCACTACTTGCAAGCCGTGACCTGGGACGCAGCGCGCCTTTCGTCGGAAAGTTTTACAATCCGAATTACTTAGAATCGGCAACTCGTCGATCCATCGTCGAGTTCGCATCGTAAAGTATTGATAATAAGGATGATGGGTGCGAATGCGAGAATGGGCGCGTCGACTCAGATTCTTGGCCACTTACTTGCTGTCGATAAGGCGTTGGCCAATTGGCCGGCACGCAGCGACTCCGTGGGAGCGTAGTAAATGAAGAAGAGTATCGGGATTGTTTTTTGCCTTTTGACGGCTTTGGTAATGAGCCGGAGTGCCGCCGCGTCCCCCATCACGCTGGATTGCAGCGCTGGGTGCAACATGGAGCTGTTCGGAGGCGCCTACTGGTCAACAGCCTCGATTCAACCCTCTGGCACGGGTGTCTTCAAGCCCTTCGTCCGCCTACAGGCCAATGGCAACGCGACTAACGAAGACGGCCACAACACCGATGGCGTGCTGTCCAACGATGAAAAAGCCGGCATTTGGACGCATTCGGTGAAGACGGCCGATCTCTACGATGTGTTGATCAATGGTCAGGCGTACTACGAGTTCATGCTTGACATCGGTGAACCAGCCACTACGAACAAGAGCAAGCTCTCGATTGACGAGATCCAAGTGTGCACAGGAGACTCTGGATCACTGACCGCCCTGAATGGGTGTCCAACCGCCCCGACCACGTTTGATCTGGATGCAGGACAGGATCGCGCGGTAATCCTCGACTACGGCTTGTTCGGCGGAGGTAACGGCAACAGCGACCTGTTCATGTATCTTCCGGCGTCCTCGCTCCTGAACGCCAAGCCATACTTCTACCTCTACTCCGCGATGGGGTATCAGAATGGCGCAACGGCCGCTGGATCCTTTGAAGAGTGGGCTTTCCGTGACTCGACGGGAGTGCCGGATGGCGGACTGACGATAGCGCTCCTCGGAATGTCCCTGGCAGGGATGGGTCTGGTCGCGCGTCGCTTGACGAAGTAAGTACGGCGACGAACTCAATCGACTCGATTCTACAATCGAGGGATGCGCTACCTGCACTACGACGTCTTCACCGGCACGATGTTCGAGGGCAACCAGCTGGCCGTCTTTCACGACGCGCGCGGGCTCTCCGGCGAGCAGATGCAGGCGATCACCAAGGAGATGAACTTCTCCGAATCCACCTTCATCCTTCCGATCGAAGCGGCGGGCACCGA
>JAYWEJ010000148.1:0-10405 GCA_043779345.1 Acidimicrobiia bacterium | reverse complement strand
GAGGCGGGTCTTCAGACCCGCCTATTTAAGAGCGAAAGAAATCTCCGTCGATTTCCCTGCAGCGACCGTAATCTTCTGCGGCGCGCCCTTCAGCCCCTCGTGCCACGCGCGCAGCTCGTACGTGCCTGGTGGGACGTTGTCGATACTGAACTTCCCGTCGGCGCCCGATATCGCCGCCGCTTCGTCGGTCACGATCACCCAGCCGCGCATCCACGGATGCGTGTTGCACGTCAGGCGCACCATGCCGGCGCCGCCGATCGGCTTGGTAATGTTGATGCCGGGCACCGGCAACGCGACGTTGAAGATGGTGCGGCCGTTTGCGAGCTGGGCCTGCGTCGTGTGCAGGACCGCGTCCTTGCTCGTCGTGCGGACGGTCGCGTTCGGCCGGGCGAGCTGCACGCGTGGCGCAAAGCGGCACTTCTCGTTCATCACCAGGGTCTCTGCGGTTGAGGGACGCTTGACGCCGGTGAGGATCACGACGGCGTTTGCAAGACGCCCCTGCGCGTCGACGACAATCGCCTCATCGGGCAGCTCGTTGCCGCAGATCTTCTGATCGATCGTGATGCGTAACGGCGCCGCGCCCTTGGCCGCGGTCGTAATCGTTCCGGTGATGCTTCCGGTTTGCGCCGATGCTATCGACGCGCACGCAAGGGTTCCAAGAATTCCCAGAGCAAGTAACCGACCCATCGCACTCCCCGTTCTTCCCGTTCGTTGAGCGGCACCATCGCGCCAATCGATGCGGCGAGTGCGCCGGTTCCAGTTAACCCTTTCCGAACCTGCGGCGTCAGCGAAATCTCGTGGTTCTCGCCGTTCAGCTCGACGCCGAGCGTCCAGGTGTTGGGCGCCTGGCTGGTGTCGCGCCCCAGGTAGGCGTTGTAGACGAATGCGCGATCGGCCTTCTTGCGATCGACCGGCAGTTCGACCTTCACCTGTCCCTGGAGATACCAATCGCCCAGCATCGCGCCGGCGCTGATGAACGGCTCGAACACCGCGGTGTCACGCGACACCACCGTTTCCAGGCCCAGGGAGACGATGCGGACCTCGTTGCTGTGAACCGCATGTTTGAACGCGATCTCCACATCGCGCACGCCGTCGTTGTGAAACGGGATGCCGATCTCGACCATCGATCGCTTGCCCAGTCGACGCTCGTACAGCGCGGTGAGCGTGACCTCTCGCTCGTGGCTGATGGCAGGCAGGATCAGGAATTCGTTCTCCGGAAACGCCTTCTCGGTCACGAGCGGACGCGGGAAATTCGTGTTGCCGCTCGGCCAGCCGGTTTCCTTGCAGAAGCCGCGCATGTGCGAGACGAAGCCGGCGATCTGTGCCGCGGTGAGGGAGTCTTCAAAGGCCGGCATCTGCGGCGACAGCCCGACGCCGGGTCCGCCCTTCGCGATCGCGCGCTCCCAGTCGGCATCGGGTTCGGGAGAGGTGATCTTGCAATCGGTGAAATCCATGGGCTCGACCGTGACCGTCGGCTCGTCGAGCTTGCCGGAGCCGTCCTGCGCGTGGCAGCGCGCGCACCACGCGTCCCACATTTCAGGAATGGTTGTGAGTTGAGGCTGAGCGCTCAGCGTCAGCGCCAGCAAGAGGACGTTCACCTCCCAGACTATGCCCGAGCCCGCTCGATTCCTCCAAAGATGAGACGAGTTCGCAGCATTTGACCTGCTTGATATGCTTGTAGGGTTATGTTTAGGGCAAGCCGCGTTCTCATACTCCTGCTCTGTCTTGTAAGCGCGCGCCTGTCCGCGAGCGAAGGCGGGCAGACCGGCACGACCCTCAGTGGAACGATCACGCAGACGGAGGGCGGCCAGCCGCTCTCGGGCGCGTTGGTGGTGATCGACGAGCTGCGCAGGGAAGTGCGGGCCGGCGACGATGGCAGTTATCGATTCGAGAACGTGCCGCCGGGGCAGTATCACGTCGGCGTCCGGGCGGAGGGCTATAGCACGCGCCGCACCGAGATCACCGTCGGGACGACGCCGGCGACGCTCAATATCTTGATCGATTTCGATCTGCACTTCGCCGAAGTGCTCTCGGTCAGTCCGACCGCCCGCCCGCAGTTCGAGTCGTATCAGCCGACGACGGTGCTGGACGGCCAGGAACTGACCAAGAACCTGGAGGCGACCATCGGCGCGACGCTGGCGGAGGCGCCGGGCATTGCGACGCGCGCATTCGGCGCGGCGTCGGCGCGGCCGGTGATTCGCGGCCTCGACGGCGATCGCATCTCGGTGCTCGAAGACGGCCAGCGCATGGGCGATCTGTCGAGCCAGTCCGGCGACCACTCGGTGCCGACCAATCCTGCTGCGGCCCGCAAGATCGAGGTGGTGCGCGGTCCGGCGACGTTGTTATACGGCGCCAACGCGATCGGCGGACTCGTCAACGTCATCACGGATTCGATCCCGTCCGAGCGCACGCAAGGCGCCTCGGGCAACTTCACCTTTAACTTCGGCACCAACGCCGGCGTTGCCGGCGGCGCCGGCGACATTCACGTCGGCAACGGCAAGTACGCGCTGCACTTCGGCGGCGCGGGCAATCGGTCCGGCAACTACGACACGCCGCTCGGCGAAGTGGACAACTCCCAGGCGCGATCGGCGATGGGGCAGATCGGCGCGTCGTGGACCGGCGAGAAACAGTATGTTGGCGCCAGCTACGGTTACGACGATTCGGAGTACGGCATTCCGATTGTCGAGGAAGGGCTGATCCGCCTGACGCCGAAGCGCCACGCGATCAGCGCGCGCGCGGGCGGACAGAATCTCGGCGGCTGGCTGCAGTCGTATCGAGCCACGCTCGGTGTTCGCCGCTACGAGCATTCGGAGCTCGAAGGCGACGACGTTGGCACGACGTTCAACAACGACACCCTCGAGGGCGAGGTGCTGCTCTCGCACAAGCGCGCCGGCCGGCTCGTCGGCAGCTTTGGCGGCTGGTTCATGAATCGCGCGTTTGCCGCGACGGGAGCGGAGGCGCTCTCGCCGCCGGTCGAGCAACGCGCGGCGGCGGCGTTCCTCTACGAGGAAATCGAAGCGTCACATGCGACCGTGCAGTTTGGCGGACGCATCGATCATTCGACGTTCGCGCCTGAACAGAATCGGCGGGAACGCACCTTCAACGAGTGGTCGGCGTCGGTGGGATTGCTGCTCAAGCCCCAGGCCGCCAACGACGACGTCGTCATCGCGGTCAACCTGGCGCGCGCCTCGAGGTATCCGTCACTCGAAGAGCTGTATTACTTCGGCCCGCATCCCGGCAACCTGTCGTTCGAGATCGGCAACGACGAGCTCGCCGCGGAACATGCGCTGGGATTCGACCTGGCGCTGCGCGCCCGCGGCAGGCGTTTCGAAGGCGAGATCAGCTACTTCCGCAACGACATCTCGAACTACATCTTCAGGCAGCCGACCGGCGACATCCAGGACGACTTCCCGGTGGTGCGCAACATCGAGGCCGACAGCGTCCTCACCGGCATCGAGGCCCACGGCGACATCAAGCTGACGAGCGAGCTGACGTTTGAGCTGACCTACGACTGGGTGCACGGCAAGTTGAAGACGGGCGAGCCGCTGCCGCGCATTCCGCCGCATCGCGTCCTGGCGGGGCTGACGTACCAGAAGAACGCGTTCCAGATCGGCGGCAGCGCGCAGATCGTGTCCAATCAGGATCGCGTGTTCGGCGACGAAGTGCCGACCGAGGGATACACGACCGGGAGATTCTTCGCGTCGTATTCATTCGAAGCGGCCGGTGTGCTCAACACCATCACGGCGCGTCTCGACAACGCCACCGACAAGCTCTATCGCAATCACCTGAACTACCTGAAGGATCTGCTGCCGGAAGTGGGCCGCAGCTTCAAGGTTGTGTATTCGATCGGGTTCTAGCCTGCCTCGCCGAAGCCTGGCGAAGGCGAGCGGCCGGGCTGAACGACCTTCAGTCCGGCCTGGCGCGCCGCATCGGCCTGACGATCGTCGTAGGTGACGAAGTGCAGGTCGCGATCGCCGACCGCGAGCGCAGTCGCGATGTGGATCGCGTCGAGAGATCTTCGCACATGCCCGCCCACATCGATTGCCCTGCGGCGCACGTCGTCGTCTACAGCCATCAGGTAGAAACCCGTGAGCGCTTGCTCATCGTCCAGGTGATGCTGCCGAAGGATTCGAATGACGTCTACTTCCGCGAGCACCGAAGTCGAGGCCAGGATGGAGGCATCCTGAAGATAGTCGACGAGCGCCAACGATTCCGGTTCCTCTTTCGACAACTTGAGGATGGCCGACGAATCGAAATAGGCCGTGATCACAGGAGCCGCTCTTCACGATCCCACGCGAGCATCTCTTCTGAGCTCGGCGTTCCCGGCGGAGCCGGCTTCGGACGCGGTCGATCCTTCAGGGATCCTTTCGGCGGTATCGCGCGTCCTTCGCGGACCATGCGTTCGAGTGGTGACAATTTCTCCGCCGGCAGCGGCACCAGGAGCGCAACGACGCGGTTGAACTCGGTCACTTGCAGCGTCTCACCGCCTTTGACGCGATCGAGATAGACCGAAAGGTTCTGGCGCAACTCGCGGACGCCTACCAACCGATTCTTGCGTGCCATGTAGCACACTGTAGCACACTCACGGCTGCCGGTGACTTTGGGCGAATTTCACCAGGCGGGCGGCGACGTCAGTTGCGCGTTCCTGCTGCACCCAGTGGCCGGCGCCGTCGATGAGCTCGACGCCGTCGAACTTCGTGCACGCGCGCTGCATCCGATCGAGGCTGCCGGCGTTCTGATAGACGCCCCAGTCACTCTTACCCGAAAGAAAGAGCGACGGTACGTCGATCGTGCGCCCGGCGAAGAGTTGAACCTCCGCCGACAATCGCGGTACGCGGCCGACGCGATACGACTGCAGCCCGCCCTGGAATCCGGTGCGGCCGTACTCCGAAGCGTAGACTTTCAGCTCCTCGTCGGTGAGCCATTTGCAGCTGGCGATCTGCGCGGCGCCCGGCATTTCGATCGCGACCTGTTCCGCCATGCCCTTGTCGAGATCCATCACGTAGTAGCGCGGCAGCTTGGCTTGTTCCGACGCGGCGTTCGATGCGAGCGGGAATGGCTGGTTCGGCGCCCAGTCGGCGCTTTTCATGTGATAGTAGGCGCGCAGGAAGTTGTGGACACCCTGCGGCGGATGCCACATGTTCTCGTTCGCCTCGCGCGTCGTGTAATAGGTCTGATAGTGCTTGCGCGGCGGCGACAGCTTCGCGAGCTCCGCATCCGCGTTCGGGCCCGCTGCAGGTTGCGGAGCGGGCCCGTCGCGCCGAAGCTCGCTCAGGCTCTCGCGAGCGAAGGCGGACGCCGTGTTGAATGGCAGCGGCGCGGTGCCGCCGAACGGCGCGCTCATCATCACGACCGAGCGAAAGACGTCGGGCCGCGTCAGCGCGCACCAGCCCGCAACCGGCGATCCGAAATCATGTCCGACGACCAACGCGACGTTGCGATGGCCGAGCGCGTTGATGAGCGCCATCTTGTCGCGCACCCGGTTGAGCGTCGAGAACGGCGCGAGGTCCTGGTCGTAGGTGACGTCGGTGCCGCCGCTCTTGCCGTAACCGCGCTGGTCGGGCGCGATCACGTGATAGCCGGCCGTCGCCAGCGGCAGCATCACGTGACGCCAGCTGTAGGCGAGCTCTGGAAATCCATGAATCAGCAGCACCGCGGGCCGCCCGGGGGTTTCGAATCCCGCCTCGAGGGCGTGCATGGTCATGCCGTTCACGCCGGCGACCATCCGCGATCGGATGCCGACGGGAATCGTCGTCGACCCGTACGCAACGTCCGGGTTGGCCGCTTGCTCGAATGGGAACGAGCCTGTCTCGCCGAAGCCTTGGCGTAGGCGGACGAAAGGAGCGGCGGCGAGCGAGTGGAGCAGTTCGCGTCTGGTCATAGGCGGAGAATATACTCTTCGAATGCATCGTTCGCTTGGCGTCCTTGTCGTGATCGCGCTCTTTGCTGCCTATCCCTCCGCGCAGAATCGCCCGGCCTGGCTCGATCCCTATCGCGCCAATGCGGAAAAGCTGATCGCGGCCGCGCAGGCGGACCAGTTCGCGTGGGACCGGCTTGCCGAGCTGACCGACACCTTCGGCCAGCGTTTGAGCGGCTCCGACAACCTCAATCGCGCGATCGCGTGGGCCGTCGAGACGATGAAGAAGGACGGCCTCGAGAACGTGCACACCGAGCGCGTGATGATTCCGCGCTGGGTGCGCGGCGTTGAGAGCCTCGAGATCACGAATCCGCCGCTGCACGCCGTGCCGATGCTGGGGCTCGGCGGCAGCGTCGCTACCCCGCCGGCGGGGATCGAGGCCGAGGTGATGGTCGTGTCGAATGGCGACGATCTCAACAAGCGCGCGGCCGAGGCGAAGGGCAAGATCGTGCTCTTCAACGTGCCCTACACGAACTACGGCGAGACGGTGCAGTATCGATCCGGCGGCGCGTCGATGGCGGCGCGCTACGGCGCGGTCGCCTCGCTGGTGCGCGCGGTCGGCCCGATCGGCCTGCGCACGCCGCACACCGGCGGCATGAGCTACGCGAACGAGGTGGCGAAGATTCCGACCGCGGCGATTCCCGCTGAGGATGCCAATCGCGTTCAGCGCCTCGTCAATCGCGGCGTTCGCGTCCGGATGCGGCTGACGATGGAAGCGAAGTTCGACGCCGACGTCGAATCCTTCAACGTCGTCGGCGAGATCAAGGGCAGCGAGAAGCCCGAGGAGATCGTGCTCGTCGGCGGCCACTTCGATTCCTGGGATCCCGGCACCGGGGCGTCGGACGACGCGGTCGGCTGCGTGGTGACGTGGGAAGCGGCGCGCCTGATGAAGAAGCTGAATATTCGTCCGAAGCGCACCGTGCGCGTGGTGCTGTTCACCAACGAAGAGAACGGCATGCGCGGCGGCAACGGGTATCGCGATGCGCATGCATGGGAAGCGGCGAATCACATCTTCGCGGTGGAATCCGATTCCGGCGTGTTCGCGCCGGCGCGTCTCGGCTTCAGCGGGTCGGAGGCCGCGCGCAAGCTGATCGCCGAGATCGGCACGCTGCTCGCGCCGCTCGGGATGCAGGAGATCTCCGGGGGCGGCGGCGGCGCCGACATCGGCCCAATCGCCGCGCTCGGCAAGGTGCCGATGATGGCGTATGCGGGCGACTCGAATAAGTACTTCACGATTCACCACACGCCGGCCGACACCGTGGATCGCATCGATCCCCAGGAAGTGTCAAAAGCGGCCGCCTCGCTCGCGGCGATGATCTACGTGGTTGCAGATATGCCCCAGTCGTTGCCCAAGTGACTTGTAACGGAGACTGACATCACAACAGGGGTTTTTGATGACATTCCTTCGTACTGCAATCGTCTTGACGTTGCTGAATCTGACGATTCATGCACAGGGCAAGAATCCTGACGCGGCGGATGCATCAGCCGCGATCGTTCCGGGCGGCGTTGCGATTTACGCGATGTTGACCAATCCAACGATGTACGACGCGTACGTGCAGTCGGGGACGTCGGATACCGGCAGGATCGAGCTGCGGGATGAAAACAGCAAGGCCACGAACAACCTGACGATCCCTTCATTCGGATCGCTCGAGTTGAAAGCGGGTGGTCCGTTGGTTCTGGTGACGGACTTGAAGGGGCAACCGAAGGCGGGCGAGACGATCAATCTGAAGCTGATGACGGATGGCGGCGTCGCGATTGCGATCGCCGCCACCATCAAGTAATCCGGGAGCCGGGAGCCGGGAGCCGGTTATCCCTTCTTGATCGCGAAGCCGGTCTCGGTCTTCTCGCGATACTTCGCGTGGCAGGTCTGGCAGGTGCCGCCGAGCTCCTTGATCGCGCCCATCGCCGCGCCCATGTCCGTCGCCTTCGCCAGCGCGTCGGCGTGCTTCATGGCCGCGCCCGCCCATTCGGCGGCTTCGGCGTTGTTGCGGGCGGTCCAGAACGCCTGCGCATCCTTGAACAGGGCCACCATCTTCGCGGCTTCGGCCGACACGCCGGCGGTGTTCTGCTCCTTGGCCGCGCCGCGCAGGGCGCCATTGGCCGCGCCAACCGCCTTCATCAACTTGTCGTAATCCTCGTCCGTCTTGGCCTGGGCCGAGAGGACCGCCGCCGATCCGACGCTGACTAACACGGCCAATCCGGCCGCCATAAGAACACGGGAAACGCGCATGCACCCTCCTAGGTGGCCGGAGGATACCATGTGGGATACTGACGACAAATTTATGCGCAAAATCGCACTCACGCTCAGCCTCGCCGCACTCTGCGGCGCCATCTCCGTGCTCGGCCAGGCCAGGCGCGCCATCACCCTCGACGATCACTCGCGGATCATCGGCGTCGGCGATCCGCAGCGATCGCCGGACGGCATCTGGGTCGCCTACACCGTCACGACCATCGATGCGGAGAAAGATCGCCGCAACACCGACGTCTGGATGGTGAAGTGGGACGGCAGCGAGCAGCTGCAGCTGACGTCGTCGCCTGACGGCGAGTCGTCGCCGCGGTGGAGTCCCGACAACAAGTACCTTGCCTTCGTGGCGTCCCGCGGCACCGAGGAAGAGAAGAAGAAGGGCGGTCAGATCTGGCTGCTCAACCGCGCCGGTGGTGAAGCGCACAAGGTCAGCGACTTCAAGGGCGGCGTCGGCGACATCCAGTGGTCGCCGGACAGCACGCGCATTGCGTTCACCGCCGACGACGAGGATCCCGCCGACGAGCCGGAGAAGATGGACGGCTGGAAACGCAAGACCGCGCCGCCGATCGTGATCGATCGCTATCACTTCAAGCAGGATCGCACCGGCTATCTCAAGCACCTGTATACCCACATCGGCGTCTTCGATGTCGCGACCAAGACGACAAAGATGATCACCAAGGGCAACACCGATGATCTGTCGCCGTCGTGGTCGCCTGACGGCAAGCTGATCGCGTTCCTGAGCAAGCGCGGCCACGCGGATCCCGACCGGACGTCGAACGAAGACGTCTGGGTCGTCGAGGCGCGCGAAGGGGCCGAGCCGCGCCGGCTCACCAGGACGACGGAAGGCGAAGGCGGCCGCCCGGCCTGGAGCCCGGACGGCAGCCGCATCGCGGCGCTGCTCGGCGACCAGGACAAGAACGGCGCCTACAGCATGAACAAGCTGATCGTCGTTCCCGCTCATCCGCCGGCGAACATCGGCGCGACCGAGCGCCCGACGATCTACATGCCGCAGCTCGACCGCGCCGTCTCGAACATCGCGTGGTCGGCCGACGGCCAGAACATCTCCTTCCTGCTGCAGGACGATCGCACCAATCACGTCGCCACTGTGCCGGCTGAGAATCCGAACGGCGCCATTCAACGCAAGACGTCGGGACGACGTGTGATTTCGGCGCTGAATCCGGGCAAGGACGGCAACTTTGCCGTGATAGCGAACGAGCCGTCGAAGCTCGCCGAGATCTACGCGCTCGACGGCTCGAACCTCCGTCAGCTGACGAAACACAACGAGAAGCTGATGAGCGAATTGCAGCTCGCCACGACCGAGGATTTCGCGTCGAAGAGCAAGGACGGCACGGAGGTGCACGGGCTCGTCGTCAAGCCGGCGAGCTACAAGGCCGGCACGAAGTACCCTACGCTGCTGATCGTGCACGGCGGTCCAAATGGACAGGACCAGCATTCGTTCTCGTTCGATCGCGAGTTTCTCGCGGCGAATGGCTACGTCGTGCTCGCGATCAACTACCGCGGCAGCGCCGGCCGTGGCAATGTGTACCAAAAGGCGATCTATGCCGACTGGGGCCGTCTCGAGGTCATGGATTTGCACGGCGCCGTTGACGAAGCGGTGAAGCTGGGCATTGCCGATCCCGACCGGCTCGGCATCGGCGGCTGGAGTTACGGCGGTATTTCGACCGACGCCGCCATTGCCACCGATACGCGCTTCAAGGCAGCCGTCAGCGGTGCCGGCGTCGCGCTCTACATGTCGCTCTACGGCGTCGATCAATACATCATTCAGTACGATCAGGAGCTCGGCCCGCCGTGGCGGAACAAGGATGCCTGGACGAAGATGTCCTTCGGCTTCTTCAACGCCGACAAGATCAAGACGCCAACGCTGTACATGGGCGGCGAGAAGGACTTCAACGTGCCTATCGCCGGCGGCGAGCAGATGTACCAGGCGCTGAAGAGCCTGGGCGTCGACACGCAGCTCGTGATCTACCCGGGGCAGTTCCACGGCCTGACGATTCCAAGCTACGAGCGCGATCGCTTGCAGCGTTACCTGAGCTGGTTCAACAAGTACCTGCAACCGGCCTCGACGACGACGGCCAGCCGCCAATGAGGCTTCGCGTCGCAGTACTCCTGTGTGCCGCGACCGCGGGCATCTCGGCGCAGTCCGCCGACATGCGCACGCGCGCGGAGATCACCAACTACGAAGAGACCAGCACCTACGCGGACGTCACCCGCGTCATCGACGG
>JAYWEJ010000147.1:0-10407 GCA_043779345.1 Acidimicrobiia bacterium | reverse complement strand
TGATCTCGCTGTTCTCGCAGAAGAACAGGTCGCCGTTCGGGTTCAGCATGATGCCCTGCGTCATGAACGGGCAGGGCGCGGTGCGGTGATAGCCGTTGGCGATCATGTCCGCGTAGTGCATGTAGATGTAGTTCTGGCCGTCGAGCAGCGGATCCTGCCGCACCCGATCGAGGAAGAACTTCTTCATCTTCTGCTCTTCGAGGCCGATCGGCTTCATGCCCTTCTCGAGCTCGGCGTTGCCCAGCATGGCGTCGGTGAAGCGCACCATGTTGAAGACGATGTCGAGTTTTTCCTTCTTGGCCCACGCGAGGATGTTGTCGGCGTCCTCGAGGTTCTTCGAGAAAATCGTCGATGAGATGCCGAAGTTGAACTTGCGCGTCTTCTGCAGCTCCTGCATCGCGGTGATGGTCTTGCCGGCCTTCTCGAAGGCGTTGCGGACGTTCCTGACGGAGCCGTGCATGTCGCCGACGCCGTCGATCGACACGCGCATCGAGAAGATGACGTTGCGCTCGTTGCAGAGCTCGACGATCTTCGTCAGCATCGGAATCGCGCGGTGATGGGTGATACCGGTGGTGTTGAGCGTCAGCTTCCGCAGCTTGGGAAACTTGTCGATCATCACGCGCGCGATCTCGACCAGGTCGTTCCGGGTCGTCGGCTCGCCGCCGGAGATCGAGGCGTTCTCGATGTCTTTCCAGAGATTGGAGCTAAACACCCGTTCAATCTGCTCCAACGTCATGTCTTCCTTGCGATTGCCGCGCGTCCAGTTGCTGCACATCTCGCAGCGGGCGTCGCACACAAACGTGCAGTGGAAGATAAAAACCGTCGGGTGAAGCGGGGTGTACTTGGATACGGCCGCCCGGACAAAATCCCGGGGCGCACTCATCGCGGCTTTCGCGAGGTACTTCGCGGCGTAAGTTTGAGCCATTCAGTCTAAGTTGTAGATTTTACAGGATTTCCCGGCGCTGCCGCAACCACAACCAGAGGCCTGGCAGATTGCCGGCCAGGCCGGTCAAGACAATCAGCGTCGATAGGGCAAATGACTGAGCGTCCGGCACGCCCACCGGCTGCAGCAGCCAGACGATGACGCCCTGCGGGACACCGAAGCCGCTGATCGAGATCGGCAGCAGCAGGACCAACAGCCCTAGCGGCATGAAGAGCAGGTAGTAGCTGAAAGGGACCGTCAGCCCCAATCCCAGGCCCAGGAAGTAGGCCTGCGTGACACGCAGCAGCTGCACCACGATCGACCACGCCATCACGTGCGCCAGCACGCCGCTGCGCTCGCGATAGCGGCCGACCGCATCGCTCAATCGCAGTACCCGGCGCGCCAGCGAATGGTCGTGGTGCGCGTCGGGAATCGCCCAGCGCAGCCAATCGCTGGCCCAGAACACCGCGCTGCACGCGAGCGTCAGCGCGAGAATTGCCACCGCGATGCGCCAGTCCTCACGCGCCGGCGCCCACGCCAGCACACCGACCATCGACAGGATCACGAGGGAGAACACGCCAAGGATCCGATCGACGGCGACGGATGCCAGCGCCTCGCTGCCGGTCGTGGTTTCGCGGGACAGCCCATACGCGCGCGCCGCGTCGGCGCCGACGCCGGCCGGCAGGAAGCTGCCGACGAACGAGCTCACCAGGAAGAGCCGCGCCGCATCGCCCGTCGTGATCGCGACGCCGCTGGCGCGGAGCAGCAGCACCCAGCGCAGGATCATCACCGTGCGATCGATCGCGACCAGGCCGAGCACGAGCGCGAGATACCGGAGATCGATCGCCGCAATCGCGCGCGCCGATTCCCCCATGTCGATTCCCATCGCGAGAATCGCCAGGATGATCGCGGTGATCGCGAGTCGGACGAGCATTTACGCCGGCTTTTTGGCGACGAAGGTAAGTGTTTCGAAAAGGTTCTTGCGGATCTTGAAGACGAGATCTTCGGTGCGCGTGTAACGCGAAAGCGCATCGACGCCGGGGATGTTGATGAAGACCGCCGCGGCCGCAAGGAGATCGCGTTTCAGGCCGGTGGCGAGCCCGATCGCGCGCTCCATGTGCAGGATCTGGAAGCCGCCGTCGTTGAACAACTGCTTCACGCGCCGCTCCGTCGTCACGAAGTTGTGCGTGTAGTCGACATCCCAAAAGAATTGTCGCTCCTTCAGGTAGTCGGGAACGACGACGAAAAAAATTCCACCGGGTTTGAGCGACCGCAACGCTTCAGCGGTGAACTGCCGGGCGTCGTCGATGCCGCGCATGTGCTCGAGCACCTGATCCGCATACACAACATCCGCTGACGCGTCGGCCATCGGCATCGGCGGCGTCCACGCCGGGATGACGTTCAGTCCCTTCTTCTTCAGGACTTCCATCAGTAGTGGGCTGGCCTCAATCGCCGTGTAATCCCAGCCGTCGGCTACGGCGAGCTCGCCGAGCGTGCCGTGTCCCGGACCGATCTCGAAAAACGCGCCTGGCGCCTTCGTGAAGCTTTCGAGCAGGGTCAAGCGATGGCGCTCGATGCGGGATCGGCGGCCCGCGCCGTACGTGGTCAGGCTTTTTTCAGAGAAGGTTTTGTAGAAGGTGGAATCAGCCACTTATTAAGCAAGGCTGCGGGCGTGTGAATCCCCGGAGACGGCGGTCAGCCGGCCCCGGGGTTCTGGAGGCTACTGGCCCGCGGTTGCCGCGGCCGGTGTGCAGGGCGCAACCACGCGTCCCGGCCGGGGATACATCGTCCGGCCGATCGTGCCCGATGTGAACGTGATGTCGGTGTTGTCGACCCACACGACGAATGGATCCGATCCGCAGTGTCCGCCGATCATGTCGAAGATGTAGACGGACGGGTTGCCCTGAATGTCGGAGCCGGTGCCGTAGTAATAGCTGGCCACGTCATGTGACGGATCGTTCATGGCGCCGCGCTTGGCGTTGTAGCCGTAGCGGCCGTCCTTCGCGCGCAGCGCGTCAACGGCGCGGTCCATGAACTCCCAGGTGCCGCCGCCACCCTGGCAGGAGTTGCGCAGCGCCGCCGGGAACGCACTGGCCACACTCCGCACGATTCCTGAGTCGTTGGGACGAGGCTTGCGGGTTTCACCAGGCCCCATCGGCGACAGCGGCGCGGCGCAGCCGCCACTCGGGGCGAGGCCGACGGGTGGCGCCGCCGCCACCGGACGCGCCGGCGACAAAAAGGTCGTCCAGCTTGACCACGGTCCATGGGTGTCGGGATTACCGATGCGCGCGCGGACGCGCCACGAGTAGACCGTGTCGTAATCGAGTTCGAAGTCGACCAGGTGCGCGCCGATGTCGGGCGATTCGCCGACGGTCCGCGAATACACCACGGCGGTCGGGTTGCTCAGTTCGATGTCGTAAGCGACGCCGATGCCGCCATAGCGGCCGGTGGAATTCAGCCAGAGCAGCGTCGGGCGGCGATCTTCCGCGCGGGTCCCATCAACGGGGGAGATGAGCGCCGGCGCCGTCACCTTCAACGTTGACCCATCCGCCGCTGATGTCGCGGCGGTCGACGCACCAGCGGATCCGGACGGAGCGGTAATCGCCTGCGGCGCCTGGCTGCAGGCGGCAGCGGCCATCAACAAGGCAAGGCAGGAGCCGACTCGAAAAAACTTCATTAAACGAATCTCCAGGTGTGGCCGACGACATGCTGTGAGGGTGCAAAGAGCTGGGCACCCCTGCGCTCACATGGCCGGGCGGATTGTATCAGATTTTCACAGACACCGGCAATAACCCCTGTATTTTCCTTGATAATTGCGGACCTGCCCGCTTTTTCTCATGCTAACATTACCGGTCGTAGGGGCATCCCAGGCCCTGAGTAGCTCGGAGCCAAGGAAACGATGAACAAATTTGTTGTGACGCTTTTGATCGTATGTGGTGTGTTCGCAGGTACCGCCAACCAAGCCTCGGCTCAGGGTGCGACCTGGGCGGACCGTGGCTACATAAACGGTAGCTTGGGCAAGCAGTCTGGGTCTTCCGCCATGACTGACACGCGAACCTCGACAATTTACGAGGAAACCGCGACCGTCGTGTCGACCAGCAACTTCACCTCGGGCGCCGTGTACGACGTTGGCGTCGGCATCCGTATCTGGAGGAACCTGACCGTCGGCGTCGCCTATCATCAGGGAAAGAACGACACCGAAGGGTCGCTGACTGGCTCCGTTCCAAGCCCGGTGTTCTTCAACCGCCCGCGAACGCTGACTCAGGCCGTCCAACTCGAGCGAAAAGAGCAGGCGACCCACCTGCAGATTGGGTGGGTGTTGCCGTTCGGCAGCAAGTTCGACGTGATGTTCTACGGAGGCCCCTCGTTCTTCCGGCTGCTACAGGACGCTGTCAGCGAAGTTACGTTTGTCGAGCCGGGCGGCGCGTTCACGACCGTCGAAGCGCGGGCAGTGGAAGTGACGCGCAAGAAAAGCCAGACCGGCTACAACGCCGGCCTGGACGCCACCTACATCGTCTGGCAGAACGACAGCGTTCGCCTCGGCGCCGGCGGGTTCGTCCGCTTCACGCAGGCGGACACCGAAATCGAGATGCTGAACAGCTCGCAGCCGACCAAGGTCGGTGGCGTGCAGTTCGGCTTTGGCGCGCGCCTGCGCTTCTAATTACTCTTTGCCCAGCCTCCGGCTAGGCGGCACTCTTTGCCCAGCCTTCGGCTGGGCGGCGATCTATAGTTCGATGCCGGCGATACGGTTCGTATCGCCGCCAATCTCCATGACCGACCCGACAGGCTCCGGACAGGCGACTGGCCCGACGCTGCTGAACCGGCTGCTGGCCGAGCGGGCAGACGCGCATCGCCGCTATAACGAGGCGCTGTCGCTCCTCGATCGCGCCGTCCAGTCCGCGCCCGATCTTCCGAAAGCGCCGCCGGCCTACGACGAAACGCTGCTGCCGCGCATCAACGACACCTGGAAGATCCTTCCTGACGGCGGCCATCCCGAAGCCGGATGGGCCGAGAAGCAGATGGCGTTCAACGCCGCGGTCGTCGAGCACCTCAATCGCAACGTCGCGGCGCATCGCGAGTCGCAGGCGGCGCTCGAGCGCGCCTTGCCGACACTCCGTGACGGCTTCGACGCGCTGACGCGTTTCGAATCGCTGCTCGTCCAGTTCCTGCAGACCATCACGCCGCTCTCCGACGCGCATTACCGCGAGATCGACGACGCCATCGTGCAGTTACGCTCGGTCACCGATGTCGCGCAGAAGACGGCCATGGTGGCGAAGAGGGAAGTGGAGCGTCGGGCATCAACTGCATCACCCGCATCACCCGCATCACCGACTTCACCCGCATCACCCGCGGATTTCCAATACGTGGGCTTCGAGGATCGCTTCCGCGGATCAGAAGCCGCCATTCGCGCGCGGTTAGCCGACTACGTGCCGTACTTCGCCGGGCAATCGAATGTCCTCGATGTCGGCTGCGGCCGCGGTGAGTTCCTAGATCTACTGCGCGAGAAGGGCATCGCCGCCAAGGGGCTCGATCTCAACGCGGAGATGGTCGAAGTCTGCAAGACGCGAGGGCTGGATGCGACGGCCGGCGATGCGCTCGGTTACCTGCGAGGCCTTCCCGACGAATCGCTGGGTGGGCTGATCGCCGTGCAGGTGGTGGAGCATCTCGAGCCCGCGTATCTGACGCAGGTGCTGGGACTCGCGTTCGACAAGGTGCGGCCCGGCGGGCGCATCGTGCTTGAGACCATCAACCCGGCGTGCTGGGTCGCGTTCTTCGAGAGCTTCATCCGCGATCTCACGCACGTGAAGCCGATCCATCCCGAGACGCTGCAGTATCTGCTGCAGGCCAACGGCTTTTCGAATGTGGAGATTGTTTTCCGGTCGCCGATCGCGCCGGAGGCGCGCTTGCAGAAGGTGGCGGCCCGTCCCGAACATTTCGGCGACACGGCCGCCGATTCCCTCACCGAGCTGGTGTCGTCGTTCAATCGCAATGTCGATCGCCTGAACGATCGAATGTTTTCGTATCAGGACTTCGCGGCCATCGGCCACCGGCCGTAAGACCGATCCACCGATTCGTACTCTAGGGTACGAATAATCGGTGGATCGTCTCTATGTGTGGCTAGAAACGCCCGCGGCTGATCCAGCGGCCGATCGTTCCCGATTGCAGCGTCACGCCGGTCACGTCAATCCACGTCGGACCGGGATTCGCGCCGCAATGCCCGCCGATGATGTCGACGATGTAGACGTCGGTCGAGCCGGCATCCGCACCGCCGCCGTAGTTATAGGTCACGACGTCGTGTGACGGGTCGTTGGCGTTGCCGCGCTTGCCGTTGTAGCCCCAGCGCGTGTCGTAGGTACGGAGCGTGTCCACGACCTGGTCCATGAACTGCCAGGTGCCGCCGTGGCTCTGGCACGAGTTGGCCAGCGCGCCCGGATTCGCGCGCGCCACCGCCTGCACCACTCCCGCGCCGTAGCTCGGGAGCGGTCCACCGGCCGGCGCTCGTCCACCCGGTCCCAGCGGAACACCAACCGGCACTCCGCCTCCACCCGGTGGTGGCGTCGGCGCCGCCGGCGGGTCGGCTGTCGTGAACGTCTGCGTGTTCGAGTACGGGGACTCCTTGCTGCCGTCGCTGCCTCTCACGCGCCAGTAGTAAGTGGTTTTGTACGGCAGCTCGCCCAGCGTCATCGTCGTCGAGCCGCTGCCGTTGGGGAACGCCGTCACGATCGCGACCATCGTGCTGAAGTCGCCCGCCTGCGACACCTCGAAGCGATAGGCCACACCGGTGGTGCCCGAGATGGCGCCGTTGGTGACTTTGAACTCCGGCTTGTTCGTGGTGATCTTGCCCGACGGCGCAATCGCCACGGGCGCGTCGATCACCACCGGCGGCACGACATTGAAGCTCGACACCGCCGAGTACGGGCCGGTGTTCGCGCCGTCAGCCGCGCGCGTGCGCCAGTAGTAGGTGTAGCCCGCGCCGAGTGGCGCCGGCAGCCGGTAGGACGTGCGTCCGTTGCCGCCAAGCGCGATCTGATCGGCCTGGTGAACAATCTGCTGGAAGCTCGTGTCGGACGAGATTTCGAGCTGGAGCCAGATGTTGCGCGCGCCGCTGGTGCCGGCGTTCTCGATCAGCAACGTCGGCGGATTACCGTCGAACACCAGCGTCGAACCGGCGTGCGGCTCAAGGGGCTGCGGCGCCGAAATGTTGACGCCTGGAATGGGTCCGGCCACTGACGGCGCCGTTGGATTGGCGCTCTTGGCGGATTCGCATCCAACCACAACAACTATTGCCGCGAGAGCAAATAGCCCTCGATGGCGGTAGAGTCTCGACATTACTGGATATCCCTCAAGTAGATGTATCGACCAAAATGCCCAAGGCTTTACACCTCGGCAATACCGGCAAACAGCTGCCGCCTCTTCAGAAAGAAAACCTCGTTTTATCGATACCCCCTGGCGGTCAGCAAACAACAAGCCACAGCTCTGATCGGCATTCCCATAGAGCCTGCGAACGGTTCCGCAGCGCGTGACCTACTAATTACGGCATCGCAATTACAGAAATCGCAGCGGCCGCGGCGAGCGCCGACGCGGGACATAATGGACTAGTGCGCATCCTGATGCTCGCGCCGGAGCCGTTTTTTGAGCCGCGCGGCACGCCCTTCAGCGAGTACCACCGCATCAAGGCGCTCGGCGAGCTCGGCCATCACGTCGATCTGATCACGTATCCGATCGGTCGTGACGTCGAGCTACCGAATCTTCGCATCTTCCGTAGCCTGCGTCCGCCGTTCGTCCGCAAGGTTCGCATCGGTCCGTCCATCACCAAAGTCTTACTGGATGTTCTGATGATGCTGACCATCGCGCGGCGTGTGTGGGCTGAGCGCTACGACGCGATCCACTCGCACGAGGAGATGGGCCTGGTCGGGGTGTGGCTCTCGAAGTGGCTGCGGATCCCGCATCTCTACGACATGCATTCGAGCTTGCCCCAGCAGTTGAGCAACTTCAAATACAGCCGATCGTCATTGCTGCGGAACATCTTCGTGTGGGCGGAAGATCAGATGGTCCGAAAGTCGGACGTCGTCATCACGATCTGCCAGGAGCTGCAGGACACCGTCGTCGGCATGGGCATCACCGATCGTTCGCTGTTAATCGAGAACGTCATGGGCGGTGATGTCGACGAACCGCCAAGCCGAACGCCTGCCGAGATCCGAGTAGCGTGGGGGATTCCTGACGGCGCGCCGCTGGCTTTATATACGGGGACGTTCGAGGCGTATCAAGGCGTCGACATGTTGATCGAGGCCGCCGCCCTGGTGGCGACGTCGCGGCCGGACGCGCGCGTCCTCGTCGTTGGTGGCGAGCCCGCGCAGGTTGACGCGGCGAAGGCGCGTGCGCATGCGGCCGGCGCCTCGTCCGTGATGGTGTTCACCGGCCAGCAGCCGGCAAAGGAGATCCCGGGGTTCGTGCAGGCCGCGGACCTGCTGGTGTCACCGCGCATTCGCGGCACCAACACGCCGCTGAAGATCTACTCCTACCTGCGCTCGGGCAAGCCAATCGTCGCGACCAATTTGCTGACCCACACGCAGGTGCTGACGCCGGAGATTGCGAAGCTGGTCGAGCCGGCGCCGGCGCCGTTTGCGGCGGCGATGGTGGAGATGATCGACCATCCCGAAGAGCGCCACCGCCTGGCACTGGCCGCGCAGATTATCGCCTCAGAAAAGTATTCACGCGATTCGTATCTGCGTCGAACCGCCCTCGCCTACGAGCGCTTGGCGAAGTCTCGCCGAAGCTCAGATCGATTGACCGGAGCGAAGGCGGACGCCTTGTGAAAGTCCTCGTGACCGGCGCGACCGGATTCACGGGTGGACATCTCGCGCAGTATCTGGCCGGCCGCGGTGATGAGGTGCGGGCGCTGGTGCGTCCGAAGAGCCGCGCGCGATTCGACGCTTCTGAATTGCCGAAGCGCGGCGTGCGCGCGTATGAGGGTGATCTAACCGATTCGGCGTCGCTTCGCCGCGCGATGGAGGGGGTCGAGGTGGCCTACCACATCGCCGCGACCTACCGGGAGGCCGGCCAGCCCGATTCGGCGTATCGCGCGATCAACGTCGACGGCACGCGCAACCTGCTGGCTGTCGCAAAGGCCTTCAACGTTCGTCGAGTGGTGCATTGCAGTACGGGCGGCGTGCACGGGCACATCGCCAACCCTCCCGCCACCGAGAATGCGCCGTTCAATCCCGGCGACGTCTACCAGGAGACCAAGCTCGCCGCCGAGCAACTCGCGCGCAGCTATGGCGTCTCGACCGGCCTGGATGTCGTCGTGGCGCGTCCGATCGGCATCTACGGGCCTGGGGACACGCGTTTTCTGCGCATGTTCAAAGGACTGGCGCGAGGACGCTTTCCGATGATCGGCAGCGGGCAGGCGTTCTATCACCTGACGTACGTCGAGGATCTGATCGAAGGCTTCCGCTTGTGCGGCACCGTGCCCGCCGCGAAAGGCCGCACCTACATCCTCGCCGGCCCACGCTACACCACGCTCGAGGAACTCGTGCAGCTGGTTGCGAAAGAGCTGAAGGCCGAGCCGCCGCGCATGCATTGGCCGGTGTGGCCGTTCTGGACGGCGGGCTTGCTGTGCGAAACGGTCTGCGTGCCGCTTCGCATCGAACCGCCAATCTACCGGCGCCGCGTCGACTTCTACACCAAGAGTCGCGCCTTCGACACGACCCGCGCGCGGACCGAACTGGGATTCTCACCGAAGGTAGATCTCGAACAAGGGATCAAGCTCACCGCGGATTGGTATCGCACCGAGGGGCTCTTGTGACGTCCGGTTCCCGGTTCCCGGCTCCCGGCTCCCGTCTGAATGTCGTTCATATTTGCGACCATCTCGGGTGGGAAGGGTCGCGCATGCACGGCGTCAAGCGCCTGTTCGCGTGGATGATCCCGCGCTTCGACACGTCGCGCTTCAACGTCTCGCTGATCAGCCTCCGAAAGAAGGACCTGTCCGCCGACACGCTCGAGGAATTCGGGATCGACGTGACCTACCTGGCGCGTCACAAGTTCGATCCGGCGACGTTCCCGGCGCTGCTCAAGGTGCTGCGCGAGCAACGCGCCGACATCGTGCACCTGCACGGGTACGGGGCGACGACGTTCGGCCGCATGTGCGCGTGGCGAATGGGGATTCCCGCCATCCTGCACGAGCACGCCAATCACGGTGATACGCCGTGGTTCCAGAAGATCGCCGATCGGCTGCTGGCGCCGCACACCGACCTGGCGATTGCGGTATCCGAATCGACCGGTGAGTTCACGACACGGGCGCGGTTGATGCCGCGCGAGCGCACCAAGGTCGTCTACCTGGGCGCGCCGCTCGACGAATTCGCGCGGCCGCGAAGCGCCGGCGAGATTGCGGCGGCACGGCAGGCGCTCGGCATTGCGCCCGGGACCGTGGCCATCGGCACGATCACGCGGTTGATGCCGTCGAAGGGCAATCGGTATCTCGTCGA
>JAYWEJ010000146.1:0-10409 GCA_043779345.1 Acidimicrobiia bacterium | reverse complement strand
CGAAGTGCGGGCCCGTCCCTGTTGGCCTGTTGGCCTGTTGGCCTGCTAATTGGCCAGCTTGATCGACTTGATGTTGATCAGCTTCTGGCCGTCCTTCTCGGTCACTTCACCCGTCACGATGACGTTCTTGGCGACGAAGTCGAGGAGCTTCGCGTTGTTGCTCGCGGTGTAATCGCCGGTCACCGTGTAGACAGCGTCGGCGGTCAGGATCCCGACCGGCTGGCCTTTTTTGGCGCACACCATGGCGCAACTGGCGTGGGCCGCGCCCTTGCCCGCGTCCTTTTTCGCCACCGAGCACGCAACGTCCACGACCTCGCCCTTGATCGTCATATCTGATGCAAGTGCAGAAATGGTCAGGGATACGACAAACATTCCGGCGGCCAGCATCGAAATTCGGTTGCGCATTGGAGCTACTATACAGCCTCCAAAGACGTTGGCGCCTTTCGGAACGCGAGGGATCCCATGAGCTCGAAGTCCACCCCCCGTCTTCGTGCCGTTCTGGTTGTTGCCGGCCTGGTCGCGACCGCCGCCGTTGTGCGGACGCAACCAATAGCGGGGCCGTCAATCGACGACCTTCTCAACCTCAAGCGCGCCGGTGCGCCGGCGATCTCTCCCAACGGCCAGCAGGTCGCGTACACGATCCGCGAGACCAACTGGGACGAGAACGCCTACGAAACCGAGATCTGGATCGGCGACGCAGCGACCGGACACTCGCGGCAGGTCACCAACGCGCGGAAGTCCAGCACCCAGCCGGCGTTTTCGCCGGACGGCGCGTGGCTCGGCTTCATTTCTGATCGCGACGGCAAGCGGCAGGTCTATCGCATCGCGCTTCGCGGCGGCGAGGCCGAGAAACTGAGCAGCGCCGACGAAGGCGTCAACAGTTTCTCGTGGTCACCCAACGGCGACGAGATCGCGTACACGATGGTCGATCCGGTATCCGAGGCGATGAAGGAGCGCGAGAAGCGCTGGGGCGACATCAAGATCGAGGATCAGGATCAGCGCTTCACGCACCTGCACCTGTTGAACGTCGCCGCGAAGACGACCAAGCCGCTGACCAAGGGCAACTTCGTGGTCGGCAACTTCGACTGGTCGCCCGACGGCAGGCACCTCGCGTTCGATCACCGCGCGACCAGCGATCCGGCCGACGGCGGCACCGCCGACATTTCGGTGGTGCTCATTGAGTCACAGCAAACCAAGGTGATCGTCGCGCAGGAAGGCCCCGACTCGAATCCGCGCTGGTCTCCCGACGGCACCGAGCTCGCGTTCGTGACGTCGATGGCCAAGCCGTTCTACTTTTTCCAGAACAGCTCGATTGCCACGGTGGCGATGGGATCGACCACCGTCCGCGATCTGACCGCGGCCTTCGATGAAGATCCCAATTTGATCGCGTGGACCAGATCAGGTATCCAGTTCTCGGCCTCGCAGCGGACCTGGGGATACCTCTTCACGCTGAATCCGGACACCAAGCAGATCACCAAGCACGCGGTCCGCGATCAGTGGAGCGGCAGCGGCTTCTCGCTGACGCGTGACGGCGCGACCGCGGCCTTCATCGGCACGGGCGCAGCGGAATTCCCCGACGTCTACGTCGCGCAGCTGCAGACGATGGCCGCCACGAAAGTCAGCGACCTCGGCGCGCAGATCGCGTCGTGGCCGAAGCACACCCGCGAAGTGATCACCTGGAAGAGCCAGGACGGCGCCGGCATCGAAGGGGTGCTGCACAAGCCGGCCGACTTCGTGCCGGGCCGGCGCTATCCGCTGCTGATCGTGATTCACGGCGGCCCGACCGGCGTTTCGCGCCCGGTGCCGTACGGCAGCGGCACCACCTACCCCATCGACGCATTCCTGTCGAAGGGCGCGCTGGTGCTCGAGCCGAACTATCGCGGCAGCGCCGGCTACGGCGAGAAGTTCCGGTCGCTCAACGTCCGCAATCTCGGCATCGGCGACGCGTGGGACGTGCTGTCGGGCATCGACGCGCTGGTGCAGCAGGGGCTGGCCGATCGCGATCGCGTCGGCAGCATGGGCTGGAGCCAGGGCGGTTACATCTCGGCGTTCCTGACGACCAGGCATTCCGATCGCTTCAAGGCGATCTCGGTCGGCGCCGGCATCTCCGACTGGATGACGTACTACGTCAACACCGACATTCATCCGTTCACGCGGCAGTACCTGAAGGCGACGCCCTGGGACGATCCGAAGATCTATGCGGACACCTCGCCGATGACCTACATCAAGCAGGCGCACACGCCGACGCTGATCCAGCACGGCGATCAGGACGCGCGCGTGCCGATCCCGAACGCGTTCCAGCTCTATCAGGGACTGCGCGATCAGAACACGCCGGTGCAGCTGTCGATCTTCAAGGGCTTCGGACACGGCCTCAACAAGCCGAAGGCCAACCGCGCCGCCATGCAACAAAACCTCGACTGGTTTACGCGTTACATCTGGAATCAACCCGCAGGAACCCAGCAATGAAATACGCACGCATTGGACTTCTGATCGGCCTGGCACTCGTCGTTTCGCAGCAAACCACGCCGCTCGCTCAAGCGGGCCGGGTCATCGCCATTCGCGGCGGCACGGTGCTGACCGTCACGCGCGGGACAATCCAGAACGGCACCATCGTGCTGCGCGACGGCAAGATCGCCGCGGTCGGCGGCGCCAACACCGCCATCCCCTCCGGCGCCGACATCGTCGAGGCCAAGGGACGGTTCGTGACGCCCGGCATCATCGACGCCCACTCGCACATCGCCGCGGAGTCGATCAACGAGGGCGGCACCACCGTCAGCTCGATGACCGGCATCGAGGACGTGCTCGATCCGACCGACATTGCCATCTATCGCGATCTCGCGGGCGGGCTGACCGTGGCGAACGTGCTGCACGGCAGCGCCAATCCGATCGGCGGCAAAAACCAGGTGATCAAGCTGCGCTGGGGCAAAGACGCGCGCGGGCTGGTCTTCGAAGGCGCGCCGCCGGGAATCAAGTTCGCGCTCGGCGAGAACCCGAAGGACATGCGGCAATTTGGACAGACCGGGCCGCGCCGCTATCCCCTCACGCGCGCCGGCGTCGAGTTCGTGGTCCGCGACGCGTTCAGCCGCGCCAGGGTGTATCAGAAGGAATGGCAGGATTACGAGCGGCGGAAGAAAGCCGGTGAGGACGTCTCGATGCCGCGGCGCGATCTGCAGCTCGAGCCGCTCGTCGAGATCCTCGAAGGCAAGCGCCTCGTTCACTCGCACACCTATCGCGCCGACGAGACGTTGATGCTGATCCGTCTCGCCGAAGAGATGGGATTCAAGATCGCGACGTTCCAGCACGTGCTCGAGGGCTATAAGGTCGCCGACGAAATGGCGAAGCATGGCGCCGGCGGGTCGACGTTCTCCGACTGGTGGGCCTACAAGATCGAGGCCGAGGACGCCATTCCTCATAACGCCGCCATCATGCACAGGCGCGGTGTCCTGGTGTCGATCAACTCGGACAGCGCCGAACATGCGCGCCGCCTCAACACCGAGGCCGCCAAGAGCATGCACTGGGGCGGCGTCAGCGAAGACGAAGCGCTGTCGTTCGTGACGATCAACCCGGCAAAGCAATTGAAGATCGACAGCCGCGTGGGGTCGCTCGAAGCCGGCAAGGACGCGGACGTCGTGATCTGGAACAAGCATCCGCTGAGCACCTACGCGATCGTCGATCGCGTCTACATCGACGGCCAGCAGTACTACGACCGCCTCGGCGAGGAACGCCGCCTGACCGACGCCGGCAAGGAAAAGGGGACGCTGGCGGCCGCTGAAGGCCGGTCACAGATCCCAGGGCCACAGAAGGCGCAAACACCTCAGAGCTCGTCGTCTTCCTCCGAAGAGACATTCGGGTCGATTGCACCTGCAGTGCTCCGTCAGACACCGGCCGGCGGACCCGCTACTGCTATTACCAACGCGCGCATCTTCCCGATTAGCGGCCCGGCGATCGAGCGCGGCATCATCGTGATTCGCGGCAATCGCATCGAGGCGGTCGGCGCCAACGTCACCGTTCCCGCGGGCGCCACGGTGATCGATGCCAAGGGCGGCGAGGTCTACCCGGGCTTCATCGACGCCCGCACCTCGATCGGATTGAACGAGCCGGGTCCGCGCGGCTTCGAAGACACCAACGAGATGCTCGAGGTCAACGCCTCGGTCAAGGCGCAGGTGGCGTATCAGAGCGACAGCGACGCGATCCCGGTGGCGCGCGTCAACGGCATCACCAGCGTCGCGGTCGTGCCGTCGGGTGGATTGATCGGCGGCCAGGTCGCCGTGATGAATCTCGATGGCTGGACCTGGGAGGAAGCCACGCTGCAGCCGGTGGCCGGCGTCAGCTTCCAGTTTCCGCCGCTGGTTCGCAGCGGCGGTGGTGGCGGAGGCGGCGGCGCCGACGCCAATCGCAAGTACGAGGACCTCAAGAAGGAACGCGATGCCCGCGTCAAGCGCGTCGAGGATCTGATCGCCCGCGCCCGCGCGTATGGCCGCCAGCCTGCCGCCGAGCGTGCCACCGACTGGAACCTGGCCGCGCTCGTGCCGGTCGCCGACCTGCGGCAGCCGATGTTCGTGGCCGCCAACAACGAGTCGGACATCCGCGAGGCCGTTGCCTTTGCCGATCGCGCCGGGGTCCGCATCGTCATCACCGGCGGTCTCGAATCGCCGCTGGTCGCGTCGCTGCTGAAGGACAAGAACATCCCGGTCATCCTCGGCTCGGTCCTGTCGATGCCGGCGCGTCAAGACGCGCATCATGCCGCGACCTACAAGGCGGCGGGCGAGCTGGCGCAGGCGGGCGTCAGGTTTGCGTTTGGGACGGGCGGCGCGGCGAACAACCGGTTGATTCCGTACGAGGCGGCGATCTCCGTGGCGTGGGGTCTCGATCGCGATCGCGCGCTGCGCGCCATCACGCTCGATGCGGCGACCATTCTCGGCGTCGCCGATCGCGTCGGCTCGCTCGAGCCCGGCAAGATCGCCAACCTGTTCATCGCCACCGGCGATCCGATGGAGATGAAGACGCAGTTCACGCACATCTTCATCAACGGCAGGAACGTCGGGCTCAAGAGCAAGCACACCGAGCTCAACGAGCGCTTCTCGTCGCGTCCGGGGGTGAAGTAAATGGGACGCTTGCTCTTAAACACGAAGGACACGAAGGCTCTTTTGGTTTTTAAAGTTTTGATCTTCGTGCCCTTCGTGTTCTTCGTGTTGAAGGACACCCTTGGGGCGCAGCAAGAGGCGCCTTTCACGTACGCGATTACGGGCGCTCGCGTCGTGCCGGTATCCGCCGCGCCGATCGATAACGCCACCGTCGTGTTCGCCAACGGCGTGATCACCGCGGTCGGCGCCAACGTCGCCGCGCCGGCCGGCGCGATCACGATCGCGGGCAAGGGCATGACGGTGTATCCGGGTTTGATCGACATGGGCAGTAATGCCGGCCTCGAGCCGCCGGCAATTGCGCGCGCCGACAACCCGCAAACGACCGAGGACAGCGAGCGCGTCAAGCGCGACACGCTGATGCGGCCGCATCTCCATGCCGCTGATCACATGAACCCGGTCGCAGCCTCGCTCGCCCGGGCGGCCGAAGCGGGCGTCACCGCGATCCTGGCGACGCCGGGAAGCGACGGGATTCGCGGTCACAGCGCCCTCGTGCTGACGTCGATCGGCGCCGACCTGCCGCAGATTGGATCGCTGGCCGACGATCGGCGGAGCCCGATGATCGTCCGGACACCGGTCGCCCTGCACGTCGGCATCGCGGACCGGCCGGCCGGCGGCGACGCCTACCCGAATTCCCTGATGGGCATCATTGCCTTCAACCGGCAGGCGTTCCTGGACGCCCAGTGGTATCAACAGTCGAAGCCGCGCACGTTCTCGACGACGCTGGAAGCGATGCAGCCTGCGGTCACTGGCCGGATGCCGGTGGCGTTTCGCGCGTCGACCTCGCGCGATGTGCTGCGGGCGCTCGACATGGCCAGGGCGTTCAAGCTCGATCCGATCATCACGGCCGCGCGGCAGGTGGAAGACGTCACCGCCGACCTCAAGGCGGCGAATGCGCGCGTCATCTACAGCATGAACTTCCCGGTCCGGCGGGTATCACTCGCACCGGATGCCGACGAGTCGTTGAGCGTGCTGCGCGACCGCGCCACCGCGCCGAAGGGACCGGCGGCCCTCGACAAGGCGGGCATCCTCTTCGCGTTCGAGTCGGCGGGGCTGGCTGAAACCAAGGACTTCCTGAAGAACGCGCAGAAGACCGTGGCGAACGGCCTGTCGAAGGACGCCGCGATCAAGGCATTGACGCTCAACGCCGCGACGATCGCGGGCGCGGCGGACCGCCTGGGCTCGCTCGACAAGGGCAAGATCGCCAACGTGATCGTGACCGATGGCGATCTGTTCGAGGAGAAGACAACGATCAAGCACGTGTTCGTGAACGGCCGGCCGGTGACGCTGCCGCGATGATGCGAGCGCTCGCCCTCTGCTTCGTGCTCGTCCTCGCGCAACAGGGGCCTCCGCCAACTCCCGAAGCGACGCGCCAGGCGGATCTCGTCGAGCTGGTGAAGCTCGATCCGACGATCAAGCTCGACATCCGTTATGCGGGCACCAACAACTTTCTCGGCAAGCCCGTTTACAAGGAGTCGCGCGCGTTTCTGCAGCGGCCCGCAGCGGCAGCATTGCTCGAGGCGCATCGCCAGCTGGCGAAGAGCGGCTACGGCCTGCTGATTCACGACGGCTATCGCCCGTGGGCGATCACCAAGCTGTTCTGGGACATGACGTCCGGCTTCCAGCGGGAGTTCGTCGCCGACCCGAAGAACGGCTCGAAACACAATCGTGGCGCCGCGGTGGATCTGACGATCTACGACCTGGCGACCGGGCAGGCGGTCGCGATGCCCGGCGGCTACGACGAGATGACGCCGCGCTCGTATCCGGATTATCCGGGCGGCACCGCCGATCAGCGCGCCCGGCGCGACCTGCTGCGGAAGGCGATGGAGAGCCACGACTTCACCGTCGAGCCGAACGAGTGGTGGCACTTCAACTACAAGGACTGGAAGGAATATCCAATTCTCGATATCGCTTTTGCCGAAATCAAATAGCCTGCGCCCAAGAGATACGCTGAGGTACGCTGAAGGGCGCTGATGGCCTACCTCATCGATCTCTTCCTGCACCTCGACGTTCATCTCGCGGCGTTCGTCGCGCAGTACGGCGTCATGGTTTACGCGATGTTGTTTGCCATCATCTTCATCGAAACCGGCTTGATCATCTGGCCGTTTCTGCCGGGGGACTCGCTGCTGTTCACGGCCGGCGCGCTCGCGGCAACGGGCGTGCTCGATATCCGGCTGGTGATGGTGCTGCTGATTGCAGCGGCGATCGCCGGCGATGCGGTCAATTACTCGATTGGGCGGTTTGTCGGGCCGAAGGTGTTTTCCGCCCACGACTACCAGGGGTTCCTGCACAAGCTGCTCAATCGCAATCACCTCGACAAGGCCCACGCGTTTTTCGAGAAGCACGGCGGCATGGCCGTCGTCTCGGGACGCTTCGTGCCGATTGTGCGCACGTTCGTGCCGTTCGTCGCCGGCGCGGCGTCGATGACCGCGTCGAGGTTCGTGTTCTACAACGTCATCGGCGGCGTCATCTGGGTGGTGGTCTGCGCCGGCGCCGGCTACCTGTTCGGCAATGTGCCGATCGTCAAGGACAACTTCTCGCTCGTCGCGATCGGCATTGTCGTGGTGTCGGTGCTGCCAATCGTGATCGAGATCGTCAAAGCCAGGCGAGGGTCCGCCTGAAGGGACACTGCACGTGATGTCTTCACACGCCGCGGCCGACGGCTTTCCGCCGGGGTGCGCTTTGATCGAGGTGCACATCTCGGAGCTGCAACAGATCTTCAACTCGCTGGATCCGACGCCGTTTCGTGAGCGCGATCTCGATCCGAAGGCGGAGGCGTTCATTGCCGGCTGGGCCCGCGAGACCCACACCGACGCGCCGCTGGGCTTGCTGATCCACGTCGATCGTGAGGTGGCGTCCGCCGATCACATCGGCGTGGTTGAGGGCGCGGTTCGCGACTACTTCAAGGAGCGGGCCGCGGCGGCGCGGCGGCAGCTGCGACAGCTGTTCCGCGTCGGGCGCACCAGCCTGGCCATTGGGCTGGTGTTCCTGGCGGTGTCGATCGTGGCGGGTGATGTGATCGAAGACCTGCTCAAGCAAACGCGGTTCGCCGGCGTCGCGCGCGAGAGCCTGTTGATCGGCGGCTGGGTCGCGATGTGGCGCCCACTCGAAGTGTTCCTCTACGACTGGTGGCCGATCCGCGCCGAGGCGCGCCTGTTCGATCGGCTGAGCGCGATGATTGTCCGCGTCGTGCCATCGCGCTCAACCTAGCGGGCTTCCGCCCGCGCTTGTCTACTGGTCGTGTGACGAGCGTAGCTGCAGCGATTCGAGGTAAGCGACGAGCGTCTCGATCACCTGCTTGGCGCTAACGGCGTCGCCCGCTTCACGCGATCTCATGAACGCATCGCCCCACACCGGCATGTCCGGCCCGCCGTGGCCCCGTACCGGCTGGCGGCCGTCGATGGTCCGGAAGACCAGGTCCGACGGAAACACGCCGCCGTTGCGTTTGGCGATCTCAGTGAGGTTCGCCGGCTTCCGGTTCATCGAGCTCGCGAGCGGACCATCGCCGCGCGCCGACGTGCCGTGACAGGCCGCGCAATACGTCCGGAAGACTTCTGCGCCTGGCGTCGTCTGCTTCATCGGGGTCACTTCCTGAGCTGCGGCCATCGCCGGCGCCAGCAGCAGCGCCGCGAACAGGGCCGCGGCACCGACGGCGAGTCTCGACACCTGGTGCTTCATGACCTCGCGCTCGCGCGGTTCGCGCACGGTCAGCACCGGGCAGGGCGCGGTCCGGACGACGCGCTCGGCGACGTTGCCCATCATGAGATGCATGATGGCGCCGTGCCCGTGCGTGCCCATGACGATCAGATCCGCGTGGTCAGCGGCGGCCGCTTCGACAATCGCTGTCGGCACGCCGCCGAACAGCACCTCGGTCGTCACGGTGAGGCCGTTAAGCGCCGTCGTGATCTTGACGAGCTCGCGCTCGGCTTCCTCGCCGAGCCGCTGGCTCCAGTCGGTGTAGGCGATCGCGTGCGCGCCCATCGAGGCCGTGATCATGCTCGGCGCTTCGCAGACATGGACCAGGTGAAGCGAGGCGTTGAACTGCCGCGCCATGCCCGCCGCGTAGTCGAGCGCGCGGCGAGAGCTGGTGCTGAAGTCGATGGGCACGAGGATCCGCTTGATGTCGGGTGTCATGATTCGAGTCCTTTACTGATGACGTTCGATCGTTGGAAGGCGCGCGCCGACGGCAGGTGCGCCACCGGATCGTCGGGATACGGATCGCGATTGAGTGTGGACGCCGTCGCCAGAAGGCGGCGTCGGAACTCCTGCGCGAAGGCCCGCAGGTCCGACCAGTTGGTGTAGTCGTAATCTTTCGTCGTGTCGGTGTCGCCGCCTTGTTGTGCGACGATGCGCTTCATCATCCAGCGCTTGAAGAAGTTGTAGTGCCGGTAGAGCAACGCGCCGGCGACGTGTTTGATGACCGTCGGCCTCCAGCCGGTCGTCTTCGAGAACCTCTGCACGACGGCGTCGAGATCCTCCATGGTCCTGGCGCTCGGCTTTCGCGCGACCGTGAGGCATGACGAAACGAACGCCGACGGCCTCGCCGCCAGCTCGCCGGCATGCGCGCGCACCCAGTGCTCCACCGGCCGCTGGTAGCGCCCGGCGTGGATCGACGCCGCGACGATGACGCCATCGTACTGAACGGGATTCGGATCACGCGAACCCGCCACTGCGATGTCGGCGTCGACGCCGTTCAGTGAGAGACCGTCACCGATGGCCTCCGCGATCAGCCGCGTGTGGCCGTCGGTGGTGCCGTAGAGAACGAGGACACGAGTCATATCCGCTCCTTCGGAGGCGCGTGCGCGGCTCCGGGATCGACATCGCAAGCTCCGTTCCAGCGCCATTGGCGGTTTTCGGGCCATTTCCGGCGGGGCGGCGCGGCCGCCGCCGAGGGATTCTTCGCAGCCTGGGCGTTTTCCCGCGGTTCGAACTCCGCGTCTCGGTGTCGCCGCTGGGAACGGGGCCCGGCGCGATTCGTGCAGCCCCGCACGACAAGAGGTGTCATGCCGCAACCCGATTTCTCGCAGCGCGCCGTCGACACGCTGGCGCCATTCTTTTCACCGCGCGCCATCGCGGTGTTCGGAGCGAGCCGCGAGCGCCACAAGATCGGGTCCGAGATCCTTCACAACCTCATCGCGACGGGTTTCACCGGCCAGGTGGTGCCGGTCCATCCTGCCGCGGCGGAGCTGCAAGGTGTGCGCGCGTATCGAACGCTCGATGCGTTTGCTGATCCGGTCGATCTCGCGGTGGTCGCGGTTCCCGCCGATC
>JAYWEJ010000145.1:0-4378 GCA_043779345.1 Acidimicrobiia bacterium | reverse complement strand
CGGTCGCGTCGTAGCCGACGTGCGTGACGTGCTCGCCGGTCAGGCGTCCCTGCTGGCGGGCGCCGATGTTCACCACCGGCGTGCCGAGGAACGAGCACTCCTTGATCCCCGCCGACGAGTTGCCGACGAGACAGGCCGCATGCGCGAGCAGCGCCACGAAATCGTTGGCCGGCACGTTGGTGATGAAGCGCATGTGCGCCGTGAGCTCGGGATGCTTCTCGCGCATGTGCCGCAGGCTGTCGGCCATTTCGCCGGTGCCGGCGTCGGGATTCGGCCAGAACCAGATCGTCGGCAGCTCGAACGACGACACCACCCGCAGCGTCGTCTCGAGGTGCGCGCGGTTGTCGTTGTCCGTCGTCACCGGATGCTGAACGACCATCAGGTACGGCTGCTCGATGTCGACGTCGTGTCCGACGCCAAGCGCGTTGACGTGCTCGCTGGTGATCGTGGTGCTGACGTGCGCGGCCAGCTCGACGTCGAGAGAACCGGTATTGAAGACGAACGCCGGATCCTCGCCCATCGCCAGGACCCGGCGGTGCGCGTCCTGATTGGTCACAAAATGGACGTGCGCGAGCTTGGTGATCGCGTGACGGACGCTTTCGTCGATGCTGCCGGTGACGTCGCCGCCCTCGATGTGCGCGATCGTGATGTTCAGGTAGGCCGCGGCCATCGCGATGGCCAGCTGCTCGAATCGGTCGCCGCAAATCACGACCAGATCCGGCGACGCCGTGTAGAGGCTGTTCGTGAACTCGAGCGCGGTGAGGCACGCGGTCTTGGCCATCGCCACGTGGTTGCCGCCTTCGATCACGTTGAACAGCGATGCCTCGATGTCGAAGCCGCCGGCGGCGATGTCGTCGGCAATGTGGCGGCTGTACTTGTCGAGCAGGATCGATCCGCCAAGCATCAACTTGAGGTCGATGTCGGGATGGGCGTGGAGCTTCTTGATCAGCAGCTGGCTGCGCCCGTAGTAGGCGCGGCTGGTGATCGGAAAACAGATTTTGCGCTTGGTTGACATTGATGGCCGTAGCGGCGGGTCTTTAGACCCGCCTGGCGTCGTGGTTGATCACAACGGTCTTCAACTCGGTATACACATCCAGCGCTTCCGTGCCCGGCTCGCGGAAGCCGTTGCCGGAATTCTTGACGCCGCCAAACGGCATGTGCGGACCCGAGCCGAAGGTCGCGCCGTTCACCGACACGAGGCCGCCCTGATAGCGCGTGATGAACTCCTGCGCGCGATGCAGGCTCATGGTGTGAATCGCGCCGGTCAGCCCGTACTGCGTGCCGTTGGCGAGGCGAATCGCGTCGTCGAAACCGCTGACGCGATAGAGGCACGTGACCGGCCCGAACAACTCGTTCTGCGAGACCTCGTCGTCCGGCGATACGTTCTCGAGTACGGTCGGCTGCATGTAGTAGCCGGCGGTTGCGGCGACCGGCGCGCCGCCGGTGACGAGCGTGGCGCCGCGACCGACCGCGCCCTTCACCTGCGCGACCAGGCGATCGAGGCTCGCCCTCGACACCACCGGCCCGCAATCATCATCGGGACCGGACCCAACCTTGACTTTCGCAACGCGCGCGAGGAACGCCGATCGAAACGCGTCGTAGACGCGATCGAACACGAGAATGCGGCTGCCCGAGGCGCAGCGCTGGCCGGCGTCGATGAACGCCGAGGCGACCGCGAGCTCCGCGGCGAGTTCCAGGTCCGCATCGTCGCAGACCACGAACGGATTCTTGCCGCCCAGCTCGAGGCACACTTTCGCGAGCACGTCCCGGCCGCTGACCATTTTCTGAATCAGCTTGCCGGTCGCCGACGATCCGGTGAAGCTGACGACGCCGACGCGGTGATCCTGCACCAGCGGCGCGCCGGCATCGGGACCAAAGCCCTGCACCGCGCCGTAGACGCCCACCGGCAGTCCGGCGTCCTTCAACAGCTTGCCGAACGCGATCGCCGTGTACGGCGTCAGCTCGTGCGACTTCACGACCACCGCGTTCCCGCACAGCAGCGCGGGAAACACTTTCCAGGCCACGCCGGCGAGCGGGCTGTTGAACGGCATGATCGCCGCGCAGATCCCGATCGGGCTGCGCAGCGTCTGCACGGTGCGGTTCGGGATCGGGCTCGGCAGCGTCTTGCCGTACAACCGGCTGCCCTCGCCTTCCATGAAGATCGCCAGGTCCGCGGACGAGGCGACTTCAGCGACCGCGTTCTTCCACGGCTTGCCGGTCTCGGCCTGGACGATCTCGCCGAATTCCTTCTCGCGCTCGCGCAGCAGCTGGGCGGCGCGGCCGAGAATGGCGCCGCGCGTCGGAACCGGGGTGCGTCCCCACTCCTCCGCCACGCCCGCGGCCGACGACAGGGCGTGCGCGACTTCAGCGGCGCCGCCACGCGCCACCTGCGCAATCACCTTGTCGGTGGCGGGGTTGCGCTTCTCGAACGTCGTGCTGTCTTTCGGCACGACCTCGACGTCGGCAATCCAGTGCGGAACGAAATTGGGATACATGTCTGTGTAGAAGCGGGACTCGTAGAGGCGGGACTTCCTTGTCCGCCGTCGCGCTACGCGCGAAGGCGGAAGTCCCGCCTGCAGGCGCGTCTAAAGACGCGCCTCTACATTCCGGCTTACGACGGTCTTCGCGATGCCCGCGGCGTCGAGGCCGTGATACGCGAGCACGTCGGCGTTCGATCCGCAGGCCGGAATTTCCTTGAGGCCGATCTGCGACAATTGCGCGCGCACCCCGCTGCGCGCCAGCGCGGCGCCGATCATCACGCCCTGGCCGTACTCGAGATAGTGGTTGTCGAGCGTGACGATATGGCCGAACGCGCCGAGCGTCTTGACCCACTCATCGTCGATGCGATTGAGCCAGGGCAGATCGATCACCGCGGCCGAGATGCCCTGCCTGGCGAGCTCGTCGGCCGCCTTCCAGGCATTGGTCAGGAGGATCGTGCCGTAACCAATGATCGCGACGTCGGTGCCGTTTCGCAGCGTCACGCCGCGGCCGACGTGCAGCGTGTAGTCGGCCGGCATCGCATACGGCAGATCGAGCGGCACGTTCACGAACCGCAGATACGTGCTCTCGGGGTTCTGTTCGACCGCCCACCGGATCGCCAGCCGCGCTTCCTTCTCGCTGCACGGCTCGAACGCGATCAAACCGGGCACCGCGCCGATCGCCGAAATGTCGCGCACCGACTGGTGGGAATGGCCGGGACCACCCGGCACGAGGCCGGCCAGCGTCGCGGTGTAGATGATGCGCGTCTTCTCGGTCGCGTTGTTGTAGATATGCTCGTTGGCGCGCGTCGACAGGAAGCACGCGAATGAATGCACCACCGGCAGCATGCCGCGCAGCGCCATGCCGCCGGCCGCCGAGACCATGTGCATTTCCGCGATGCCGCACTCGATGAAGCGCTCCGGCAGCTCCGCCTTGAACGCCTCGATGCCGCAATCCGACAGGAGATCGGCGTCCAAGACGATGATCTCGGGCCGGTGCCGCGCCATCTCGAGCAGCTCGTCGCCGTAGGCGAGCACGATCTTTTCGGGTTTCTTCGGCGTGATCCGGACCGGCAGGGGCGCCGACGTCAGCACGGCCTTCGGCTGGCCGAGCGCCTCGAGCTTGGCGTTGACGCGCGCGATCAGCTCGCGCGTCGCCTTGAGGTAGTTTTCGAGCGACGGCGCGCCGGCGTGGAAGTGATACGTCTGGTCGCCGCAGGCGATGCCTTCCATGAACGACACGCCCTTGCCCTTGACGGTGTCGGCGATGAACACCTTCGGCTTGTCGGTCACCGTCTCGAAATGGGCGAGCGTGTCACGCAGCACCGTGAAGTCGTGACCGTCGCCGCGCCGCACTTCCCATCCGAACGCGCGGAACTTTTCCTCGAGCGGGCCGAGATCGCTGACCGCCGCGACCGCCGTATCCGACTGGAACTTGTTGTGGTCGACGATCACGGTGATGTCGGCGAGGCGCTCGTTCGCGCACGGCTGCAGCGACTCCCAGATCTGGCCTTCCTGCAGTTCGCCGTCGCCGGTCATGACGACAATGCGGCCGCTGCGCCCGGTAAAGCGATTGGCGCGGGCCATGCCGTACGCCTTCGAGATGCCCATGCCGAGCGAGCCGGTGTTGGTGGCGATAAACGGCGTGCTGACGTCGGGATGGCCCGGCAGTCCATTCAGCTGGCGCAGCTTCGGCAGCAAATCGAAGCCGAGCTTCTCGATCGCGATCAGCAGCGAATACAGGGCCGGGGCGTCGTGGCCCTTCGACGAGAAGTAAACATCGGCGGCGTCGCTGTCCCCATTCGGATCGTTCAGGTTCTCGGTCCAGAGCCACGTGATGATGTCGGTCGAGCTGAAGCTCGAGCCGATGTGGCCCGAGCCGGCCTGCATGATCATGAACA
>JAYWEJ010000144.1:0-4380 GCA_043779345.1 Acidimicrobiia bacterium | reverse complement strand
CAGCGTGAAGTACTGCGTGTAGGGTCCGAGTCCGCTCTCGAAGAACACGCGCTCCATGTTGTACGGCGGCAAGGCGGCGCGAGCGGCCGCGACCTTGTCCCACGCGTCGCCGTACTTCGCCTTCAGATCGGGATTCGCGTCGATGCGATCGCGCAGCGCCTTTTCATCGGCGCGCTTCTTGTTCAGCGTCGCCGTGTCTCTCAGGCCGCCAATCTGGCCCTTCCACGACTTGAGCGAATTCTCGATGCCAAAAACCTCGTCGTTCGACTGCCTCGCCTGCTCCGGGCCCAGCTGCCGGTAGGCGTCAAGGGTGTTGCGGATCTCGGTGAAGGCGTTGATCGACAGCGGCAGCGCCTGATCGCGGAGGAACTCGAGGTGCGCGACCGTGTTCAGCCGCTGCGTCGCGCCGGGATGGCCCGACGTGAACACCGCCTCGCCTTCTTTCACCCCGGCCGCCGACCAGGGCAGGTAGTTCTTTGTCTGGAACGGCTTGCCGTTTTCATAGACGCGCCAGATCGTCATGTCGAGGCAATAGCGCGGGAACGTGAAGTTGTCCGGGTCGCCACCGTAGAACGCGGCGTCGAATTCCGGCGCGAACACCAGCCGCACGTCGGTGAACTTCTTGTAGAGATAGAGGTGATATTGACCGCCCTGGTAGAGCGTCACGACTTCCGCTTCGAGCCCGGTCGCCGCCTGCGAATCCTTTTCGATCGCCGCAATCGCCGAGCGCCGCGCCGCCAGCGTGTCCGCGGACGACATGCCCGGCTTGACCGCTTCGTTCACCTTCGCGGTGACGTCGTCGATCTTCTGCAGCGACATCAGCTCGAGATCGGCGGCCTTCAGCTCCTGGCCGCGATCGCCGGCGAGAAATCCCTTCGACGCGTAATCGCGCTCCGGCGTGCTCATCTTGTGCAGTAGATCGAGCGACACGTGATGGTTCGTCAGCACCAGGCCGTCGGGCGACACGAAGGAGCCCGATCCGCTGGGGAAGCGAACCGACGCCTGCTGCACGCGCTCGATCCATTGATCCGAGAGATCAACGCCCAGCGCCTGCTTGATCGCGGCCCTGGGGATGCGGTTGAACGGCCAGAAGCCTTCGTTGGCGTGCCCGACGAGGGGCAGGACAACAAGGAGGGCCAGGACCGCCACGCTGCGGCGGAACAGATTCGTCATCCGCCGATTTTACCAGCCTTATGGAACGTAGGCGATGCAGTCGATTTCGACCCGCAGTCCGTCCCCGGGCAGGTCCGCGGCCTGGATGGTCGTCCGCGCCGGGCGATGGTCGCCGAACATGCGCGAGTAGACCGCGTTCATCTTCTGGAATTCCTTCATGTCGATCAGGAACACGCCGCAGCGCAGCACGTGCTGCAGATCCGATCCGCCGGCCTTGAGGATCGCCTGCAGGTTCTTCAGGCACTGCGCCGTTTGCGTTTCCACGTCGGCGCCGGCGAGTGTTCCGGTGGCCGGATCGGTCGCGCCCTGGCCCGACACGAAAATGAGTCGCTCGAAGCCCATGCCCGGTGAATAGGGACCGACCGGCTTGGGAAGATTTGCGGCATGGACGGGTTTATGGCTCATGGCCCGAATATCATACGGTGAGTGCCTCGCTACAAACTCACGATCGAATACGCGGGAACCAAGTACAGCGGCTGGCAGAAACAGAAGAACGCGCGCACCGTGCAGGGCGAGCTCGAGGGCGCGATCGGCGCCGCCACCCGCGACAAGACCTTCGAATTCATGGGATCGGGCCGCACCGATGCCGGCGTGCACGCGCTCCGGCAGGTGGCGCACCTCGATGTTCGCAAGGCGTTGCCGGCGGAAACCCTGCGGCGGGCCGTCAACGACGAACTGCCCGCCGACATTCACGTGCTCGCGGTCGACTCCGTGCCGCATCGCTTCCACGCGCGGCACAGCGCAGTGGCGCGCAGTTATCTCTACCAGGTGTCGCGGCGGCGCAGCGCGTTTGCGAAGCCGTTCGTGTGGTGGGTGAAGGAACCGCTCGATCTCGCGCGCATGACGGACGCGGCGTCGCGCTTCAACGGCATGCACGACTTCCAGGCGTTCAGCGATGATGATCCGGAAGAAAAATCCACCGACGTCCTGGTCGAGGACGTCACGCTCGGTGAGGAGGGCGACTTGATCCTCGTGCGCGTCGGCGGCTCGCACTTCATCTGGAAGATGGTGCGGCGCATGGTCGGCGTGCTCGTCGAGGTCGGCAAAGGTACGCTCGACCCCGACGATGTCGCCGGCCTGCTGTCGGACAACCCGAAGAAAGGGTTGCCGGCACCGGCCACGCTTACCGCGCCGGCATCAGGTCTGTTTCTAGAGCGGGTGTTCTACGACGGCGATCCACGTTCGCTGCCGCTGCAACCTGCGGCGCCTGTTCGCCCTGCGCGTGGGTGAAGTAGCGCTGGTAGCACTTGTAGCAGAGCGCATAGTAGGGATCCCACTTGAGGATGCCCTCCTGGCGGAACAGCGACCTGCGGTTTTCACAGTGCTTGCAGACCTTGCGAGCGACGGGAGCGGGACGGCGGAATCGGATGCGAATCGTCATAACGTCACCTTATGCGGCGTCCCTGACAGATAAGGTCAGGGTGGCCGCCTTTGCGTACCCTTGCACTCCGCTGCACACTTATGCATGTTACGTACCGTCTGAGCCTGTCGCGCCGGAGCACCTGGTGCGAAGGTGAATCCCTGCTGAGCTAACCAATGGAAAGGCACACAGAGATCGTCCGCCAATGGCGCCTGCTCCTGGCGCTGGAGGGTAGATCGCGTGGATTGACCCTAACTGAGGCCAAAACCGAAGCCGGCGATGGCGTGTCCGAGCGCACCATCCGCCGCGACTTCGAGGCGTTGACACAAGCTGGTTTCCCGATCGACATCTCGAAGCGGGACGCCAAGACGGTGTTCGTCCTGAATCGAGACGTCTTCAAAGGGGTGGCGGCAGCCGGATTCTCACTCTCGGAACTCTGCGCCCTACACCTGAGCCGCACCGTGCTGAGCGCCGTCGCCGGCGGTCCGTTCCGCGACAGCCTCGCCTCCGCCTTCGACAAGCTCTATGACGCCCTGCCGCCGTCGATGTGGAAGTTCATCGACAGCCTTCCGGACGCTCTGGGCGCCAAGGAACACGCGACCCGGCCGCGGAGCGCGACCGCCGCCAAATCCGTTGACGCGCTGATGAACGCGATTCTCAGCCGCCGCCGTGTCCGGATGCGCTACCACTCGTTCTCCAGCCAGCAGATCAAGGACTACATCGTCGAACCCTATCGCCTCGCCTACGCGCAGGGCGGGCTCTATCTGCAGGCGTTCGTGCCCGACTACAGCGAGATGCGCACGTTCGCGGTCCAGCGTATCGAGCTGGCCGTGGCGCTCGAGGACTCGTTCAGTCCGGTCGAGACCGCGGAAGCCGAGGTGTTCCCCCACTCGCTCGGCGCGTTCTCGGGAACCCCCGAGCCCATCGTCATCGAATTCACCGCGCACGAGGCGCCGTACCTGCGCGAGCGCGATTTCCACGCCTCGCAGACGATTGAGGAGCTGCCGGGCGGGCGCATTCGGCTCGCGATGAACGTCGTGATCGACTGGGAGCTGCAGGCGTGGGTGATGGGATTCGGACCGGCGGCGAAAGTGATCCAGCCGGAGGCGTTTGCGAAACGGATTCTCGAGAGCCTCGAGGAAACGCGCGCGACTTACTTGAGGACCGAGTAAGGATCGATCGGGGTCCCCTGCCACCACTTCTTCTCGTCGCTGAGCTTGAAGATGGCGAAATGCAGGTGCGGCGTGTTGCGCGGCGCATTGCCGGTCGTGCCGACATAGCCGAGCACCTGTCCCCGCTTGATCGGCGCGCCTTCCTTCAACCCGTCGACGTAGCGCTCGAGGTGCGCGTAGTAGTACACGTAGGTGCTCGTCGGATCGAACTGGTAGATCGTGATGCCGCCGGCGTCGCTGAGAAACAGGCGCGCGATGGTGCCGTCCTCGACTGCGAGGATCGGCGTATTGCGCGGCGCGAGCACGTCGAGCGCCTCGTGACGGCGGGTCGAGCCGCGCATCTCGTTGAAGGTGTCGCGCAGGTCGTCGCGCTTGATGCCCTGCACCGGCAGCGTGAGTTGGCGGTTGCGAAGGACGTCGACAGTGTTCGCCGACATGGCGGGCGTGGTGACGACGGCCGCCGGCGGGGGCGGCGCCATCGGCGCCGGCTCCTCTTCATTGGTGGGCTTCACTTCAACTTTGCTCGGCGCGGCCCGGACGCGCGGCTCGGCGACGACCGCGGCGCCGGACGGAAACATCGTCACGAGCGCGGCCATCACCATCATGCCGCCGAGGAACCCCATCGCCGTGGCGAACACGAGCCACGACGCAGCCGGCCTCGACGCCTTCGAGACG
>JAYWEJ010000143.1:0-4382 GCA_043779345.1 Acidimicrobiia bacterium | reverse complement strand
CGGCAGGATCGGCATGGCCGTCACCGCCAACTGGAGAGAGCGATGATCGTGCTGTTCAATCCGTGGAGCACGCCGTCGCCGAAGAAGCCGCTGCCGATGTCGCTGCTCGCGATCGGGTCGATGCTCGAAGGCGAGTTCGAATACCGCATCGTCGACGGCAATCTCGAGGCGGATCCCGCCGGCGCCATCCTGGCGATCGCCGGCCGGCAGCCGATCACCGCGATCGCCGTCACCGTGATGCCCGGACCGCAGCTGCGGTCCGCGGTGTCGGGCTGCCGCCAGTTGAAGCGGGTGCTGCCGTCGGTACCGATCATCTGGGGCGGCTACTTTCCCTCGCAGCACGCCGACGCGTGCCTCAGCGAACAGACCGTCGACATCTGCGTGATCGGCCAGGGCGAGCAGACGATCCTCGAGTTGATGCGGGCACTGAGAGACGGCGGATCGCTGTCGTCGATCGCGGGATTGACCTATCGCCAGCATGGCGCGATCCACCGGACGCCGCCGCGCGCGCTGACGCCGCTCGATGAGCTGCCGGACTGGCCGTACCAGCAGCTGCCGATGGAGCGCTACTTCCACAAGCACTATCTCGGCGATCGCGTGGCCACGCACCACTCGTCGTTCGGCTGCCCGTTCGCCTGCAACTTCTGCGCGGTCGTCGGCATGTCGAATCGCAAGTGGGTGGCGCAGTCGCCCGACCGCGTCGGCCAGGTGCTCGAGAACTTCAGCCGCCTGTATCGCGCCGATGCGGTGCAATTCCACGATATGGACTTCTTCATCGCCGAACCGCGCACGCAGGCGATCGCGGATCGCCTGGCACCGCTCGGCATGACCTGGTGGGCGCTCGGCCGCGTCGACGAGTTGATGCGATACAAGGACGCGACGTGGGCGGCCATGAAGCGCAGCGGCCTCAAGATGGTGTTCTGCGGCGCCGAGTCCGGATCCACCGACATGCTGAAGCGCATGAACAAGGGCGGCACCGCGTCGGCGGATCTCACGATCGAGCTCGCGAAGCGGATGAAATCGTACGGCGTCGTCCCCGAGTTCTCGTTCGTCGTCGGCAATCCGCCCGATCCGGAAGCCGACCTCGCGCAGACGCTCGCCTTCATCAGGCGCATCAAAGAGGTCAACGACGCGACCGAGATCATCCTCTACGTGTATTCGCCGGTGCCGATGGATGGCACGTTCTACGAAGCCGCGCAGCACCAGGGCTTCACGTTCCCCGACACGCTCGAGGGCTGGGTCAGCGATCGCTGGCAGACGTTCGCGCTCCGGCGCGATCCGAGCACGCCGTGGTCGCACGGCGAAGTGCGCCAGAAAGTGCGCGACTTCGAGAGCGTGCTGAACGCCTACTACCCGACCGTCACCGACATGCGAATGACACCGGCACGGCGGCGGCTGCTGCGCGCGGCGTCAGCGTGGCGGTATCACGCCCAGGCGTATACGCGGCCGGTGGAGTTGAATCTGCTGCAACGCGCGTTTCGATATCAGCGGCCGGAGACGACAGGGTTCTAATGGCGCTCAAATGGCCGTTCGTGCGTCGCCCTGAGCGAGGCCGCGGTAACCGCGGCCGAGTCGAATGGGTCGATCCGCAGTCGGCGTACGGGCGGTGGGCGCGGACGTATCCGCCGCGGCCGCACAATCCGCTGATGGAGCTCGAGCACGAGACCGTGCTGGCGCTGCTGCCGGAGGTTCGCGGCCTGACGGTGCTCGACGCCGGCTGCGGCAGCGGCAGGTACCTGCGCGCCCTTGGCGATCGCGGCGCGAAAGTGATTGGCATGGACCTGTCGAAGGCGATGCTCGAGCGCGCGCGTGACACCACGACCCGTATCGCGCGGGCGGATCTCCGCGCGCTGCCGTTCGACGCGATGTCGATCGATCTCGTCGTGTGCGGCCTTGCCCTGGGTGACCTCGCCGAGATCGAACTGGCGCTGACCGAGATCGCGCGCGTGCTTCGGCCCGGCGGCCGCGTGATCTATTCGGTCGTGCATCCGGCGGGCGAAGCGGCGGGCTGGTCGCGCACGTTCGAAAGCGACGGCCGGCAGTGGGCGATCGATGGCTTCTGGCATTCGCTGGATCGTCATCGCCAGGCCTGCGAGGCGGCGGGTTTTGCGATCGAGGAGTGGCGCGAGCCGGCGCTCGCGGCGGCCCCCGATCAGCGCGCCGTCCTGATCGTCCGCGCCCGCACTCAACCCGCCCCGCCGGAGGCGGGGCAAGACAACGCTGCCTCAGCGAGGCGGAGCCGACGCACCTCGAAGGCGGAGCCTCGCTGATGTTCTGGTCAAGGCCGTTGACCTTCGTAAACGCGCAAGTCGTGGCACCCGGCGGCCGCCTGGCGCGCACGCTGCGCGTCAAGCGGGGCCGCATTGACGGCATTGACGTCGCCCCCGACAAAGGCGATCAGGTCGTCGACCTGGATGGCAGCTTCGTCTTCCCGGGACTGATCAACGCGCACGATCATCTGGAGCTCAACTCGCAGCCGCGATTGAAGTGGCGCGAGACCTACACCAACGCCAGCGAATGGATCGCCGATTTTCAGCCGCGATTCGACACCGATCCGGCACTGGCGGTGACCCGGCCGGAGACGCTCGACGATCGCGTCTGGATCGGCGGGCTGAAGAACCTGCTCGCCGGTGTCGCCACCGTCTGTCACCACAATCCGATGCATCGCGTGCTTCGCCGCCGCTTCCCGGTGCGCGTCGTCGAACGGTTCGGCTACAGCCATTCGTTGCATATCGACGGCGAGGCCGTCGCGCAGTCGCATCAGGAGACGCCTGCCGATTGGCCGTGGATGATTCATGCCGGCGAAGGTCTCGATGACGCGGCGCGCGCAGAGCTCGACACCTTCGATCGTCTCGGCTGCCTCTCTCCGAACACCGTCTTCATCCACGGCGTGGCGTTTTGCGCCGCGGCGGCGGATCGCGTGATCAAGGCCGGCGCCGGACTGGTGTGGTGCCCGTCGTCGAACCGCTTCCTGTTCGATGCCACCGCCGACGTTCGAGCGTTCGACGATGCGGATCGGCTGGCGCTGGGGAGTGATTCACGATTGAGCGGCGAGCGGGATCTGCTCGACGAGCTGCGCTCGGCGCACGCGACGCGGCAACTGAGCGCCGAAGGCCTGGCGCGAACGGTCGGCGCCGGCGCCGCTCAACTGCTCCGCCTGGATGACGGTGGCCGCATCGAGGTCGGCGCGCCCGCGGACGTCACGGTCTTTCGTCCCAACGAGACCTGCCCGTTCGACACGCTCGTCAACGCCTCTCGAAGCGACGTGCGGCTGACACTGATCGACGGCAAGCCCGTGATTGCGGAGCCGTCGCTCGCGAGCGTGTTCGATGCCAGCACGGTGGAGACGTTGCCGGCGGTCCTCGACGGATCGCCGAGGCTCGTGGCGCGATGGGTCGGTCGGCACGTATCGCGGATGGCGTTGCAGGAGCCGGGCTTCGAGGTCCTCCATTCGACTCATCGCGGAAGCTTCGCATCCACGATTCGCTCGGGACGGGTCAACTAATGGTGGGCCCCGGCGAGATTGCCCGCCGTGCCCGCGGCCGCGTCACCCATCGCCTCGAGAGCCTGCCGATCCTCGCGTTGACCGTGCACACCGCGTGCAACTGCCGGTGCGTGATGTGCGACATCTGGAAGGCCAACGCCGACCGGCGCGAGATCTCCGCCGACGATCTCGACCGGCACGCCGATGCCATCCGCGCGCTGCGCGTGCAGCGCGTGATGCTGACCGGCGGCGAGCCGCTGCTGCATCGCAACCTGTGGGCGCTGTGCCGCCGGCTGCAGCAGCTTCGCATTCGCGTCACGCTCGTCACGACCGGGCTGCTGATCGAAACACATGCCGCCGACATCGCGGCCGCGGTCGATACGGTAGTGATTTCACTCGACGGCGATCGCGTTGCGCACGACATGATTCGCCGCGTCAGGGGCGGGTTCGATCGCATTGCCAGGGGAGTGATGGCCCTCCACGGTCAACACCCCACGCCTCGCATGATCGCGCGATCGGTGGTGCAGCGCGGCAACTTCGCGACGCTGCATGAGACGATCGCCGCCGCGCAGCGCATCGGCTTCGCCGAGATTTCCTTCCTCGCCGCCGATCTGTCGTCGTCGGCGTTCAACCGGCCCGCGCCATGGACGGCCGATCGGATCGCCGAGGTCACCGTGGCGCGAGAGGATCTCGTTGACCTGGCCGCTTCGATCGAGCGCGCGGTGTCGATGGCGCCCGCCCTGTTTCAACACGGCTTTGTCGCCGGCGGCCGGAACTCGCTCGATCGAATCCTGCAGTACTACACGGCACTCTCAGGCCGCGGCGCATTTCCCGACGTGCAATGCAACGCGCCGTGGGTGTCGGCCGTTCTGGAGGCGGACGGCAACGTCCGGCCGTG
>JAYWEJ010000142.1:0-10443 GCA_043779345.1 Acidimicrobiia bacterium | reverse complement strand
CCGGCTCGCTGAAGTAGACGCCGCCCTTCTTGTCGACGACGAGATCGTTGGGCCGCCCGTACGGCTTGCCGTCGTAGTTGTCGGACAGCGTGGCTTCCTGGCCCTTCGGATAGATCACGCCGATCAGCGTCTTGCCGGGCGTGGTCTGCACCGAGATCAGGCGGCCCTTGCTGTCGAACGCCAGTCCGTTTGAGCCGTTGGAGTTTTCAAGAAAGGTCGAGGTCTGGTTGTTCGCATCGATGCGCGTGATGCGGTTGGCCTGCGTCTCGGTGAAGATCAGGCTGCCGTCGGGCAGGCCGATCGGACCTTCGGTGCCGGTGAAGCCGCTCTTGATGACTTCGACCTTGGTGCCAGCGGCGACCACGCCGGGGATCGCGGTGGCAGTCGTTTCAGCGGCGACCGGCGGCGCAGGCTGCTGAGCGCCAAGGGCCACCGACGCAAGGACGACGATCGCGGGAATCACTGCAGCTCTCATAGACCGACAGTTTACCTCTGGAACGTGTAAGATCTCCTGCTCTGGGGAGGCCTTCGATGGAACGTGTGATTCGAGTGGGTTTGGTTGCTGCCGGCGTGGCGGCGTTTGGAATTCTGAGCGGCGGGATGTTCGCGCAGGCGCCCGCACCGGCGCCCGCGACCGGGGCTTGGGCGTCGGCGCCGCCGACCAACGACCTGCCGAATCCCTACAGCACGATTGAGGGCTGGGCGAAGCTGCCCGAGGGCCGCACCTGGGGATCGACCAGCGCCGTTGACATCGACAAGGACGGCCGCAGCATCTGGGTCGCCGAGCGCTGCGCGGTGAACTCGTGCTTCGACCGCGCCAAGAACGAAATGTCGCCGCTCAACACGGTTTTCAAGTTCGATTCCAGCGGCAAGATGGTGACGACCTTCGGGCAGGGCATGTTCGTCTTCCCGCACGGCATCCACGTCGATCGCGACGGCAACATCTGGGTCACCGACGGCCAGGACAACCTGCCGCGCCGCGCGCCCGGTGCGGGCGCCGATGCGCCGCTGCCGGCTGCGCCCGCGAAGATCGTCGGCCACCAGGTGATCAAGTTCAGCCCCGAAGGCAAAGTGCTGCTGTCGCTCGGCAAGGCCGGCGGCAACCAGCCGGGACAGCCCGCGGATCCGGCGTCGTTCTATCAGCCGAACGATGTCATCACCTATCCGAACGGCGACATCCTCGTCGCCGAGGGTCACGGCAATGCGCCCCCTGCGACGGCGCGCTTGATCAGGTTCGACCGCACCGGCAAGTTCCTCCGCGAGTACGGCAAGATGGGCAGCGCCCTCGACGGCGAGTTCATGCAGCCGCATGGGCTGGCCTTTGATTCGAAGGGCCGTCTGTTCGTCGCGGATCGTTCAAACAACCGCATTCAGGTGCTCGACCCGGAAACCTTCAAGACGCTCGAGACCCTGTACCAGTTCAGCCGCCTGAGCGGGATCTTCATCAAGGACGACATCATTTACGGTGCGGACTCGGAGTCCGGATCGGTGAGCCCGCCGCACTACGCGTGGCAGCGCGGCATTCGCATCGGCAGCGCGCGCGACGGCAAGATCACGGGATTCATTCCGGATCCGTCACACAACGGGCTGACCTACGAAATGGTTGACGGCAAGGTGGTCGCGAAGATGGCGGACGGCGGCAAGCCGCCCGGTGGCACGCTGGCGGCGGAAGGTGTTGCGGTGGATTCGCAGGGCAACATCTACGGCGCCGAAGTCGGCCCGCGCAAGCTGCAGAAGTACGTGAAGAAATAGGCCAACAGGCGAACGGGCCAACAGGCCAACAGGGGCCGGACCGCTATGCGGTGCCGGCCCTTCTTATTACGCACGTCGTCGTTGCGAACGCATAAAGCTTTCCGGACGCGTCTTCGATGCGTCCCTCCGCCAGCGCCGTCGTGCGCGTCTCGTGAATCACCCTGCCAATGCCCCGCACCGGACCGGTCTCGTGCGTCAACGCGCGCACGAAATTGATCTTGAATTCGAGCGTGGTGTAGAGATCGCCGGCGTTGAGTGTGCTGTGGACCGCGCAGCCCATCGCCGAATCGAGCAGCGTGGCGCCGTAGCCGCCGTGCACGCTGCCGAGCAGGTTGTAGTGAAATTCCTGCGGAGTACCGGTGAACACCGCGCGGCCCTTCTCAACCTCGGTCAGGCGAATGTCCATCATCATCGCGATCGGTGGCGGAGGAAACTCTCCAGCAACCGCGCGTTGCAGTAACTCGAGTCCTGATTTGCCTTCGGCGCGATGCCGGTAAGGAGTGGGTTCGTCCCACTCGAACGTGCGTGTTCGGTGCATGACCGATTCTAGATCGGCGTCGTCATCTGATCTCCACCGACCAGCCGACACCGAGTTTCAGCTGCGGCACGAGATTGCCGCCGCCGACGCGGAACTCGGTGAAGAAGCCGTTGTCGTGCTGAAATCCAAACAGGTAGCTGCCGCCGGCGCGGAGGTCGCGCGGGCCATCCCCGTTCTCGCCGGTGGCCTTCGCAACGATGATCGTCGGCCCGCCGCCCTGGACCAGCGTCCAGCCCGACGTGCCCAGCGGGAACTTCACGATCAGATCGAGGTTGATGGTGCCGAGGCGCAGGCCGTCGCCGAACCCGCCGTCGATCCCCGGGCGGATTCGGAAGCGGCCGCCGATGTCGGGCGATTCCCATGACACGCCGGCGTAGACCTGCGTCGGGTCGATCGAGGCGCCGCCGTTGAAGTTAATAGAGGACTGTGCCGACGCGCCGCGCGCGCTGAGCGTCATCAAACCCGCGAAAAACAGCGCGATGAGCGCGCAACGCTGTCCACTCCTGGTGACCATGCATACCTCTCCGCTCCTGCCTCTACAAATTCCAGGCCAGCTGTCCCGGCTGTCGCGACCTGGCCGGCGGCCGTCAGCGGGCGAAGTCGGCCATCGCCTTTTCGATCAGATCCGCGGCCGTCTCCGGCCCGTTGTCGGATTGCATGCGCGCGGAGATCGCCATCGCGGCCGCCTTCATTCGCGGATTGGAGAGGACCTCGTTGATGCGGGACGCGAGTGTGGGCGCGGTGAGCTTCATCCGGCGAATCGCTTTCGGAGCCACGCCCATCCGCCGCAGTTCATCGGACCACGGGAACTGATCGGACACGTGCGGCACCGGGACTGAGGGCACGCCGGCCCGCAGCGTCGTGTGGGTGGTGCCCGCGCCGGCGTGATGCACGACCGCCGCGCACCGCGGGAACACCAGTGTGTGTGGCGTGCGCTTCACGAACAACGTTCGCTCCCGGCGCCCGCCCACCGTAGCGCTCCGCGCGAAGCTGGGATCGATCTCCGATTGAACGATGGCGCGGCAGCCGGCGAGCCGAGCCGCTTCGTCGAAGGTGTCGATCGTGGCGGCAAGGTGTTCGCCGCCGGCCATCGGCATCAGGCTGCCGAATCCCATGAACACCGGCGCCGGCCCGCTCGCCAGAAACTGTTCAACCTCGGGTGATACGACCTCGTGTTGGTGCGGCGGCAGCTCGAGAAAGCCACACAGCTGATGCCACGGCTGCCAGTCTGGCGGTCGATCGATAAAGGCCGGACTCGACGCCAGCAGGTTCAATCGGTGCGACGGCCAGGCATCGTGCATCAGGTCGGTGAAGAGCGGCACCCCGACTCGTGCCCGCAACCGGTTGACGTCCTTCAACATCGTGCGGTTCAGCGCAAACCGCGCGAAGTTCCACTCGATCATGTTCGCCCACGCGCCCAGGTCGGGAAGGCCGTGCGGATGCACATGTCGCGATGGCGTGAGCATGTGCGCGAACGTCACCGTGATCTGCGGGATGCCGGTCTTGTCCGCGGCGGCGCGCGCCGAATGCAGGATGAAATGATGGACGAGCAGGTCCGAGCGCCGGCAGAGATCGAGGCCGGCTTCGTACGTCGCCTCGATCACGGGCTCGAGCATCGCCCTGCTGATGATCAGCCCCTGCTCGAGTTGATTGCGGGTGTTGAGGATTTTCAGGCCGATGTCGAAAAGCCGCTGAGGGTCGGCGATGATCGGCGACGCGACCGCGCGCGCGGTGAAGCCGAGCGACGCGGCGACGTCCTCGTAGCGCCGCTCGCCGATCTCCGTATACAGGAGCTCGACGGCGTGGCCGCGCCGGGCCAGCGCGTGGCCAAGCGCGAGGAACGGGCGGATGTCGCCTTCGCTGCCCCAGGTCTGGATGCCGATGCGCACGGACACCCAATACAATATGTGAATCGACGACTCTTACGCAGCTTTGCGACATCCGTTCGTCCGATCGTTTGCGATCGGGCGCTTCGCCGCGATCGCCGGCTGGCAGATGATCAACGTCGCGGTCGGCTGGCAGCTCTACGAGCGCACCGGCGATCCGTGGTCGCTCGGCCTCGTCGGCGTCGCCGAGCTGACGCCGGTGCTGCTGCTGATGGTGGTCGCCGGCAACGCCGCCGATCGATATCCGCGCCGCAACATCGGCATCTTCGCGCATGCGGTGCTGACGCTGGCGGCGGCCGGCCTGGCGCTGCTGTCGTGGCTCGATGGTCCGACATGGGCGATTTATGCGCTGCTGTTCATGGTGGGCGCGGCGCGGGCGTTCTCCGCGCCGTCTGTCAGCACCATCCTTCCTCAACTGCTCGCACCCGCCGAGTTCGCCAACGCGAATGCCTGGCTGGCATCGACGTTCCAACTAGCGGTGATTACAGGGCCCACCGTGGGCGGCACTCTGATCGCCATCACCGGCGGGGCGACGTCGTCGTTTGCATTGGCGGCGGTCGCGCAAGTGGTGTTCATTCTCATGATTCGCACGCTGCCGGCACGGCGGCCGCCGGCGGCGGTGGGGAAGCGCTCGGCGCGCGAGGTGTTTGCAGGATTCCGGTTCGTGCGCGCCAATCCGCTGTTTCTCTCGGCGATCACGCTCGATCTGTTTGCGGTGTTATTCGGCGGCGCGGTCGCGTTGCTGCCGATCTTCGCGAAAGACATCCTGGACGTCGGTCCCGCCGGTCTCGGCTACCTGCGAGCCGCGCCTGGCGTCGGCGCGCTGAGCATGGCGCTGATCACGACGCGGATCAAGCCATGGCAGCGTCCCGGCGTCGTCCTGCTCTGGGTCGTCGCGGGCTTTGGGCTGGCGACGATCGGGTTCGGCCTGTCGCGGTCATTTGCGTTATCGCTGTTCTGCCTCTTCCTGACCGGGGTCTTCGACAACATCAGCGTCGTGATCCGGCTGACGCTGGAACAGACCATCACCCCCGATCACCTGCGCGGCCGCGTTTCGGCGATCAACTACGTGTTCATCGGCTTCTCGAATGAATTCGGCGCCTTCGAGAGCGGCGCGACCGCGGCCCTCTTCGGACCGACGCTGTCGGTGGTTGGCGGGGGATTCGCGACCTTGCTGGTGGTCGTGATGGTCCGCTCGATCTGGCCGCAGCTGGTGCGGATCGGACCGCTGCATACGCTAACCCCTGGCGAAGCCAGTCTCGCCGTAGCCGAGGCGCAAATGGCTATAGCCTCGGCGAAGGCGGACGATTAGGATGATGAACGCATGAGCGTCGCGCGCACCGTGCTTCTCAAGGTCTCCGACAATCAGTGGCTTCGCGCCAACGGGACCAAAGTGCCGTTCATCCGCCGCGCCGTCTCGAAGTTCATGCCGGGCGAGTCCTTCGACGACATGCTCGCCGCCGCCGCGGCGACCGCCGCGGAAGGCATCGCGGCCGTCTTCACGCGCCTTGGCGAGAACGTCAAGGACCTCGGCGAGGCGGACGGCGTCGCGTCTCACTATCTCGAGGTCATCGACCGGATCAGCGCGAGCAAGCTGGATTGCGAGCCGTCGATCAAGCTGACGCAGCTCGGTCTCGATATCGATCGCGAGCTCGCCTACGGTCACCTGCGCGACCTGGCCGCCAAATGTCAGGCGACGGGGAACTATTTGTGGATCGACATGGAGCAGTCGCCGTATGTCGACATCACGCTGACGCTGACCAAGCGGCTGCGCGAGGAATTTCCGCGCATCGGCGTCTGCCTGCAGGCGTACCTGTTCCGCACGCGCGAGGATCTCGAGGACATCACGTCGCGCGGCATCGGCGTGCGCCTGGTGAAGGGCGCGTACAACGAGCCGGCCGCAGTCGCGTTTCCGAAGAAGAGCGACGTCGACGCCAACTACGTCGCGCTCGCGCAGGTGATGCTTGGCGCCGGCGCGCGAGCCGCGGGCGCGCGCGCGGTCTTTGGCACGCACGATCTCCAGCTGATTCAGTCGATTCGATCGCACGCCCAGATGACCGGCGTGAAGGCGAATGAGTTCGAAATCCACATGCTGTACGGCATCCAGAAGTCGGCGCAGCTGCGCCTGTCGCACGACGGTGCGCAAGTGCGCGTGCTGATCGCCTACGGCGACTACTGGTTCCCCTGGTACATGCGGCGGCTCGCCGAGCGGCCGGCCAATGTGTGGTTTGTCGCAAAGAGCCTCTTTGGCTAGAGGGCTGGCCACGGGCCTCTGGGGATTCGCGGCGATCGCGCTGCTCCTCTGGCCCGACCACCTCAGCGGCACGCTCGATGGCGCGCCGCTCGACGGCGTGTCCGAAGCCATCCTCATCGGTCTGGTCGCGCCGATCCTGTGGTGGCTGCATCCCGGTTATCTCCGTCACCGGTTCGTCCGCGCGCTGATCGTCGCGCTCTTCATCGCCAAAGCGGGATCGTCGACGCTCGCCCGCGACGGCTGGTGCGTGCAATTCGAGACGCCGAAGCCGCTCGTCACCGATTCGAGTGGCCGCATCCACTCGTGGGACGTGCGCGCGGACTGGTGGTCTCGGACACCGCGCTGCTCGGCGATCATGACGCGGCCCTATCGCGAGTACAAGGAATTCCCGGTGTGGTTCTTCAACATGCCGCCCACCGACAACAACCTGCCGACACCGGACGATCGTCCGCCCTATACAACGTTCGACATGACCGCGTCGGGGTACTTCGACCGGCCCCATCCCTGGGAGCTCATCGTCGAAACCGGCGCGACCATGGCAACGACCCTGGCTGTCGATGGCAGCGAGGTTCCCGCGGTCGGACCGTCGCGGCATCAGGTGACCCTCGGCGCCGGCGGGCACTTCGTTCAGGTCAGCAGCAGGATCTCTGGAAATCGATGGACCTTCGTGCCGTTGTCGAACGTCCAGTCGATCTGGAGTGGCTTCGCGATGCCGACCACCTCGCGCATGTCGGCAACTGATCAGCGAATTCGGTGGCCCGTCGCGTTGATGATCCAGACGCTGACATGGACCCTTGTGATCGGATGGATCGGGGCGTTCCTGTGGGGCTGGCGCGATCCAATGACGCTGGGATTCTCGCTGATCGCGTCGCTACTCGTCGGCTGGCTTGGCGCGCATCCCGGTCCCAACTTGGTCCTGACGCCCTGGGCGACGTGGTCGATCACCGCGCTCGGCCTGGCGATTGCGCTGGGCGTGCCGAAGGAGAAGCAGACGCTGAAAGGCGCGTTCCTGTTGATCGGCATTCCCTGGCTGGCGTTCGTCACCGCGGTGCACGCGTCGCACATCGGCCGCTTCTCGCTCTACGCCGGCGGTGACGACATGTGGATGTTCCAGCGCTTCGCCTATCGCATCTACCTACAGGGCTACTGGCTGCAAGGCGGCGAGCTGACGTTCTGGTTCCAGCCGTTTTACCGGTGGATCGCCGGCGCGTTGCACATGATCTTCGGCGACTCGAGCATGGGCGAGTTCTGGTGGGATGCGATCTGCCTGATGGTGTCGGCGCTGTTTGCGCACCAGGTGGTGGCGGCCGCCTATGGATTTCGATGGGGCCTGGCATCGGCGGTGCTGTGCCTGACGATCGTGATGCAGGGCCCGGCGTGGATGTTCATCGGCCTCGGCTTGTCGGACATCGCCTCGGCCGGCTTCATCTATTTGGCGGCCCTCGTGATCGCGTCGGCGCGGCTTCGCGGCAACATCCCGCTGGCGACGGCACTCGGCGCCGGCGTGCTGGCCGCCATCGGTTTCTATACGCGCCTCAACAACCTGCCGATGGCATTTGCCGCGTCGGCGTTCGGTTTGTCGCTCGCGGTGATGGCGCGCGGGTGGTGGCGGCCGAAGCAGTGGTCGCCCCACGTATCGTGGCATGCGCTCTTCGGCGTCGCCGGCGTGATCCTGGTCGCGATGCTGCTGTTCACCATCCGCACCTATCACTACACCGGTGTGTTCTCGATGCTGCACGGCACCACGTGGGGCAATCACGTGTTGTGGCGATCCGGACACCCGGTCGCCGACAACCTCGGCGGAATGCTGAGCAGCCTGATGATGGTGCTGACCTTCAACGATCCGCCGCGCTTTGCGCTCTACGCGGTGCCGTCACTGTTCGGCGCGATCGTCGCGGTGGCGGCGATGTTGAACGTCAACGTGTTTCGTGACGTGCCGCTGGCGCTCGCGGCGTTCTTCCTGGTGGCCTGTTCGGGCGCGCTGGCGGCGCGCGGGGTTGCCTATGCGGGCCGGTTTTCCATTCACCTGCTCGGCATTGGCTGCGCGTTGACGGTGTGCGCGATCGCGTCGCTCGTCAGGTCGCGCGGATCTTTTCGATCTTCCGATCCCGTTCGTGAGTGATGCGCTCGACGTCGCGCCGGTAATGCTCCCCGATGGTGCGGCGCTGCTCGGGATCGATGTAGACCCGGGTCTTCGACGTGAACAGGATTTCCTCCTGCGCCAGCTTCGCGCCGTAGGTCTTCCTGACGTCGGCAATCTCGTTCTTCTGCTCCTCCGAGAGCGCCCGCTCGCTTACGCCCTGCTCGGCATCCTGCTTCTTGAACCGCGCCATCGCCAGTTCAACCGCGCTCTTCGGTGCATCGTCCATTTGCAGATCATATGATGGGTGGCAGAGATTCTAGACTTCGGATTGCAGATTTCGGATTGATTGATGATTTCAGAAGGCGAGATTTACGGTCAGATTGGCGAACCGGGCTTCGAGCGGCTGGTGAGGGCGTTTTACGCGCAAGTGCCCGCCGACGACATCCTCGGGCCGATGTATCCAGCGGATGACCTGGCGGGCGCGGAAGAGCGGCTGAAGGATTTCCTGGTCGGCCGCTTCGGCGGGCCGCCGCGCTACATGGAGCAGCGCGGCCACCCGCGCCTGCGGATGCGCCACATGCCGTTCAAGCTCGATCAGCGCTCGCGTGACCGCTGGGTGCAGCTGATGGATCGCGCGCTCGACGATGCGAAGTTGCCCAAGGAGTCGGAAGATCTCCTGCGAGGCTTCTTCCACCACATGGCGACGTTCCTGATGAATACGCCGACGGCGGGCTCTATCCCGATCGTCGGAAGGTAGCGGTTGGTGTTCTACAATCGACCGCATGCGTAAAGTGGAAGTCGGTTGGGCCGGCGGCAAGTTCGCGCAGGACATCGAGGTTGGCGGGCATCGCGTCCGCTCCGATGAGGAAACGGAGAGGGGCGGCGATGGCACGGGCGCGACGCCGCACGAGCTGTTGCTCGCGGCGCTGGGTTCGTGTACCGCGATGACCTTGAAGGTCTACGCGGAGCGGAAGGGCTGGCCGCTGCGCAATGTGCGCGTAGCCCTCACCGGCACCAGCGGCGACAGCGGCTTTGTGATCGATCGGCAGCTGACCATCGACGGCGATCTCGACGCCGAGCAGCGCCAGCGCCTGATCGAGATTGCCGACAAGTGCCCCGTCCACAAAACGCTGATTGGCGAGATCGTTATCAAGACCACTGAAGCCCGAGTGTGACTATAGAAAGTCTGCCTCTCCGCGACCTTCTTCACGCCTCGCGCGACCAGGATTGTCACCTATCGTACAAAGCTAAATCCGTGCTCTGATCGAGCACGGAAGTCCCTCGAAAACGCGGCATACCGTTTGCTGTTTTCCAGCAGTAGAAACGTTATGCGCGCCATTATCCCGACCCGACTCCGCCATGCACTGATTCGCGCGCTGCTCGTGAGCCTCTCGCTCATCATGTGCGTCGTGCTGTTCCGCATGTATCAGATCAAGCAGGAGGTCGACGAAGTCGGCAACCGGCTGACGCTGGAGTTCGGGCCACAGAGCACCCTCATCTACGATTCGAAGGATCGCGTCATCTCGGCGCTCTTCCGCGAGCACCGCATGCCTGTGATGCTGGAACAGATGTCGGAGCCGCTGCAGCAGGCTGTGCTGGCGGCCGAGGATCGCCGTTTCTACGAGCACAACGGCGTCGACATCCGCCGCATGGCTGCGGCGATGGTCGCGAACATCCGCCGCGGCCGCATCGTCCAGGGCGCCAGCACCATCACCCAGCAGTTCGTTCGCGCCAACGTGCTCGATCGCTCGCGCACCTACAGCCGGAAGTTCCGTGAAGCCTGGCTGTCCCATCACCTCGAGGAGAAGTTCGGGAAGAAGGCGATCCTGCAGGCCTACCTGAACCACGTGTATTTCGGTGAAGGCTATTACGGCGTTCAGGCGGCGTCGCTTGGTTACTTCGGCAAGCCGGCATCCGAGATTACCGCCGT
>JAYWEJ010000141.1:0-4393 GCA_043779345.1 Acidimicrobiia bacterium | reverse complement strand
TCTCGACCATCTCGACGTCGAGGCCATCCACTTCGAAATGCTCCCCAACAGCCGGCACGCGGCCGAGCCGCGACAGCAGGAAGCCGCCGACCGTTTCGAATCCGTGCCCTGCGATGGTCACCTTCAGCAGCGTCGCCATCTCCTCGACGTGCACGCTGCCGGCGAACAGGAACTTGCCGTCGCCTTCGTCGACGATGCGCTCGACCTCGACGTCGTACTCGTCGCGGATCTCGCCGACGATCTCCTCGAGCAGATCTTCGACCGTCACGAGACCGGCGGTGCCGCCGTATTCGTCAACGACGATCGCGCTTTGCAGCCGCTTGCGCTGGAACTCCTTCAGCAGGTCCGGCACGCGCTTGGTCTCCGGCACGAAATGCGCCGGACGGATCAGCGGCGTGATCGGTGAGCTGATCGCCGTCGCGGGGCCGCGCTGCAGCAGGTCCTTGATGAAGACGAAACCCTGCACGTTATCGAGCGTCTCCTTGAAGACCGGGATGCGCGAGTACTGCTGCTCCCGGAACAGCGTGTAGAGCTGTTCGACGGTCGCCGTGCTCTCGATCGCGATGATGTCCGGCCGCGGCGTCATCACCTCGCGCACCATCGTCTCGCGGAAGTCGGCGAGGTTGCGCAGCAGCTCGCGGGCCTGGCCCTCCTGCACCGCCTCGGTCGAATCGGGTGGCGGCACGTGGATGCTGGCCGTGGTCGCGGTGTTCGCCTCGATCGGAGTCGCGCCCTGTTTCACGTGCGCATCGGTTCGCACACCGGACATGTTGCGGCGCCGGCTGCTCGTGCCCAGCCGCAGCAGTCCCGACGTCAGCGGTTTCAGCAGGCGCGCGATCGCGTCGAACGACGGCAGCAGCACGTCGAGCACGCGCTCGGGATCGTTGCGAACGATCAGGAGCGGGATCAGGTGCTCGCACGACAGCACGACGAGGATGATCGAGCTGACCAGGACCGGGAAGCCCGCCGGATCGACGCCGGTGGCCCGCGCCAGCAGCGCCGTGGCAAAGATCGTCAGGGTGCTGATCAAAAGGCGCGCCGGAATGAAGAGGCGGCGCGGATCTTCCAGGTACCACGCCAGCGCATCGTCCCGATCCGTGCGTTCCGCGTGGATGCGCAGCGACAGCCGCATCAGCGCATTGAACGCCGCTGAGACGGTGCCGAGATATGTGACGGCACATCCCAGGAGGAACAACAGGAGAGGGGTCATCTGGCGCGTTCGATGAGGCTGTCGGGCAGTCTGGCTTTCCTTCTCAACCGCGCTTCGGCGCGTCCCATTCGGCCGTCATCGGTCTCGTGATCGTACCCCAAGAGATGAAGCAGGCCATGGAGTGCCAGCACGCGCAGTTCCGTGACCGCGGAATGCCCAGCTTCGCGCGCCTGGCGCTTCGAGACGCCGGCGGCGATCACGATATCGCCAAGAAATCCGCGGGACTCCGCCGGGAACGACAGGACGTCGGTGACCTTGTCCTTGCCGCGAAACTGGCGGTTGAGTGCGCGCATGCGGCGATCGGACACGATCGCGATGCTGAGGTCGCCCCTGGCCTTGGCTGGGGCAACCTTCGCCAGCCACGGCCCTAAGCCTTTCACCGCAAGAGCCTGCCTCGACGAAGCGCCGGAGCGATGTGGCGGCGCGAAGTCGGGGGTGGCGACGCTAACGCGTAGACGGGCCGCTGCCATAAGCGTCGTATGCCTTGACGATTGCCTGCACCAGCTTGTGCCGCACGACGTCGCGCTCGTCGAAGTAGACGAACGAGATGCCGTCGACCTTGCCGACGACCTCCATCGCCTGCACCAGCCCCGACACGCGCGCGCCGGGCAGGTCGATCTGCGTGACGTCGCCGGTGACCACGGCCTTGGAGCCGAAACCGAGGCGTGTCAGGAACATCTTCATCTGCTCGGTCGTGGTGTTCTGCGCTTCGTCGAGGATGACGAACGCGTCGCTCAAGGTGCGGCCGCGCATGAACGCGAGCGGCGCCACTTCGATTGCGCCGCGCTCGAGATACTTCTCCGCCTTCTCCACATCGAGCATGTCGTAGAGCGCGTCGTACAACGGCCGCAGGTACGGATTGACCTTCTCCTGCAGATCGCCGGGGAGGAAGCCGAGCTTCTCACCCGCTTCGACGGCGGGGCGCACCAGGATGATGCGGCTGACCTTCTTCGCGAGCAGGTAGCTCACGGCCTGCGCCATCGCAAGATACGTCTTGCCCGTGCCCGCGGGGCCGATGCCGAAGACGATGTCGTGCTGATCGATCGCTTCGAGATAGCGCCGCTGGTTCGCGGACTTCGCGGCGATGCGTCGCTTGCCGGCAGTACGAATCTGCCCGTCCTTGAGGAAATGGTCGCGGAGATCGACCGCCGCGTCTTCAGCGACGAGCTGCGCGGCTGTCTTCACGTCACGGTCGGAGATCGAATGGCCCTCGTTGATCAGGTCGCCGAGTTGCTGGACCAGGCGCGCGACCTTGGCGGTGCTGACCGCATCGCCTTCGACCAGGAGCTCGTGGCCCTGGGTGCGGATGCGAACGTTCAGAAGGGATTCGAGTTGCCGAAGGTTGTCGTCGTAGGCCCCGAAGAGCGTGGAGACACCCGCTTCAGGAACCGTGACCTTGCGCATTGACGCCGTGCTGATGCTCGTATCTCCTTGTGTTACAAACAGTTAACTAGCTAGGGCCACGTTAGCACCTCGCCGCCGCCGAGATCAAGCGTATCAGGTCGAGGGTCCGGTCACACGCGACTCATATAATCGCCGCAATGCGCATCCCTTCGCTCTCCCGCCGCCAGTTCATCGCCACCGGCTCCGCCGCGATCGCGGCGACATACGTCCCGGATTGGGCGGACGCGTTTCAGCCGAGTGCCGCCGCCGACGCGGCCCGTGCCGAGGTTGCGGAAGCCGCGCTGGCCCGCGCCGCCATGCTTGGCGCGTCGTACGCCGACATCCGCGTCAATCGCTACCGCCGCGAGTCGATCGCGACGCGCGAGCGCCAGGTGCAGAACGTCTCCCGGTCGTCGAGCTACGGCATGGGACTGCGCGTGCTGGTGGACGGCGCGTGGGGCTTCGCCGCGACCAACAAGGTCGATCCGGCATCGGCCCGCGCGGTGGCGGACCAGGCGATCGCGATTGCGAAGGCCAACGCCATTCTGCAGACCCGCAAAGTCGTCCTCGCCAACGCCGACAAGGTCGTCGCGACCTGGAGCAATCCGATCAAGCGCGATCCGTTCGAGGTGCCGCTCGAAACCAAGACGGCGTTTCTCTTCAAGCTCAATGACACCGCGATGGCGGTTCCGGGCGTCAGCTTCATCAACTCGCAGATTCAGTTCGTTGACGAACAGAAATACTTCGCGTCGAGCGAAGGCTCGCGGATCACGCAGCGGCTGGTGCGCACCTATCCACAGTTCACCGCGACCGCGGCCGATCGCGCCTCCGGCGACTTTCAGACGCGCGCCGTTGTCGATCGCGCGAAGCTGCTCGGCTACGAGTACGTCGAGGACTACCCCTGGTTCCAGGACGCCGAGAAGGCCGGCCACGAGGTGGTCGCGAAGCTCAAGGCCAAACCCGTCGTCCCCGGCCGCTTCGACATCGTCGTCGATCCGTCGCAACTATTCCTGGCGATTCACGAATCGGTTGGCCATTCGACGGAGCTCGATCGATCGCTTGGCTACGAAGCGAACATGGCCGGCACCAGCTTCGTGAAGCCGACCGACGCCGGCAAGCTGCGGTTCGGCGCGAAGATCGTGAACCTGGTCGGCGATCGCACGCAGCCGGGCGGGCTCGCAACGACCGGTTACGACGATGAGGGCGTGAAGTCGGATCGCTGGCACATCGTGCGCGAGGGCATGTTCGTGGACTGGCAGACAACGCGGGAGCTCGCGCCGCTGGTTGGCCAGCAGCGATCGCATGGCTGCCTGCACTCGGACGACTGGTCGAGCGTGCCGTTCCCGCGCATGCCGAACGTCTCGCTGGAGCCGGCACCGACCGAGGTGACGCTCGAGGAGCTGTTCAGCGGCATCAAGAAGGGCCTGTTCATCGAGGGCCGTGGGGTGTCGTCGATCGATCATCAGCGCTACAACTTCCAGTTCGGCGGCGCGGTGATCCGCGAGATCACGAACGGCAAGCTCGGCGCGATGGTGCGCGACGCCGCCTATCAGTCGCGAACGCCGGACTTCTGGGCGTCCTGCGACGGGCTCGGCGGCCCGGCGACCTATCGTCTGTGGGGAACATCGGCCGACGGCAAGGGCGAGCCCGGTCAGACCAACGCCGTCAGTCACGGCTGTCCGCCCGCGCGCTTCCGCAGCGTCAACGTGCTCAACACGGGGGCGGCGTAATGTTGAACCGCGACGAAGCGCTCAGGATTTGCGACACCGTTCTGGCGCACGCGAAGGCGGCCGGCGCCGA
>JAYWEJ010000140.1:0-24091 GCA_043779345.1 Acidimicrobiia bacterium | reverse complement strand
GTCGTCTTCAATCGCGCCGAGGATTGAGCAAGAGCGCGTTCCAGTTATCCTCGCTCAAGCGCGTGCGCTCCACGAACTGCGGGAACGCGCGCAGCACGGCGTCGATCTCCGTGTCATCGAATCCGCTGAGGACCAAGTGACCGTGCGGACGGACCAGCCCGGCGATCGAGTCCGCGCTCGACGTCAGCATCCCTCCGGTCAGGTTCGCGAGCACGACATCCGCGGCTGCCGGCGGCTCGTTGCGAAAATCAGACACGGTAAACGTAATGGTGTCGGGCAGCGTGTTCAGCCGGGAGCTGGTCTCGGCGGAGTCGATCGCGTCCTGGTCGACGTCGATGCCGATGACGCTGCGCGCGCCCATCAGCGCCGCGGCCATCGAGAGGACGCCGGAGCCGGTGCCAAGGTCGATCACCGTCTGATCGACGACATCGATGTCCGACAGCAGGCGCAGGCACATCCGCGTCGTCGCGTGATGGCCCGTGCCGAATCCCATCGACGGCTCAATCACGATCACCGTGGCGTCGACATCCTCGGGCGGGAGATCCCAGGGCGGCGCGACGATGAAATTGCCGGCGCGGACGGCCTTCAGCGACTCCTGCGAGCGCGCCGCCCAATCTTCATCGGGCAGATCGACGCGCTCGATCGCGAGGTGCGGCATCGCTTCATCAATGGCATCCGCGGCGCGATCGCGCTCGCTGGCGTCGTTGAAACAGACGTTCCAATGCAGGGGAGTCGGCGGTGGATCCGGTATCGGCGGATACGTCGGATCCCAGAGGCCGCCTGGCGGCAGCGGCCGATCGGCGAGATCGTGAATCGCGACCGGAGCGAAATCAGCAAGAACTGCTGAGACAAGGTCTTCCGAGTTGTCGACTTGTTGCGACCGCAGGATGAGTGCGGGCCAGGATCTAGCCAAAGATATCTTTGACCTTGCCGAAGATGCCGCGATCGTCGCCGTCATCATCGCGCTCCTGCGGCTTCACCTTCTGCTCGGGCAGCGTGGCGGCAAGCTGTTCGAGAAGCTTCTTCTGTTCCTTGCTCAGCTTCTTCGGCGTGATCGCGTGAACGGTCACCAGTAGATCACCGCGGCCGCGGCCCGACACATCGGGCATGCCCTTGCCGCGCAGGCGGAACGTCGTGCCGGTCTGCGTGCTCTCGGGGACCTTGACCGTCTCTTCGCCGTCGATGCCCGGCACCTTGATCTCCGAGCCAAGGGCGAGCGTCGTGAAGGCCAGCGGCACCGTGCAATGCAGGTTGTTGCCGTCACGCTGGAAGAACTCGTGCTCGCGCACGTAAATGACGACGTAGAGATCGCCGGCGGGGCCGCCGAGCGTGCCGGCTTCGCCTTCGCCGGTGAGACGAAGGCGCTGGCCGGTCGCGATGCCCGCGGGGATCTTCACCGTGAGCTTGCGCTGCCGCTCGATGGTGCCGGCGCCCTTGCAGTCCGGGCACGGCTTGGCAATGACCTTGCCGGCGCCGCGGCACTGACTGCACGTGCGCGCGACCGTGAAAAACCCCTGCTGATAGCGGAGCTGACCGCTGCCCCGGCACTGCGGACACGTGGTCGGTGTGGTTCCGGGCGCCGAGCCATTGCCTTTACAGCTCTCGCAAGTCTCGTGACGCGGGATCTGGACGTTCGTTTCGGTGCCCTTCGCGGCTTGCTCGAATTTGATCTCGAGGTCGTAGCGAAGATCCGCGCCGCGCTGTGGTCCCGAACGCCGGCCGCCGCCGCCGAATCCGAAAATGTCGCCGAGCCCGCCGAAAATGTCCTCGAAGCCGGTGAACTGCGACGGGTCGAATCCCTGCGCGCCGCCGCCGACGCCGGCGTGGCCGAATCGATCGTAGCGGGCGCGCTTGTCGGCATCGCTGAGGATGGCGTAGGCCTCGGCCGCTTCCTTGAACTTCTCCTCGGCCGTCGTGTCGCCCTGGTTGCGATCGGGATGGAACTTGAGCGCCAGCCTGCGATACGAGCTCTTGATCTCCGGATCGGTCGCGGTCCGGGAGACCTCGAGGACCGCGTAATAATCGCGCTTGCTCACGATGCTTTTGCCACTTTCACCAGCGCCGGCCGCAGCAGCCGCTCCCCAAGCTTGTAGCCCTTGGCCATCACGCCGACGACTTCGCCTTCACGCGCGCCGGGCACTTCTTCATAGGCGACGGCCTGGTGCACGTGCGGATCGAAGTCGGCGCCGAGCGCCTCGATGGTAGAGACGCCGCGCTTCTTCAGCAGTTCCGCGAGCTGGCGCTGGATCAGTTCGAGGCCGGCCTTGAACTGCTGCGCTTCGGGCGGGGTGTCGGCTGCCAGCGCGCGGTCGAAGTCGTCGACTACCGTCAGCAGGTCGCCGAGCACGTCCGTCGAGGCGTAGTCGATCATGTCCTTGCGATCGCGCTCGACGCGTTTGCGGAAGTTGTCGAATTCGGCGGTCTTGCGGAGGAGTCGATCGTAGAGATCATCGCGCTCTTTTTTTTCCTGCGACGCCTCCGGCGTCGCGGGCGCATCGTCAGGCACAATGGCGCTGGGATCTTCGGGGTCGAATGGTTGCTGATCGCTCATGACTGGATAATTCAGGCGGGACTAAAGTCCCGCCTCTACGGACAATTTAGTTGACGTCTCGCAGCACGCGGGCGACGGCAATGGCGGCCATGTCGACGGCGCTGATCGCCTTCGAATACCGCATGCGCGTCGGCCCAATGATGCCGACGGTGCCGGTGCTGCGGCCGTCGAAATACGTCGCGGCGATCAGGCTGAACGGCCGCAGCTCGGGATCGCTGTGTTCCGCGCCGATCACGACCGTCAGGCCAGGCCCGTCGATGTATTCCGTCAGCATGCGCACCAGGCGTTGTTTTTCTTCCACCATTCGCCACAGCGCTTTCAGCGTGGCGGTCGAGATGCCGCTGGCCTGCACGACCTCTTCGAGAAGGGTCGTCGCGCCATCGACGTAGACCGAGGTCGGCTGATCGAGGTTCTCGAACGAGCTGCTGGCGAGGCGCAGTGCCAGGCCCAGCAATTGATCGTACAACGAGCGCTGCTCTTTGAGGCGCTCGATTACGCCGGCGCGGACCTCGTCCAGCGTGCGGCCCGAGAATTCCGAGTTGAGGAAGTTCGCGGCCTGCTCGAGCTCCGAGGTGCTCACGGATTCGCCGATATCAACCGTCTTCTGGGATACCTGGTTGCCGCTGGCGACCATGACCACCAGAATGCGGCAGCCGCTGAGCGGCACGAATTCGATCCGCTGGAACAGCGCCTCGGCGTTCGGCGGCGCAATCGCGAAGCCCACGCCCTTGCCGGCTTCGGACAACACGTGCGAGGTCGACGACAGCAGGTCATCCATCAACGGCGCGTCGCCGGCTTCCTGCCGCAGCCGCGCTTCAACCGCCGACACGTCCTTGGTGGAGCGGCGGTTGTCGAGCAGCATGTCGACGTAGCAGCGATAGCCGGTGTCGGTCGGCACGCGGCCGGCCGAGGTGTGCGGCTGCCACACGTAACCCATCTCTTCGAGCTGGGCGAGGACGTTGCGGACCGTTGCGGAGGAAAGGTTCAGACCCGCTTTGTGGGCGAGCGTCGCCGACGCGACGGGTTCACCCGTGTCAATGTAAGAACGTACGAGCGTCGCCAGAATTCGGCGGGTACGGTCGGATAAAGCCGGACCAGACATCAGGTTTTGTTAGTTAGCAGTCGATTAAAGAGACTGCTAAGAGTGTAGCACGGGCCCATCAGAACAGTTCGGCGCGGCGCGCCAGCGCCGTCGCTGCCGCGCGCGCGGTGGCGGCGATCTCGCGCGCGTCCCAGCGGCTGGGCCGGAAATCATCGACCAGCACGTGGCCGTCCACGATCGTCGTCCGCACGTCCGTCCCGCGGGCGGCGTAGACGATGGCGGAGTAGGGGTCGGTGGCGAGCGCCAGGTTCGGCTGGTTCCGATCGATCAGGATCAGATCCGCCCGCTTGCCGACCTCGATGCTGCCGATTTCACGGGATAGTCCAAGCGCGGTCGCGCCTTCACGGGTCGCCATCCAGATCGCATCGCGCGCGGTCAGGGCGCCGGGCTGATGCCGGACCGACTGCAGCACCGCGGCCAGGCGCATTTCCTCGAACATGTCGAGATGGTTGTTGCAGGCCGCGCCATCGGCGCCGAGTGACACGGAGATGCCTTTCTTGCGCATCTCGACCACGGGTGCCAGGCCGGAACCAAGCTTCAAGTTGGATCCCGGGCAGTGCAGCACCTTGACCTCGCGCTCCGCCATCAGTGACTGCTCGGCGTCATCGACCCACACACAGTGGGCGAGGCACAGGTGTTTCGAAGTCAGGCCCGTGTCCGCAAGGTAATCGATATTCTTGCGGCCGGTGCGGGCCTTGATCAGCGCGATTTCGTCGCGGTTCTCCGACGCGTGCGTGTGAATCACGAGTTGATGCTGAACGGCGAGCTGGGCCACCGCCTCGAGCAACTCTCGCGAGCACGAGACGGCGAAGCGCGGCGCCAACGCTGCTCGGAGCCGGCCATCCGCGCGGCCATGCCACCGTTTCGCGATCGCCAGGCTTTCATCAATCGATCGTGCCGTGTTCTCGAGGAGCCGCGCCGGCACGGCGCTGTCCGAATCCATCATGCACTTGCCGACGACCGCGCGCAGGCCCATCGGCTCGAGCGCTTCGAAGACCGCGTCGGTATCGTGCACGGTCTCCATCGTCAGCACGGTGGTCGTGCCGGATCGCAGGAGCTCGGAGGCGGCCTGTTGCGCGGCGGCCGCCAGCGAGGCCGGGGTGTGGGCGGCCTCCATCGGCCAGATGCGCGTCTTCAACCAGTCGAGCAGCGCGAGGTCGTCGGCGTAGCCGCGGAACAGCGTCTGGCAAAGATGAATGTGCGTCTGGATGAATCCAGGAAGCAGATAGCATCCCGTCGCGTCGATGATGCGATCCGCTGTCGCACCTGTCGATGGTCCGATCGACTCGATGCGGCCGCCGCGAATCACCACGTCGCCCTCGATCACGTCGAAGGCGTCGTTGAGGGTGAGGATCGTCGCGTTTTGGACGATTAGCGAAGGGCTTTGAGGTTGGGGAACCATCGCAGCGAGGCGGACTTGAGCGCCTCGGCTTTGCCGCGCCGGACCGCGATTAGCTCGGCGGTGATGCTGACGGCGATCTCCTGCGGAGTCACCGCGCCCAGGTCGAGGCCGATCGGCGCATGGATGCGTTCGAGCAACGCCGGATCGACATTTGTTTCCAACAACAGCTGCTCGTAGAGACGCGCCACCTTGGCGCGGCTGCCGATCAAGCCGATGTATCGAAGAGGGCGCGGCGCCAGGGCGCGCAGCGCATCGAGATCGTTACGATGGCCGCGCGTCACGATCACCGCATACGCGGTGGATGGAATCTGCGTCTGCGCCAGCCAGGCTGGAATGTCGTCGACGACGACCGAAGCGGCAAACGGAAAGCGGTCGCTGTTCGCGAACGCGGCGCGATCGTCGATGACGTGCACGCCGAAGCCGGCTTCGTGCGCCAGCTTCCCGAGGTAGTAGCCGACGTGCCCGGCGCCGAAGATGTAGACCGACGGCGAGGCTTCGATCGGCTCGATGAACACTTCCATCTGGCCGCCGCACACCAGGCCCGTTTCTTCCGCGAAGTCGTCGTTGAGATCGTATTTGACGGTGGTCGGCTTGCGGGTCTGCAACACCTGCTTCGCCTTGCCGATGGCGTCGTGCTCGTAGCAGCCGCCGCCGACCGTGCCGACAATGCGGCCGTCGCCGAAGACCAGCATCTTCGCGCCGACACGCTGCGGCGTCGATCCGTTCGAGGAGACGATCGTCACGAGCGCGACCTCTTCGCCACGGGAGAGGGCTTCTCCCAGCGCGGCGAAGACTTCGTGGTTCATGAGAGACAGTATCCAGTAGCCGGTAGCCAGTATCCAGAAAAAACTGGCTTACTGAACGCGATGCAATTCGCACACGCCGAGGGGCTCGGTCCCAGCGAGGAATGCCTCGCTGGTCACTCGCGGGCAAATTGGTGTCGCGATCTTGCCGGTATCGCGATCGATCTCGATGAAACTGACGCCGTCGGGCGCCTCGAACGTCGAGCCGCTACGGCCCTGCAGCGCGTTCTTCATGAACGACGTCCAGATTGGCAGCGCCGCCTGCGCGCCGCTCATGCCGAGCGGCTGGTTGTCGTCGAGACCGACCCACACGACCGTGAGGATCTCCGGGGTGAAGCCGACGAACCACGCGTCGCGAAGATCGTTGGTCGTCCCGGACTTGCCGGCGGCATCCGCCGCGAACCCGTTCGACCTCGCCGCGGCGCCGGTGCCTTCGTTCAGCACGCTTCTCATCATGTGCGTCACGAGAAACGCCGTCGCGGGCCGCGCCACGTTCGGCCCGGCCTCAACCTTCGGCTTCGCGACGTCCTCGCCGCTGGTGATGTTGATGATCGAGCGCAGCCTCTTCAGCGTGCCGCCATTGGGGAAGACGGTGTACGCCTCGGCGACCTCGAGCGGCGTGAGCTCGACGATGCCGAGGGCGACCGAAGGGTAGGGCTTCACTTGATCCGTGACGCCGACCCTGGCCTTCTTCCACAGCTCGACGACCCGGTCGTAACCGGTCTGCTCGGCCACCTTCACCGCCGCGACGTTGCGCGACATGGCGAGCGCCCGCCGCAAAGTGATGGCGCCGTCGTACTCACCGTCGTAGTTCCGTGGCGACCATTCCTGGTTGTCGAAGCTCCACGTCGTCGGCTCGTCGTAGACGAGAGTCGCGGGCGTAATGTCGCCGGTCCCTTCGTCCGCCGCTTTCTCGAACGCCGCGAGATACACGAACGGCTTGAACGTCGATCCGACCTGGCGCCGCGCCGCCGCCGCCCGGTTGAATTGCGACTGGTTGTAGGAGCGTCCGCCGATCAAGGCGAGGATTTCGCCCGAGCGCGGATCGATCGCGATAATCGCCGCCTGCGCGACGCGCTTCGGTCCGCGCTTGCGGCGCGAGAGAATCGCGTCGACGTTGGCAATGCCGGTGTTGACGGCCTCCTGCGCGTAGCGCTGGAGGTTCAGGTCAAGCGTCGTGTAGATGTCGAGCGAGCCCGGTTTCGAGACGGCGCCGGGAAAGGTCGTGTCGAGCGCATCGCCAACGTAATCGACGAAGTACGGCGCCTCGTTGTCGACGGCGCGCGCGACCACCGCGATCGGTTCTTGCTGCGCGCGTTCGGCAGCGTCGCTGGTGATGTAGCCGGCGTCGACCATCGCGCGCAGCACGACGTTGCGCCGATCCCGGGCGCGTTCCGGGTTGTTGAACGGCGAGTGATTGAACGGCGACTGGATGATCCCGGCGATCAGCGCCGCTTCCGCCAGCGTCAGGTTCCTGACGTCCTTGCTGAAATAGATCTTCGCGGCTTCGGCGACGCCGTGCAGCGCGAACGAGCCGCGGTTGCCGAGATAGACGTCGTTCAGATACAGCTCGAGGATCTCGTCCTTCGTCGCCTTGGTCTCGAGGATCAGCGCCATCAGCTGCTCGAGAACCTTGCGGCCGTACGAACGCTGGCGCGTCTGTTGCTCGATCTGCATCTGCTCGGTGAGGAAGAAGTTCCGCGCCAGTTGCTGCGTGATGGTGCTGCCGCCGACCAGGTAAGGGCGGTTACCGAACATGTTCGTGAAGGCCGCGCCAACCATGCGAATCGGATCGACGCCGGGGTGGTAATAGAAACGGCGATCTTCAATCGCGAGGACCGCCTCCTGCATCCGTGGCGGAATGGTCTCGAGCGCGACGCGGCGGCGTTTTTCCCGCGACCCCGTCATCATCGCCGTCAGCAGCGGCGCGTCGAGCGTCACGCGTTCGAGCGTCTTCGACTGCGCCTGGATCTTGCTGATCCGCTGTGGCGGAAGCGGTGGCGGCTTCGCCGCCTTCTTCTTCATCACCGGCGGCTCGGGAAACCACACGGTGACGGTCTTGCCGGCCTGATCGCCGCCGCGCGACAACAGCACGATGGTGCTGCGATCGATCGCGAAGTCGCCGGCCCGCTCGACTCGCGACCGTTGCGCGTAGCCGACGTCGTTGAGGCGGGCGATGAGCTCCGCCTGGCTCAGGTTCTGGCCGGTCTGCAGGGTCAGCGGCCGCGCGAAGATGCGCGGCACCGCGCGGGCGCGCTCGCCGTGAAGACGGGCGTCGATGATGCGCCCGTACGACACGTAGAGATAAATGACGGCGCCAAGCATGACCACCGCGGTCACGCCCAGGCCGATCTTGATCTGACGCTTATAGCGCGCCAGCAGCGACGGCCAGCGTAGGCGCGGCAGACGAATGCGCCAGCCGCGGCCTTTTTTCTTGCGCACCCTTTTAAACTTTAAACCTTAAACTTCAAACTTTCAGATCGTCAGTACCCAGTGGTGGCCCATGGCGAGCGGCAGCTCCGCCATCAACCGATCCACCAGCGCCGGCCCGTAGCGGTTGAGGAACCACACGAAGCCGACCTCGCGTTCCTGCGGGTGGCCCTGGGGGAAGGTGAGGGCCTGCGCGCGCTGGAACTGGCGCCGCAGCGTGTCGTCACGCCGTTTCGCCGCCTGAATGACCTTGCTATGCAGCGCCTGCACTTCGTGCTGCATCTTGCCGAGCGTCGACTTCACCGCGCCTTCGAGCGTCGGATCGATCTGCGGCACCGCCGCGGCGACCGCCGCCATCCGCTCGTCGACCATCGACGCCATCGTCGTCAACGCCTGTTCGACGGTCGGCGGCAGCTGGCTTTCGAGCAACTGGTTGAGCGCTGATTCGTCCTGCGCCCGCAGCGCCGTGATTGGCAGGTCGTATTTCGAGAGAAACCGCAGCGTCGCCGAATCCGCCAGCGTGGCCGTGCCGCGCTGATAGAACAACGGCATCGGAATGCCGAAGTGCTCGTAGACGCCCTTCAACTGGCCGAGGTACGCGAGCTCGTTGGGTCCCGCCACGTAACAGATGGTCGGGAACACGGTGTCCTGCACGAGCGGGCGCAGCAACACGTTCGGGCTGAAACGCTCGGGGTGATTGCGCGCCTCGTCGACGAGCTGCGCGAGGGGCATCGCATGCTCGCCGACGGTGGCGGTCTGGCCGTCGATGCGGATCGAGGCACGCTCCGCGTTCAGGTGAAAGAGCGAGACGGTGCCGTCGGAGAGCGTCGCTTGCGCGTGATAGCCCTTCGCTACCAGCGCATCGCCGGCCGTCGCCGCGATGCGCGCGGTCCGTCCGGGCTGGCTGAGCTCCTTCACGAAGACGTCGCGCGCAAGGATCTTCGACGATGAATCGGACGAGTCGTAGACGACCAGCCCATGCGGTCCGAGCACGTGCTCGATCCACACGCCGAACGCGGCCGCCATGCTGCGGCCGGGCACGTAGGCGGCGCGCAGCGCCGTCATCAGTTCGTCCTTGAATTCGGAATCGGGAAGCGCGGCGTTGAGCTGATCGAGGGCGGGGTGGACGGCGTCGGTCAGCGACAGCCGGGCAATCGGCAGGGAGCCGGCGCCCGGCAAATCCGCGAGCCGCACCGTGTTGGGCGCGAACTCGCTGTCGAGCACCGTACATCCGCTGACTTCCGGCCAGTCGTGGTCCTCGGCGTCGATCCAGAAGACCGGCACGACCGGTACGCGATGGTCGCGCGCCACCTGCGCCGCCAGTTTCATGGTCGTGATGGCCTTGAGCAGCGTGAAGAGGGGGCCGCCGAACAGCCCGGCTTGCTGGCCGGTGATGATGACGCGCGTGGCGGGATCGGCCAGCCGCGCCGCTGCCTCGCGTGACGGGCCCGGCGCGTTGCGCCCGGCCTGCTGCGCCGCAATGACGCGCGCGATCTCCGCCGGTTGCCGCTGGAAACCTTGCGTCCGCTTGATCGTGTCGGCCCAGGCCGCGGGCGTCGCCGGATCGCCCGCGAAGAACGGCGCCACCTTCTCAAATGCGAACGCATAGTCCGACGCCAGGCGTCGAATCCAGGGGAATGTTCTGATGTCCACCGCCAGAGATGAGGCGGCGGCGGTCGAGACGTCGGCAGGCACCGGGACGTACTGTCTCAAACGCTCACTCAAGCTGTCAACCGTAGGTGATACCATTGTGAGTCGAAGTTGAAGGAAGACGGGGCACTGTTCGACTCAGGTTTCGATGACACCGGGCCGTTTCGGGTTACACCCGAATCCGGCGGTGTTTCTCTTGAATCCGCTCTCCGAGACTTTGGGCCGGCGGCGATCGATGACCTGATCCCGCGTCTTCGGGCCCTGGCCGCGTCCCTGGACGCCGCGCACCGCGCCGCCAGGGTTCACGGCGCGCTTCATCCCAGCAAAGTATTTGTCTACGACGACGCGACATTGCTGATTGCCGGGACAGGCGCGCATGCGCCGTACGCGGCGCCGGAAGTGATCGACGGTCATGGCGCGACGCCTCTTTCCGATCAGTTCTCGCTCGCGGCGATCGCCTACGAATGGCTGTTCGGCCGGCCGATTGCCTATAACAGCGAACGCCCGATCGAGTTTCGCTCGATGCCCGGCGTCGATCGGGTCGCACTGTCGAAAGCCTTCACCCGCGCGCTGTCTCCCAGGCCGGAGGATCGATTTACTTCCTGCGGCGCGTTCGGCGATGCCCTCAACGGCGCGATCGTGCCCGAATTGCCGTTACTCGCCGACGTCGATGATTTTTCGGCGGAGGATGAGCTCCAGCCTCCGATCATTCCGCTGGAGCCCTTCGACTCGGAACGCGACCACGCGTTCCTCGCTCAGGACAAGCCGAACGTTGACGATGCGTTGCTCGATCAGGGAAGGCAGGCCGATGTGGACATAATCGACCCGCGTCTGTCCGGACCGGAAGATGAACCGGAACCGGCGCCGGTCGCCGTGCCGTCGTGGAGTCCGGCCGTCGCCGCCCCGACCCCGTCGCCCCGCACGATGGAGCCGCAGCGATTCGGCCCGGTCGCGTTGTTCCTCGCGGTGATCGTTGGAGCGGTATTCGGCTTCGCCGCCGGCTACATGGCCCGCCCACGCGCCCTCCAATCTGGGCCGGCGCAGGAAATTGCCGTCGCGCCACCAGCGGGTGAATCGGGTGATACACGTGATGCGAGTGAGCCACGTGAGAAACCCAAATCGTCACCCGTGTCACCCGTGTCACCCGCCTCACCCGCCTCACCCGCGAAGCTGGGTCGCCTCTTGGTTCGATCGACCCCGAGCGGAGCGAGCGTCTCTGTTGACGGAGTGGCGAGAGGCGTCACCCCGCTGGCGCTTCGCAATCTCGATGTCGGCACGCGGAATGTTTCGATCGCGCGCCGGGGATACATTTCCGAGACGCGCCGGGTGCTGATCACGAAGGCGCGGCCGTCGCGCACGTTGGATGTGAGCCTATCGGCCGAAGCGCGCGGATCCGCCTCCGCGGCCGCAGGCCGCTCCGGCGAGACCTCGCCGGAGCTCGCCCGACCGCGTGCGAGCGTAGGCGGGCTGTCCGTGGATTCGCGCCCGAGCGGCGCGACGGTCACGATCAACGGCACGGCGAGAGGCACGACGCCGCTGGCGATCGACGATCTGGCGCCGGGCGAGTATCGCATCCGGTTGGCGATGCCCGGCTATCGCAATTTCGCGACCACCGTGCGGGTGGTTGCCGGCGAGCGCGTCCGCGCCGCCGCGTCGTTAACCGCACTGGAGCAGTAATGAACGCGATTCTCGCACTCGAAGACGGCACTTGGTATCAGGGTGTGTCCGCAGGCGCCCCCGGAGAGACCGAGGGCGAAGTGGTCTTCAACACCAGCATGTCCGGCTACCAGGAAGTGCTGACCGATCCGTCCTACGCGGGACAGATCGTCACGATGACCGCGCCGCAGATTGGCAATTACGGCGTCTCCGATACCGATCAGGAGTCGGCGCATCCGCAGGTCTCCGGGTTCGTGATGCGAGATCCCTCGCCGGTCTCGAGCAACTGGCGCTCGCAGGGCACGCTGCGCGACTACCTGACGCGCTACCACATCGTCGCCATCGGCGACATTGACACGCGCGCGCTGACCAGGAGGCTGCGCTCGGGCGGCGTGATGCGCGGCATGATCGCGACCGGTCCGGTCGATCCGATGGCGCTCGTCGAGAAGGCGCGCCGGATTACGCACATGGAAGGCAGCGACCTGGTGAAGGACGTGACCTGCAAGGAGGCCTACGACTTCGAGACCTCGCTTGCCGATGCGGTCACCGAAGCGAGCTACGGCGTCCCGCCGCTGCGCGTCGCCAAGCGAAAGCTGCGCGTCGCGGCGTACGATTACGGCATCAAGCTGAACATCCTGCGCCGCCTCGCCGCGCATGGCTGCAAGGTCCGGGTCTTTCCGGCCTCGACGCCTGCCGCCGAACTACTGGCGTGGAAGCCGGACGGGATCTTTCTCAGCAACGGTCCCGGCGATCCGGCTGCGGTCACCTATGCGATCGACAACATCAAAGAGATTGCGAAGAGCGACGTGCCCACGTTCGGGATTTGTCTCGGCCACCAGTTGATGGGCCTCGCCCTCGGCGCCAAGACCTACAAGCTCAAGTTCGGCCACCGCGGCGGCAATCACCCGGTAAAGCAGCTGGAGTCCGGCGCCATCGAGATCACCTCGCAGAACCACGGCTTCGCCGTCGATCCCGATTCGCTGCCGTCGAACATCAAGGTCACCCACCTGAACCTGTATGACGGCACGGTCGAAGGGCTGCGCCACACCGGCAAGCCGATTTTCTCGGTGCAGTACCATCCCGAGGCTTCACCAGGGCCGCACGACGCCGATTACCTGTTCGAAGAATTCCTAGACGAAATGGAAAAAGCCTAAGTGCCGAAACGGACTGACATCAAGCGGGTTCTGGTCATCGGCTCCGGGCCGATCGTCATCGGCCAGGCGTGTGAATTCGACTATTCGGGCACGCAGGCAATCAAGGCGCTGCGCAGCGAAGGCCTCGAAGTGATCCTCGTCAACAGCAACCCGGCGACGATCATGACCGACCCGGAGTTGTCCGATCGCACCTACGTCGAGCCGTTGACGCCCGAGGCGCTCGAGCAGATCATCGAGCGCGAGCGTCCCGATGCGATCCTGCCGACCGTCGGCGGCCAGACCGCGCTCAACCTCGCGGTGCAGCTCGACGAGCTCGGCATCCTGAAGAAGTACAAGGTCGAATTGATCGGCGCCTCGATCCCGGCGATCAAGGTCGCCGAGGATCGCTTGCTGTTCCGCGATGCGATGAAGGAAATCGGCATCACCGTGCCCGAGAGCGGCGTCGCGAAGACCCTTCCCGAAGCGCTGGCGATCGTCGAGCGGACCGGTTTCCCGTCGATCATCCGTCCGTCGTTCACGATGGGCGGCGTCGGCGGCGGCATCGCCTACAACCTCGAAGAGTTCAAGGAGATTGCCGCCCGCGGCCTGCATCTCAGCCCGGTCCACGAGATCCTCGTCGAGGAATCCGTGATCGGCTGGAAAGAGTTCGAGCTCGAAGTGATGCGCGACGGCGCCGACAACTTCGTCGTCATCTGCTCGATCGAGAACATCGACCCGATGGGCGTGCACACCGGCGACAGCATCACCGTCGCGCCGGCGCTGACGCTGACCGACAAGGAATACCAGCGCATGCGCGACTGGGGACGCCGCATCATCCGCCGCGTCGGCGTCGAGACCGGCGGCTCCAACATCCAGTTCGCGATCAACCCGGACGACGGCCGGATGATCGTGATCGAGATGAACCCGCGGGTGTCGCGATCGTCGGCGCTGGCGTCGAAGGCGACCGGGTTCCCGATCGCGAAGATCGCGGCGAAGCTGGCGCTCGGCTACCGGCTCGATGAAGTGCCGAACGACATCACGCGCGTCACCCCGGCGTCATTCGAACCCACCATCGACTACGTCGTCGTCAAGATTCCGCGCTGGAACTTCGAGAAGTTCCCGCAAGCCGACCGGACGCTGACGACGCAGATGAAATCGGTGGGTGAGGCGATGGCGATTGGCCGCACCTTCAAGGAAGCGTTCCTGAAGGGCGTGCGCTCGCTCGAGCTCGGCAAGGAAGGCCTGCTGTTCCGGCGGCCCGTGGTCGAAGACGGCGATGAAGACATGACCTCGACCGAGGAAGACGAGGCGTCGCTCCGCCGCAAGCTGATCATCCCGCACGACCGGCGCATGTGGGACGTGTTCCACGCCCTCGATCTCGGCTGGGACGTCAACAAGCTGCACGAGCTGACCAACATCGATCCGTGGTTCCTGCAGCAGTTCAAGGAGATGGTCGAGCTGCGCAAGACGGCCGAGATGATCGGCCTGCGCGGCATGTCGCACGACCTGATGCGCACGCTCAAGCGCGCCGGCTTCGGCGATCTCGAGCTGGCCGACATCCTCGGCGTCGACGAGGCCGCGGTCCGCGAGAAACGGCAGGAGCTCAAGATCAGGACCGTCTACAAGCGCATCGATACCTGCGCCGCCGAGTTCGAGTCCTTCACGCCGTATCTGTACAGCAGCTTCGAAGACGCGTGCGAAGCGGATCCGACCGACAAGCAGAAGGTCATCATCCTCGGCAGCGGTCCGAACCGCATCGGGCAGGGCATCGAATTCGACTACTGCTGCTGTCACGCGGTGTTCGGTTTCAAGGCCGAGGGTTTTGAGACCGTGATGATCAACTGCAACCCCGAGACGGTCTCGACCGATTACGACACCGCCGATCGTTTGTACTTCGAGCCGCTGACGTTCGAGGACGTCATGGCGGTGATCGAGCGCGAGCGCGAAGGCAACGTCGACGTGTCGTGCGTGGTGCAGTTCGGCGGACAGACGCCGCTCAAGCTGGCGCTGGCGCTGCAGGCCGCCGGCGTCACGATTCTCGGCACCTCGCCGGACTCGATCGACCTGGCCGAGGATCGCCAGCGGTTCAACCAGTTGCTATGGGATCTCGGCATTCCGCAGCCCGCGAGCGGCACGGCAATTTCGAAAGCCGAAGCGCGTGAAGTGGCGGCGCGGGTCGGATTCCCGGTGGTGGTCAGGCCGTCGTACGTGCTCGGCGGCCGGGCGATGGCCATCGTCTACGACGTCGCGACGCTCGATCGCTACATGGCCGGGGCCGTTGACGTGTCGCACGATCGCCCGATCCTGATCGATCGGTTCCTCGAGCACGCCAAGGAAATCGACGTCGATTGCGTGGCCGACGAATCCGGCGGCGTCGTGATCGGCGGCATCATGGAGCACATCGAGGAGGCCGGCATCCATTCCGGCGACAGCTCGTGCGTGGTGCCGCCGCCGTTCCTGAACGATCGCCACATCGCGACCATCCGCGACTACACCCGCCGCATCGCCAAGGCGCTGAAGGTGATCGGCCTGATGAACACGCAGTATGCGATCAAGGACGACACCGTCTACGTCCTCGAAGTGAACCCGCGCGCCTCGCGCACGGTGCCGTACCTGTCGAAGGCCAACGGCCAGCCGCTCGCGCAAATCGCCGCCAGGGTGATGTCAGGGAAGTCGCTCGCGGACCTCGGCATCACCGACGACCTGACGCCGGCGGGCGTGTTCGTGAAGAGCCCGGTGTTCCCGTTCGCGCGGTTCCTGGGCGTGGACACCATCCTCGGACCCGAAATGAAATCGACCGGCGAAGTGATGGGCGGCGCCGCCACATTCGGCATGGCGTTCGGGAAGGCGATGCTCGGCGCGGGCCAGCGGTTGCCCCAGCAGGGCGCCGTCTGTATCACCGTCAACAACGAGGACAAGGGCGAGGTGTTGCCGATCGCTCAGGGCCTGGCCGCGCTCGGGTTCCAGATCATCGGCACGCGCGGCACCGCGGCGTATCTCCGCGCCCACGGCGTCGAGTGTTCGGTGGTCTTCAAGGTCAATGAAGGGCGCCCGAGCCTCGCCGACGAGATCGTCAACCGGAAGATTTCGATGGTCATCAACACTCCGCACGGCCGCGAGTCGTTCTTCGACGACAAGGCGGTGCGCCGCGCCGCGATGATGGCGGGCGTGCCGTGCATCACGACCATCACCGGCGCCGCCGCCGCGCTCGAAGCGATCCGCTCGATGAAGACCGAAGGCCTCGACGTGCGCGCCTTGCAGGACTACTACGCGGCGGTCGCGGCAAGTTCTTAAAGGCAAATACAACACGAAGAACACGAAGGAGCGAAGACAATTTGGGTTTAGCATCTCCCAAGTTCGTTCTTCGATCCTTCGTGTCCTTCGTGTTGTTTCGTTTAGCGAACGATTCGTCGTATTCCGGCCCGCAATACCGGCTTGTTGAAGTTCACCAAAAGTCCTGCACGCAGTTCGGTCGCTCTTAGGTACGAGACGACTTGGCTTCCATGAATCTCCTCTAGCTGGGCCACCGCTTTGATCTCGACAACCAGGCATGACTCGACGACGAGATCGATGAATTGGTCTGTCAGCGTTCGCCCTTTGTAGGAAATTGTCACGTGCTTTCCTTTCTCAAACGAGAGCCCGCGCTCATCCAACTCAATGCAGACTGCGCGGTGGTAGGTCGATTCGAGGAAGCCCGGACCCAAGTGCCGGTGCACCTCGATACACGCACCGATTACCCTACTCATAACGTCCTCGATGTCTGGCGGCAACGTGCTAGGCACTCTAGTAAGCATTTCGCACCAGCCCTGGAGTGAAGTCGACGCTGGGGGCCGGAGGAATTATTGTCTTCGTGTCCTTCGTGCCCTTCGTGTTCACGACAAGTCGTCGACCGTCCGTAATCACCTCGATCTGGCCATCCAGGTCCGTCCGCGCGACCTGCGCGCCGACCGTGGCGTATCGTCCGAGCACGTACGGGACGGGATGGCCGTAGCGATTCGCGCGGCCGACGCCGATGACGACCAGGCGGGGCTTGAGTTTCTCGACCAACTCCGCCGAGCTCGAGGTTCCGCTGCCGTGATGCGGCGACTTCAGGACAACGATCGGAAGCAGATCGAGGGTCGGGATCAAGGCCTCCTCGACCTCCCGTCCGATGTCGCCAGTCAGCAGCATCGACACTTGCCCATAACGCAACTCAAAGACGAGAGAGTCGTCATTGCGGACCTTCTGGCGTTGCCAGTCCGCGGGCGCCGGATGATGCACGCGGAGCTCGACGCCGCCGATTTCCATGCGATCGCCGGTTTGCAGCCAGCGCCAGGCCGAGCGCTTGCGCTCCGCCATCGATTGCAGTCGCATCGTCGGCTCATGGTTGTTCACGTAGGTGCCGTACCAGATCTCGCGTGGGCTGAAGTCGCGCACGAGCGAAGCGGCGCCGCCGATGTGATCGGGATCGCCATGCGTGACGGCGAGGTAATCAAGGCGGCGGATGCCGCGCGCGCGCAGCGCAGGGCCGAGCACACGATCCCCGATGTCGAAATCACCCCGGAGGGAAACACCGCCGGTATCGACCATCAGCGTGCGCCCGTTCGGCATCGTCGCGAGGATAGCGTCGCCCTGCCCGACGTCCATCACCGTCAGGTGCAACCGCCCGTCACCGAGCGTACGCGACCACGTCTGCGGAGCCGCGACAATCCAGAACAGCAAAGCCGCTGCGATCAACGCCGGCCGCACCCGCTTGACCAACAGGAAGCCCGCCACGACGCACAGGTAATACGCCACGACCAGCAGGGTGTTCGGGGACGGCACTCGCCACGTCAGCCACGGCGCTACGTCAACCAGGCGCGCGCTATCGAGCAGTCCGACGACGCCGGCGTGAGCGACCCAACCTGCGGCGTGCGCGAGGGCGTCGAGGCGAAGCGCCCCTGCCACCGATGTCACCATCGCGGCGACCTGCACGATCGCCATGCAGGGAATCGCGATGAAGTTCACGGCCAGGCCGGCGATCGTGACGCGTTGGAACACGTACGTGACAACCGGCAGCAGGATCAGCTCTGCCGATACTGACGCCACCATCAGCGCCATCGCGCTCCGCATCCACCATTGCTGCGGCATTGTCACCGTTGCAACGCCCGCTACGATCGCCACCGATGCGCCGAATGTCAGCCACAGGCCGACATCGGCGATCGACAGCGGCGACGCGACCAGCGCCGCCACGATCGTCAGCGCGATTGCATGGATGGCCGCTGTGCGCTGGTCGATAATTCGCAATCCGAGATAGATGCACGCCATCAGCGTTGCCCGGATCACCGAGGGGCCGCCGCCCGCGATGAAGGCATACGCTGCGAGCAGAACGATCGCCGCGCTCGACGCCCAACCACCGCGAATGTTAAGTACCCACAACATCGCCAGCACGATGCCGGCGAGGATTGCAATATTGCCCCCAGAAATGGCGATGACGTGGTACGTGCCGGCTTCCTGCAGGCGCTGCTCGACCATGGGATCGAGCGAGCCCCGATCGCCAATCAGGATCGCCATCGCAATCGCCGCCGATTGCGGATCCCGCGATCCGACATGCCGATTGATCGCCTGTCGCACCGACGCGCGAATCGATGCAGCGGTTTCATCGAGCCACGGGCCGCGCGATACCACGCGAACGAGCGCGGCGCTCTTCACGGTGCCGACGAGGGAGAGCCCGCGCCTCGCCATCATCCGTTCGAAGTCCGGAACGCCCTCGTTCAGATAGCGGGCCGGGCGACGCAGTGAGGCCGTCGCACGAATCGCGCGGCCGGCACGCCACTCGTCAATCGACTCGGCGGCGAGGACGCCCGTGACGGTCAGCGACACGCCTCCTGCTGCCGGCTCCGGACACGATCCGATCGAGGCCCGCTCGACCTGCACGCGCAGGTTGGCGCCTGATTCGTTCGCGGTGGCATCCGCCATCAACCATCCCTCAATCTCCACCGGATCGTCGTGACGGGACACGTCGTTGTCCTCGATCGCAAAACCGCCGAGGCGATCCTCCAGCAGCTGCCGCAGCGGCGGATGCATCGCGCGATCCTGCGCGTTGGCGCCAAGCAGCACGCACGCCGCGGCGAACGCGGCGCCGAGGCACAGTTTCGCGGACGAATACCATTGCCGCGCCCCGGCTACGAAAGCCAGCAGGCCGAACAGCGCCGCGGCCCACCGTGCTGGGGCCAGCGACTCAGGATGGATGAAGACACCGGCAGCGATGCCGGCGGTGACGGCTCCTGCGAGGACGACGGATGTGAACATGCCACGTCGTTCCTGCAAACTTGGGAACAGCGTGGATCACTCGAAAAGCCGCTGGAACGCTCGTCCAAAAGCGAAATTATTGCGACGAACCGCGAGCCAGACGTACGTAATTTCTAACACGAAGAACACGAAGAAACTCTTTTCTAAATACAGGTGCCGCTAAGCAGCACTGGCGTTTGGAGAAATTGTCTTCGTCCCTTCGTGCCCTTCGTGTTTAACGATGCTTGGCAACTTGCCAATGTGCTTCTAATTGGTCGAGAGACACTTCGCGGAACTTCTTTCCGCTCGCGACGACCTGGCGCTCCACATCATCGAAGCGCCGTTGAAACTTATCGTTGGCCACCCTCAACGCCGCCTCGGGCTCAATCCTGAGCTTCCGTGCGACATTGACGAGCGCGAACAACAGGTCGCCGAACTCTTCCTCCGCTTCCGGCGACGTGCCGCCGCCGGCGTTGACGGCCTCGCGCAGCTCGCGGATCTCTTCCTCCGCCTTGTCGATCACATTATCTGTCGTCACCCAGTCGAATCCGACCTGCGCCGCGCGCGTGCTGAGCTCGTAGGCGCGCAGTAGCGACGGCATCGATCGCGGCACGCCGCTGAGGAGGGTCTTCTCGGCTTCGCCGGCATCCGCTCGTTCTTTCGCCTTGATCTCTTCCCACTGCTGCTTGACCTGCGTCGGCGTCAGCGAGGCCTTGCCGCCGTCATCGAAGATGTGCGGATGCCGCCGGATTAGCTTCTCGGCAATCGACGCGATCGAGTCGGCGATCGAGAAGCGTCCCTCCTCCTCACAAATCTGCGCGATGAACACCGCCTCGAACAGGAAGTCGCCGAGCTCATGCTTGAGCGCGTCGTGATCGCCGCGATCGAGCGCGTCGAGCAGCTCATAGGTCTCCTGCAGGACAAATGGCCGCAGCGTCTTCACCGTCTGCTGGCGATCCCACGCGCAGCCGTTGTCGGCGCGCAGCGTGCGCATGATGCCGACCAGTTCCTGGAAGCGTACGCCCGCGTCCTCGTTCATGTGCGTATGCTAGCATTTCAATTTTGATGAACGCGCGGGTCACCGTATTGGGGAGCGGCACATCGCACGGTGTGCCGATGATTGGCTGCACCTGCGCGGTGTGCCGGTCCACCGATCCGCGCGACCGGCGCACCCGGCCGTCGATCTATGTCGCGGTCGAGCACGGCCCGTCGATCCTGATCGACACCTCCACCGATCTGCGCATGCAGGCGCTGACCCAGGGCGTCACGCGCGTCGACGCGATCCTGTTCACGCACAGCCACGCCGATCACATCATGGGCATGGACGAAGTACGGCGCTTCAACGCGGTCAAGGGCGGCCCGATCCCCGCCTACGCCGACGAGCGCACGGCGGGCGATCTGCGCCGCACGTTCTCGTACGTCTTCGATCCGCCCAACGAAGAAGGCGGCGGCATCCCGCAGGTCAACCTGACGACGATCGCGGGGCGATTCAATGTCGAGTCCGTCGGCATCGCGCCGGTGCCGATCTTCCACGGCTCGCGGCCGATTCTCGGGTTTCGGCTGGGATCGTTCGCGTATCTGACCGATTGCAACCGGCTGGCGGATGACGCGTGGCGGATCCTCGACGGCGTCGACATCCTGATCCTCAACGCCTTGCGGCATCGCGCGCACCCGACGCATTTCACGGTCGCCGAAGCGCTCGAGGTGGTGTCGCGCCTGAAGCCGCGGTTGGCCTACTTCACCCACATCTGCCACGACCTGCCGCACGCCGCGACCAACCAGGCGCTGCCGCCCGGCGTCGAGCTCGCCTACGACGGGCTCGCCTTTGATATCGAGGCCGCGCCAGCATTCGCGCCCGCGAGTGCTCAGGGAAACACGTGGACGTAATCCACTACCCGGACGATCCGCGGCCCTTGCAGTGGCGATCGCCGGTGCTCGCCCTCGGCAACTTCGACGGCCTGCATCGCGGCCACCTCAAGATCATCGAGCGCATCCAGCGCGGCGCCGCCGAGCGCGGCGGCATGAGCGTGGTGCTGACGTTCGATCCGCACCCGCCCCGCATCCTCCGCCCCGACAAGGCGCCGGCGCTGCTGATGACCAAGGCGCAGAAGCTCGACGCGCTGGCGCGGGCCGGCGTCCACGGCGCCGCGGTGGTGCGCTTCACGCGCGAGATGTCGCAGTGGGAGCCCGAACAGTTCGTGCGCAGCGTGCTGGTCGAATGGCTGCGCGTCGCCGAAGTGTGGGTGGGCGCCGATTTCCTGTTCGGCCGCGACCGCAGCGGCAACTTCACGCTGCTGCGATCGCTCGGCGCGCAGTACGGATTTCGCGCCGAGAAGATCGATCCGATCCGCTACAAGGATTTCATCGTCTCGAGCACGCGCATCCGCCGGCTGGTGAGCGAGGGACGCGTCGACGAGGCCGGCGCGCTGCTCGGTCATCACTACGCGATCGACGGCACGGTGGTGGAGGGCGCGAAACGCGGCCGGGAGCTTGGCTTCCCGACGGCCAACCTGCAGACGATGAACGAGCTGATTCCGCCGCATGGGGTGTATGCGACCGCGATCACGATTGATGGGAACGTGCATCCGAGCGTGACCAACATCGGCCAGCGCCCGACTTTTGGCGACCAGCTCGCCACGACCATCGAAACCCACATCATGGGGAAGACGCTGGATTTGTATGGGCGCTCCGTGCACCTGGCCTTCGTCCAGCGGCTGCGGGACGAACGCAAGTTTCCGGACCTCGAGGCGCTCCAGGAGCAGATTTCAGCGGATGTTCGCCGCGCGATGCGGTTGTTCGATAGACTATCAGTCTGACTGATGACCCCCCAGGCGTTTACCTTTAAGCTCAGCGTACCGAACGACCCCGAGGGCGCCACCGTCGTCGCCGTGGTCGCGACGCACGCGGTCGAGTACACCAAGATCGAGGCTGCCGCCGGCGCGGCGTTCGTGCAGCGGGTCCGCGCCGCCGCCGCCACGGCGTTGAAGAGCGCGGGCGAGAAGCCGTCGCTGGTCGTGTTTGCCGCAGCCAACGGACAGCTGACCGTCACGGTCGGCGGCCAGTCCGTGTCCGAGCCCCTGCCGGCCTGATCGCCGATGCGTCTCTACAACACCCTGACCCGGCAGCAGCAGGACTTCGCCCCGCTGCGCGACGGCACCGTCCGCATGTATACCTGCGGGCTCACGGTCTACGCGCGCGGCCACATCGGCAACTTCCGGACGTTCGTCTGCGTCGACGTGCTGCGCCGCGCCCTGAAGTACGTCGCCGGCCACAAGATGCATCACGTCATGAACTTCACCGACGTCGACGACAAGACCATCGTCGGCGCGGCGAAGGCGGGCATGCCGCTGCGCGAATACACCGATCAATACATCACGGCGTTCCGCGAGGATGCCGCCGTGCTCGGCATCGAGGCCGTCGAGGACACGCCGCGCGCCACCGACGAGGCCAACCTCACGGCGATGGCGGACATGATCAACGCGCTCGAGCAGCGTGGTCATACCTACACCAGCGACGGCTCGATCTACTTCAAGATCTCGACGCTGCCGTCGTACGGAAAGCTGGCGCGGCTCGATCACGAGGGCATCCAGTCGGGCGCGCGCATCGACTCCGACGAATACGACAAGGAAAACGCGCGCGACTTCGTGCTGTGGAAGTCGACGAAGCCGGGCGAGCCGGCGTGGGACGTCGGCTGCGGCCCGGGCCGTCCTGGCTGGCACATCGAGTGCTCGGCAATGGCGCTGCGCCTGCTCGGCGATTCGCCGATCGACATTCACACCGGCGGCGTCGATCTGGTGTTCCCGCATCACGAGAACGAGATCGCGCAAAGCGAAGGCGCGACCGGCAAGGAGTTCTCGCGCTTCTGGGTCCACATCGAGCACCTGCTCGTCGACAACCAGAAGATGTCGAAGTCGGTCGGCAACTTCTACACGGTGCAGGACGTGCTCGACAAAGGTTTTCGACTGTCGGCACTGCGCTATATCTTGCTGTCCGGTTATTACCGCAAGCAGCTCAACTTCACGTGGACCGGCCTCGAGCAGGCCGAAGAGGCGCTGCGCCGCGTCACCGATTTCCTCGGCCGCGTCGAAGCGCTGAACGCCGGCGGCACGCACCCCGAAGTCAACGCGCGCGTCAAGGAGGCGGTGGATGCCTTCGACGCCGCGTTGCAGGACGACCTCAACACCGCCGTGGGCCTGGCCGCGATTTTCGATCTGATTCGTGCGCTCAACATCCTGATGGACTCGAAGAGCGTGGGCAAGGGCGACGCGCCGGAGATCATCGCCGCGTTCAATCACTTCGATCGCGTGCTCGGCGTGCTGTCGCTGCGCCGCGCCGAGGATGCGACGCCGCCGATCCCGCAGGCGGAGATCGATGCCGGCATCCAGGCCCGCCAGGAGGCCAGGCGCCGGCGGGACTTCGGAGAGGCCGATCGCATCCGCGAGGACCTCCTCGCCAAGGGCGTGATCCTCGAAGACGGCCCTCAGGGTACTCGCTGGAAGAGAAAATAATTATGGACGCGCCGCTGATCAAGACCGCACTGCCAGGACCCAAGGCCAAGGCTCTTATCGAACGCGACGGCAAGGTCGTCTCGCCTTCCTACACTCGCGGCTATCCGTTCGTGATGGCGCGCGGCACCGGCGCCGTCGTCGAGGATGTCGACGGCAACCTGTTCCTGGACTGCGCCGCCGGCATCGCCGTGAATTCCACCGGCCATTCCCATCCCGAGGTCGTCGCCGCGATCATCGATCAGGCGCAGAAGTTCCTGCACATGTCGGGGACCGATTTCTATTACGAGCCGCAGGTGCGCCTCGCCGAAGCCTTCAACGAGATGGCGCCGTTCAGCGGCGACAAGCGATCGTTCTTTTCGAATTCCGGCACCGAGGCGATCGAAGCCGCGATCAAGCTGGCGCGGTATGTGACGAAGCGCTACGGCATGATCGCGTTCCTCGGCAGCTTCCACGGCCGTACGCTCGGCGCGCTCTCCTTGACGTCGAGCAAGGCGCTTCAGCGCCGCGGCTTTGGTCCCATGCAGGCGGGGACGTTCCATGCGCCGTACGGCAACTGCTATCGATGCCCGGTCGGACTGAAGCCGGAGTCGTGCCAGGCGGAGTGCCT
>JAYWEJ010000139.1:0-4399 GCA_043779345.1 Acidimicrobiia bacterium | reverse complement strand
GCGCAGCAGCTGATCGAAGACGTAGATGTCGATGTTGCCGAACTCGTCCTGGAGGTTCATCGCAAAGAAAAAGGCCCCGACGCATTGTGCATCGGGGCCTTTGCCGACTGTCTTACGAGCCGCCGGCCTTGCGCGGCGTCGTGGTCTTCTTGGCCGCGCCGCGAGCGGGCTTGCTGGCCTTGCTCTTGGCGCCGCCGTCCTGGTTCTTCTGGTTGCCGCGAATGGTCTTGGCCGCGCCGCGCAGGCGCTCGCCGAGGCTCTTGGCCTGCTTCGGCGAATCGCCGGCCTCAGCCGCGGCGGCCGCGGCCTTCTTCTCTTCATCGGCCTTCTTCGGATCGAACTCGCTGCCGATCAGCTCGATCTGCGCCATCTCGGCGGCGTCGCCGCGGCGGTGTCCGATCTTGAGGATACGGGTGTAGCCGCCGGGGCGCTCCATGAAGCGCGGCGCCAGCTCGTCGAACAGCTTGGTGACGACGGTCTCGTTGAGGACGTCGCGCATCACCAGTCGGCGGGCCGAGAGGGACACGCCCTTCGGATCGTTGGCCTTGACGCCCCGCTTGGCGATGGTGATCAGGCGCTCGACGTACGGGCGCAGCTCCTTCGCCTTGGGAACGGTGGTCTCGATCTTCTCGTGCGCGAGCAGTGCTTCCGCCTGATTGCGGAGTAGCGCCGTGCGGTGCTCGGAGACCCGTCCGAGCTTGCGATGTGCATTTCGATGACGCATGACTGTTTATTCTGCGGTCGCGGGCTGGTCGAGCTTCATGCCGAGGCTCAGCCCCATCGACGTGAGAATCTCCTTGATCTCATTGAGCGACTTGCGCCCGAAGTTCTTGGTCTTGAGCATTTCGGTCTCGGTCTTGCCGACCAGCTCGCGAATGGTGCGAATGTTCGCGTTCTTCAGGCAGTTGTAGGACCGCACCGACAGCTCGAGCTCCTCGACGCTCTTGTCGAGATGCTCGTTGGACACGCCGGCGCGCGCCGGCTCGGCGCCCGCGTCCATCGCCTCGTCGTCCGCATCGTCGAGGCTGACGAAGATGTTCAGGTGGTCGCGAATCAGCTTCGCGGACAGCGACACCGCGTCGCTCGGCGTCACCGAGCCGTTGGTCCAGACTTCGATGGTGAGCTTGTCGTAGTCGGTGGTCTGGCCGACGCGGGCGCCCTCGACCTGGTAGTTGACCTTCTTGACCGGCGAGTGGACCGAGTCGATCGGGATCCAGCCGATGCCGAGATCCTCGTCGAAGTTGCGATCGGCGGCGACGTAGCCGCGGCCGCGCTTGACGCGCAGCTGCATGTGCAGCTTGCCGCCTTCGGCGATGGTCGCGATGTGCGCATCCGGTTCCAGGATTTCGACGTCGGCGTCGGCTTCGATGTCCGACGCGCGCACCGGGCCCGCCTTGTCCTTCCGCAGCGTCAGCGTCTTGGTGTAGTCGACGTGGCACGTCAGCGGCAGCTGCTTCAGGTTGAGGATGATGTCGGTGGCGTCCTCGACGACGCCCTTGATCGGCGAGAACTCGTGCAGCACGCCGTCGATCTGCACGGCGGTGATCGCCGCGCCTTCGATCGACGACAGCAGCACGCGGCGCAGCGCGTTGCCGATGGTGGTGCCGAAACCGCGCTCGAACGGCTGCGCGTAGAAGCGGCCGAAACGATCGGTCAGGGTCTCGCGTTCGAACTCAAGGCGCTTGGGGCGCTGAAAACCTTTCCACATATCTCACGTTCCTTTCACGAACGGGCAGCCAGTTGCTGCCTCCATGCCTGCTTGTTCTTGTCGCCCGCCCACGCCGCAGGCATGAAAAGCTGCCGGCGGGCGACTGTCGGAACAATCCGGCTCAAGCCGGATGCTCCACCGCAAACGATTATTTCGAATACAACTCGACGATCAGCTGTTCCTGCACCGGCAGGTTGATCTGCTCGCGGGTCGGCATCGACACCACCTTGGCGCCGTGGTCGCCTTCGGGCGAGATCCATTCGGGAATGCCGCGGCCCTTGACCTCTTCCCGCGCGTGCAGGATGGTCGGGTTCTCGCGGCTGCCTTCGCGAATGATCACCGTGTCGCCCGACTTGAGCGAGAACGACGGGATGTCGACGCGCTTGCCGTTGACCAGGAAATGACCGTGGCGAACCAGCTGGCGCGCCTGGGCGCGCGACGTCGCGAGGCCCATGCGGTAGACGGCGTTGTCGAGGCGGCGCTCCAGCAGCTGCAGCAGCGTCTCGCCGGTAATGCCGCCGCGCGTGCGCTCGGCCTGCTCGAAGTAGCGGCGGAACTGATCTTCCAGCACGCCGTAGATGCGCTTCACCTTCTGTTTCTCGCGCAGCTGCACGCCGTAGCCAACCATCTTGGCCTTGCGCAGGCGTCCGTGCATGCCGGGCGGCATGTTGCGCTTTTCGATCGCGCACTTCTCGGTGTAGCAGCGCTCGCCCTTGAGGAACAGCTTCATGCCCTCACGGCGGCAGAGACGGCAAACGGGTCCGTTATAACGTGCCATTGATCAAACTCTCCTACGCTTCGGGGGACGGCAGCCGTTGTGTGGAATCGGCGTGACGTCTCGAATCGATCGCACCTCGAGGCCGGCGGTCTGCAGCGCGCGGATGGCCGACTCGCGGCCGGAGCCCGGGCCCTTGACCAGCACGTCGCACGAGCGCATCCCGAACGCCTTGGCGGCGTTGGTGGCGCTCAGCGCGGCCTGCGTCGCCGCGAACGGCGTGCCCTTGCGCGAGCCCTTGAAGCCGATCGCGCCGGCGCTCGACCACGACACCACCGCGCCCTCGGCGTCGGTGATCGTGATCAGCGTGTTGTTGAACGACGCCTGCACGTGCACGAAGCCATGGTGGACGATGCGCTTCTCGCCGCGCTTCTTGAACGCCTTCTTTTTCTTGGTCGGCGCTTCGGCGCCGGTGCCCTGCGGTTCTGCTTTAGCCATAATCCGTTACACCGTCTTCTTCTTGGCGACCGCGCCCTTGCGCGGGCCCTTGCGCGTGCGGGCGTTGGTCTTGGTGCGCTGCCCGCGCAGCGGCAGATTGCGGCGATGACGGCCGCCGCGATAGCTGCCGATCTCGATCAGCCGCTTGATGTTCATCGAGATCTCCTTGCGGAGATCGCCCTCGACGCCGCCCTGTTCCTCGAGGACGCGCGTGATCTTGCGCACGTCGTCTTCGGTGAGGTCCTTGACCCGCACGTCGGGGCTGACGCCCGCGGCGGTGAGGATGACGTTCGAGCGATGACGGCCGATGCCGAAGATGTACGTGAGACCGATCTCGATGCGCTTCGTGCGCGGAAGATCGACACCTGAAATACGCGCCATAGTTCTTATCCCTGCCGCTGCTTGTGCTTCTGGTTGCTGCAAATCACCCGCACCACTCCACGGCGGCGGACGACCTTGCACTTGTCACAAATTTTCTTCACCGACGCTCTGACTTTCATAACTTCTCCACTATCCGTCCGCGGCCTGGGTCGTTGGCACTGAGCGCCACCCGGACCCGATCACCCACGATCACTCGCACGTAATTCCTGCCGACCGGGCTCGCCAGGTGCGCCGTCACCATGTGGCGTCCGTCGAGCTCGACGCGCACCAGTTGACTCGGCAGCAGCTCCCGGACGATGCCTGCCGCGGTCCGATCCGGCGACTGCGGGTCTGTCACTCGGCTCGCTCCGCTCGCCCGCGTCCGGCTACGCCGGAACGCGATCCGCTTCGACCGCCGCATCCGGCAGCGTCAGCACCCGGCAGCCGTCTTCGGTGACGACGACGGTGTGCTCGAAGTGCGCCGACAGTCCCTTGTCTTTCGTCACCGCCGTCCAGCCGTCCTGCAGCACCTTCACCGCCGGCTTGCCCGCGTTCACCATCGGCTCGATCGCGAGGGCCATGCCCTCCTGCAGCCGCGGACCGCGTCCCGCCGTGCCGTAGTTCGGAATCTGCGGCTCCTCGTGGAGCGACGTTCCGATACCGTGGCCGACGAACTCGCGAACCACCGAAAACCCGTGCGCCTCGACGTAGGACTGCACCGCGGCGCCGATGTCGGAGACGCGCGCGCCCGCCTTCACCGTCGCGACCGCGCGATCCAGCGCGGTCTTGGTCACCTGCAACAGCCGCTCGGCCTCCGGCGTGACCTTGCCCACCGGCACCGTCACCGCCGAATCGCCGAAGAACCCGTCGAGCTTCGCGCCCATGTCGATCGAGACGATGTCGCCCTCGAGCATCGGCCGATCGTTCGGGATGCCGTGCACCACCTGCTCGTTCACCGACGCGCAAATCGTCGCCGGGTAGCCGTGGTATCCCTTGAACGCCGGCTCGGCGCCCGCTTCGCGCAACCGCTGCTCGGCGATCTCGTCGAGCTGCTTGGTCGTCATGCCTGGCTTGACCGCGGCGGCGAGCTCCTTGAGCACGCGGGCGACGAGCGCGTT
>JAYWEJ010000138.1:0-24130 GCA_043779345.1 Acidimicrobiia bacterium | reverse complement strand
GTCGAGCTCATGACCGGTGCGCTGTTCGTGCTGGTGATCTGGCTGACGCCGGTCGGCCCGCTCCTGGCCACGCGCCTGTTACTGATCTGCATCCTGATCGCGCTCTTCGGCATCGACCTCGAGCATCAGATCCTTCCCAATACGATCACGCTGCCGGGGATCGCCGTCGGCGTGTTGCTCAGCCTGATCGCGCCGCCCGGAATCAAGGACGCGTTGATCGGCGTGCTGCTTGGCGGCGGCATTCTCTACGCCATCGCCTGGGGCTACTACCTGTGGCGGCGTGAAGAGGGCATGGGCATGGGTGACGTCAAGATGCTCGCCATGATCGGCGCGTTCCTCGGCTGGAAGGCCGTGCTCGTGACGCTCGTGCTGTCGTCGTTCTCGGGCGCGATCATCGGCCTGATCATGATGGCCGCGCAGCGCGGCACCATCAAGTACGCGTTGCCGTTCGGCACCTTCCTCGCGATCGGCGCGGTCGTCGCCATGGTGGCCGGCGAGCCGCTGATCGCGTGGTATTCGGGGTTCCTGTAAATGACGCCCGAAACACTGAGCTTCGCGAGCATGGCGATGCTCGGCATCCTGCTCGTCATTGCCGTCGTCTTTGTCGTCGTGATGGTGCGCGCGATTCGCGTCGCCAGCGGCCGCGGCAACGCGCGGCGCGAGTCCGGCGGCGAAACCGTGATGCTGTCGATCGCGCTGCAGGACGCGATGACGAAGCTGAAACAGCAGGAGCGCGCGATGGCGGCGCGCGCCGAGGCCTCCGAGCGGCTCGCGGATCAGATCGTCGAAGGCCTGACCTCCGGGTTGGTCGTCGTCGATCGCGCGGGCATGATCCAGGCGATCAATCCGGCGGCCAAGCGCATCCTGGAGGTCGTGGCCGCAACCGGCCTGCCGTTTCGGGACGCACTGAAGCCCAACGCCGCGCTGTCGGATCTGATCGCCGAAGCGCTCGAAGTCGGCTCACCAATCGTGCGGCGCACGATCACCCTTGGCGGCGCCCGCCCGAGGCATCTCGGCGTCACCGTCTCGCCGATCACGGCCAATGACGGCGCGCTGCAGGCGTCGGTGTGCCTCTTCACTGATCTCACCGCGGTGGTCGAGCTCGAAGAGCAGTTGCGATTGAAAGAAGCGCTGGCGCGATTAGGCGAGCTCACCGCCGGCCTGGCTCACGAGTTCAGGAACGGCCTCGCGACCATCCATGGCTACGGACGCCTGCTGGATCCAGCAGCATTACCCGATCAGGCCCGTACCTGCGTGGAAGGTATCCGCGCTGAAACCACGGCGCTTGGCGAAGTGGTGACGAACTTTCTCCGCTTCGCGCGGCCCGAGCAGATGACGATGGCCCCGGTGGAGCTGCGAACCGTCATCTTGCGCGCGATCGAAGACGTGCCGGGTGCCGCTGCGGTCGTGGAACTCGAAGGCAATTTCCCCACGATCGACGGCGACGACGTGCTGCTGCGACGCGCGTTCAGCAATCTGGTTCGCAACAGCCTCGAGGCGTGTGCTGACGCAGGCATGCCCCCTCGTGTCTACATTCGGAGCGACATTCACGTCGACGGCACGCAGCTGGTGTTCGAGGACAACGGGCCTGGCTTCGTGCCGGAGTACCTGTCGAAGGTCTTTCAACCGTTCGCGACGACCAAAGCGAACGGGACCGGTCTCGGCCTCGCGATCGTGCAGAAGGTGATCGTGTCGCACAACGGCAACATCACCGCGGCCAACCGCCCCGAAGGCGGCGCCCAGTTTCGCGTGCGCTTCCCGGTGGCGCGCCCCTTGTAGAAACTGCCGCATCCGGCGCGGCCTCTCGTGTCAGGAATTGATCCCGACACACCTCGTGCCATTCGCCTCTCGATAGAAACCCGCGGCAAATCACGACTTTCGATCGATCCGCTCCAAGGCAGCCGCATTGCAGTGGAGCGGGCATGTCTTCACATTCCTCCGTTCGTGGATTCACGCTCTTCGAGACGCTCGTCGCGACCGCTGTGCTCGTCACGGCGCTGGCGGGCGTTGCACAACTGTTCGTTCTCGGTTCGCAGCTGACGCGCCAGGCGGGTACATCAGGCATGGCGCTGGTGGCCGCGCAGGACAAGCTCGAGTCGCTGCGCGGTCAGGCGTTTACCTATGACCCCGCGGGTCTCGAGACGACGGCCCCGGTTTTAGAGCCATCGCCGACGTCGAGCCTGTCCGAGGATGTCGATCCCTACGTGGACTGGCTCGATGATTACGGCCAGGTCTCCGAGAATCCCGATGATGCCGTGCTGATTCGCCGCTGGCGCATTACCTCGTTGGGTGCGACAACTCCCGACGCGATCGCGATTGAGGTGTGCGTGTTTCCCTTCACGGCGAATGGCGGATCGCACGGCGCGGACGCCTGCCTCTCGACGATCCGCACGAGGCAGCCATGAGCGCCCGCGGCTTTACGGTCCTCGAGCTCCTGATCGCGATGACGATCACGCTGTTGATCGCCGGCGCGCTCGCCAATCTGGCGCAGCCCGCGCGTGCCGCGTTCGAGCGCGTGCCGGCGGAGCTCGATCTGCAGCAGCGCGCCCGCACGGCGATTGACGTGCTGTCGCAGGCACTTCGCTCGGCCGGCAAGGACGTGGCCGCAACCGCCTTGCTCGGGTCGCTCAGCGATCTGTTGCCGACCGCATCGGTGTCGGAGCCGGATGAGTCCGGCGCGTTCACGGAGCTCACCGTGATCGTGCCGTTGACCGATGCGGCGCAAGGCGTGCTGTCCGCCGCTCAATCAGATCCCGCCGGATCGATCACGCTCGCGGCCGGGCACTGCCCCAACGTCAAGGACGTGTGCGGCTTCACGCCGGGAGCGACCGCGGTGATCGCCGATGGCGCAGGGCATCACGACGTCTTTTCGATTGCGGCGACCAACGCCGGCGCGCGCCGCGTGACGCCGTCAGCCGCGCTGTCGCGATCGTATCCAGCCGGCGCCGTTGTCGTCGAAGTCGATCAATTCACGTTCGGCCTGACGCGGCAGCCCGATGGCAGCTACTCGCTGATTCGGCAGACCGCGGCGGGAGCCATCCAGCCGATCGTGGATTTCGTCAGCGCGCTGTCGTTCGACGTGATCGGCCGCGATGCGCCCGCGGGATTCTTTCGAATCGAGCAGGTCGATGTCTCGATCGGCGTCGAGCCGGCGACCGAGGCGCTCCGGCGCCGGATCACCGAGCGCGTGTTCCGAACGTCGATCAGGCTGAGGAACGCGTCGTGACCCGCCAACGCGGCATCGCGCTGATCATGGTCGTCCTGCTCACCGCGTTCCTGTCGGCGTTGGGCCTGGGGCTGATCCTCGCCGTCTTCATGGATCGCCTCGCGACCGGCAACATGACCGGATCGGTCGCGATGCTGTTTGCGGCCGACGCCGCAATCGAGCTCGCCGCGCGCGATCTCGCGCAGGTCGCCGATTGGGATTCCGTGTTGTCGGGATCGCGCCGGAGCACCTTCACTGATGGCGTCCCGGGCGGCGTGCGCGGCTTGCCTGGCGGCGGTGCCGTCGATCTCACCGCCTCGACCAACATGCTGAACTGCCGCAAGGTCACCAACTGCACGACGCCGCAGATGAATGCGAGTTCGCGAGAGCGTCCGTGGGGCGTCAACAATCCCCGCTGGCAACTCTATGCGTTCGGACCGATGGAGCAGCTCACCGAGCTGTCGCGGCCGGCGCCGTGCTACCTCGCAGTATGGATTGCGGATGATGGCCGGGAGCAGGATGGCGATGCGCTGGCAGATGCCGTGGAAAACGGGGAGCCAGGGCACGGCATCGTCCGAGTTCATGCGGAAGTGTTTGGCATCGCGGGCTCGCGGCGAGCCATTGAGGCCGAGCTGGCCAGGGCCTGCCGGGGCGGCGGGGTGGGCGCCTGCCTCCCGGGCATCCGTGTGCAATCGTGGCAGGAACTGCGCGAGTCAATTCCTTGATTTGCACGCCGGTGAGGCGTACGATCAAATACAGCCAGCGCCTCCTGAGCGGGTCGAAGGGTCCGATAAGAAGATCACCATGAAACGCATCATTTTCATTACCTCGGCTGCGGTTCTTGCGTTTGCGACGCTCGCCTCGGCACAGTCGATGACGAAGCCGCTGGCCGACGTGGCCAAGGCCGAAGAGGCGCGCCGGCAGCAGACCAAGAAGCCGGCCAAGGTCTACACCAACGGCAGCTTGAGGCCCGACATTTCCAAGGGTGTCGCGCCGCCGTCGACAAGCACGCCTGTCGCCGCGACCAATGCGTCGCCCGGCAACACCACGCCGGCGGCGCCGGCCGCTGATGCCCCGCCGTCCAGGGACCAGGCCTTCTGGGCGAGCCGCATGAAGGTCGCGCGCGGCGAGCTGTCGCGCATCCAGATCTTCATGGATTCGCTGCAGACCCGGATCAACTCGCTGACGACCGATTTCGTCAACCGCGACGACCCCGCGCAACGCGCCAAGATCGAAACCGATCGGCAGGCCGCCCTCGCCGAGCTGGAACGCGTCAAGAAAGAGCTGGCCGACAAGAACAAGGAGATCACGGCCATCGAAGACGAAGCGCGCCGTTCGGGTGTGCCAGTCGGCTGGCTGCGACCGGGCGCGTGAGCGCCCGGATTCTCCTCGTCGAAGACAAAGACTCGCTGCGTGCGATGCTCAAGCTCGCGCTCGAGTCGCAGGGCCACCAGGTGATCGAGGCCCGCGATCAGCCGGAAGCCGTCGCCGCGCTCCGCGATTCCCAACTCGCGCTCGTGCTGTCGGATTTACGCCTGCCCAAGGGTGACGGCATGGGCGTGCTCAAGGCCGTCAAGGAATTCGACGCCGAGCTCCCCGTCATCGTCATGACCGCGCACGGCAGCATCCAGGACGCCGTCGAAGCGATGAAGCACGGCGCCCTCGACTTTCTCGCCAAGCCGGTCGATCCCGATCACCTGCAGCTGCTGGTGTCGCGCGCGCTCGAACAGCGCCGGTTGCTGAGCGACTACCGGCTGTTGAAGGAAGAAGCCGCAGCGCGCCGCGGCGGTCTTAACATCATCGGCGATTCACAGGCCCTGCGACAGGTGATGACGGCGATCGAGCGTGCCGCCGGCACCGACACGACCGTGTTGCTCGAAGGCGAGAGCGGCACCGGCAAGGAGCTCTGCGCGCGGGCGCTGCACGACGCCAGCCCGCGCGCGCACGGTCCGTTCGTCGCCATCAACTGCGCCGCCATTCCGGAGAACTTGCTCGAAGCGGAGCTCTTCGGCTTCGAGCGCGGCGCCTTCACCGGCGCGACGCAGCGCAAGATCGGCAAGTTCGAGGTCGCCCAGCGCGGCACCATCTTCCTCGACGAGATTGGCGAGATGCCGCTGGCGCTGCAGGCGAAGATGCTACGCGCCATCGAAACCAAGCGCATCGAACGGCTCGGCGGCAACACCTCGATCCAGGTCGACGTTCGCATCGTCGCCGCCACCAACAAGATGTTGCGCCAGGCGGTCGCGAACCGACAGTTCCGCGAGGACCTCTACTTCCGGCTGTCGGTCTTTCCGGTGACGATCCCGCCGCTGCGCGAACGCAAGGAAGACATCCCGAAGCTCGCCCATCACTTCGTGGAGCGCGTCGCGAGGGACGTCGGCAAGAAGGTGACGCTGTCGCCGGAAGCGCTGGCGCTGCTCGTCGAGCACTCGTGGCCGGGCAACGTCCGCGAGCTGCAAAATGCGATCGAGCGCTCCGTGATTCTGTCGGATGGCGATCGGCTGCTGCCGCGTCACCTCAACCTCACGACGCAGATGGGGGCGACCACCGACCCGTGGGACATGCTCGACTGGACCGGGTCGTTGGCCGACGTCGCGTCGCGGTTTGCGAATGAAGCGGAGAAGCGCAAGCTGTCGCTGGCCTTGAAGCAGGCCAACGGCGACAAGGGCCGCGCCGCCGACCTGCTGCAGATCAATTTCAAGACCCTCGGCGCCAAGCTGCGCCACTACGGCCTGGACTAGGCGCGCAGCCCGATCTTCTTCAGCGCCGCCTTGATCTCTTTCTCGGTCACATCCGTCAGCTCAACGGTCTTGCCGCGCTCCGACGCGGCGATGAAGTGGAGCGTGCCGGCGACGACTTTCTTGTCGCGGCCGATCGCCACGAACACGTCCTTGGCCGAGATGTCGGCAACCGGCGGCAGCGGCCCGAGCTGCGTGATCAGCGCGGCGACTTCTTCGTAGAGCGATGCCGGCGTCACCCCGCGCGCGACGCCGATCGCGAGCGCCGCCAGCATCCCGTAACCGATCGCCTCGCCGTGGCGGAACGGCTTGTATTTCGTCACCGCCTCGAGCGCGTGACCGACGGTGTGGCCGAAGTTGAGGATGCGGCGCAATCCCGATTCACGCTCATCGGCCGACACGACCTCGGCCTTGATCCGGCACGATGCCGACACGAGCGGCGCGACGGCGGCGCCATCGCGGGCAAAGATCGCCGTGATCGAGTCGCGCATCCGGTCGAGCAGCGTCGGATCGGAGATGACGCCGTACTTGATCACTTCGTACAGGCCGGCGCGGAACTCGCGGCGCGGCAGCGTCTCGAGCACGATCGGATCGGCGACGACCAGGCTCGGCGCGTGAAACGAGCCGATCAGGTTCTTCCCGAGCGGATGGTTGACGGCGGTCTTGCCGCCGATCGCGCTATCCACCTGCGCCAGCAGCGTCGTCGGCACGTGGACGATGGCAAGCCCGCGCAAGTAGGTGGCCGCGGCGAATCCGACCATGTCGCCGATCACGCCGCCGCCGACGGCGACGATGACGGTGGAGCGATCGGCCTTTTCCTTGACCAGCGCGTCGAGCAGGCGCGCGACGGTGTTGAGGTTCTTGTAACGCTCGCCGTCCTCGACGAGGATCGGCGTCCGGTCGGCGCCAATCTTCCGGAACAGCACGCCGTGGAATTCCCAGACGCGCGGGCTCGACACCAGGATGCGGCGCTTGGCCAGCTTCGCCAGGTCCATCTCGGTGCCAAGCGCCTCGATCGCACCGGCTCCGATCAGGACGGAGTACGGACCCGCGGCGGAGGAAACCGTTATCCGATCCATTCCGATCCAACTCTTAACTGTAGACTGTCGACTGCCGACTGGATCACGCGGTGCTAGGATAGCATTCGGTGCCGCGTCGAACGGATTTCCTGATCATCGGCAGCGGCATCGCCGGCCTCCGCGCCGCCGCCGATCTTGCGCTCGCCGGCGACGTGCTGGTCCTCACCAAGGCCGATCCCACCGAAAGCAATACCGGCTACGCGCAAGGCGGCATTGCCGCCGCCGTCGGCGCGGGCGACACGCCTCGCGAACATGCGATCGACTCCATCAACGCCGGCGACGGCCTCTGTGACGAGGCCGCCGTCAAGGTGCTGGTCGAGGACGGTGTGCGCTACGTCAACGAGCTGATCGACTGGGGCGCGCGGTTCGATCGCGATCGCACCGGCGCGCTGTCGCTGGGACGCGAAGGCGCGCATGGCCGCCGGCGCGTGCTGCACGCGGCCGACGCGACCGGCCGCGAGCTCGGGCGCACGTTGTGGGAGCGCGTCGCCGAGCAGGCACGCGTGCGCGTCGAGCGCAACGCCCGCGTTCACGAATTGATTGTCGATGGCGGCCGCTGCGTCGGCGCGCGATACGCGAACCAGTCCGGCGTGCACGAAGTGCATGCGGCCGCGGTGCTGCTGGCCACTGGTGGCGCCGGCCAGGTCTTCAGGGAGACGACCAATCCGTCAATTGCGACGGGCGACGGGGTGATGCTCGCGTGGTTTGCCGGCGCGCGCGTCACCGATATGGAGTTCGTCCAGTTCCACCCGACCGCGCTCGAGGTGCCCGGCGCGCCGCGGTTCCTGCTGTCCGAGGTGCTGCGCGGCGAGGGCGCGCAGCTGCTCAATGCCGGTGGCGAGCGCTTCATGACGCGCTATGAGGCCGCCGGCGAGCTGGCATCACGCGATCTGGTCTCGCGCGCGATCGTCCGCGAGCAGCGCCGCACCGGTCAGCCGGTTTACCTGTCGATGGCCCATCTCGATCCCGAGTGGACTCGCGCCCGTTTCCCGACCATCGCCGACGCGTGCCGATCGGTCGGCCTCGACCTCGGCACGGATCGCATTCCGGTTGGCCCCGCCGCGCACTACGTCATGGGCGGTGTGGAAACCGATCTCTGGGGCCGCACCATGCTGCCCGGCCTTTACGCAGCCGGAGAAGTCGCGTGCACGGGAGTCCACGGCGCCAACCGGCTCGCGAGCAATTCGCTCCTGGAAGGCCTGGTCTTCGGAGCGCGAGCGGCCCAGGCCATGCTGTTACCTGGCGAAATCTGCGCTCCCTTCTCAATTCTTGCCACCGATCGGTTGCCGTTGGTGCCAGGCACCAACCGCAACCCCGAAGGGTCGTCGTTGGTGCCAGGCACCATTCGCGAAAATGACGTGCGGGGCTTGATGTGGAATTCCGTCGGGCTCTGGCGGGAGGAGGCGTTACTGCGAACCGCCATCGAGGCGCTCGACGAGTGGCACGCCGCGCTCGGTGACGACCGCGGCCGCATCGCCGCCCTGGTCACGGTCGGCCGCCTGATTGCCCGCGCCGCGCTACGCCGCGAGGAAAGCCGCGGCAGCCACGCCCGGGCCGACTTTCCGTCCAGAGATGACGTAAAATTTAGAATTCATCTGGGAGACATCAGGCATTTCTGATCTCAGATTTCAGATTTCAGATTCGCAGACAGCACATGGCCAAACAGGAAGACGCGTTCGTTACTGAGATCACCAAGCAATCGGTCGATTTCTCGAAGTGGTACCTCGACGTCGTCCGCAAGGCCGAGCTCGCCGACTACTCGCCGGTGAAGGGCTTCATGGTGATCCGCCCGTACGGCTACGCGATGTGGGAGCACCTCCAGCGCGAGCTCGACACCCGCATCAAGGCCACCGGCCACGTCAACGCGTACTTCCCGTTGCTCATCCCCGAAAGCCTGTTGCTGAAGGAGAAGGATCACGTCGCAGGCTTCGCTCCGCAGGTGGCATGGGTGACGCGAGGCGGCGATGAGGATCTCGCCGAGAAGCTGATCATCCGGCCGACCTCGGAAACGATCATCGGCGTGATGTACCAGAAGTGGATCCAGTCGTGGCGCGATCTGCCCGTCCTGATCAACCAGTGGGCGAACGTCGTTCGCTGGGAGAAGGTGACGAGGCCGTTCCTGCGGACGACGGAGTTCCTGTGGCAGGAGGGGCACACCGCGCACGAGACCGCCGAAGAAGCGCAGGAAGAAACGATGAAAATCCTCGCGCTCTACAAGGAGGTCTGCGAAAAGGTGCTGGCGGTGCCGGTGATCGACGGGCAGAAGAGCGAGAGCGAAAAATTCGCGGGCGCGTCGAAGACCTACTCGATCGAGGCGCTGATGGGCGACGGCCGCGCGCTGCAGGCCGGCACCTCGCACAACCTCGGGCAGAACTTCGCCAAAGCGTTCGAGATCCAGTTCCAGGGCCGCGACAAGACGGTGCAGTACTGCTACACCACGTCGTGGGGCGTGACCACGCGCCTGATCGGCGCCGTCATCATGACGCACGGCGACGACAGCGGCTTGATCCTGCCGCCGGCGATCGCGCCGTATCAGGTGGTGATCGTGCCCATCCCCCGCGGCAACTGGAAGGAAACAGTGCTGCCGAAGTGCCACGAGATCAGGGACCAGCTGACGGCGGCCGGCATTCGCGTCAAGCTCGATGCCGACGAGAGCCAGACGCCCGGATGGAAGTTCTCAGAGTACGAAATGCGCGGCGTGCCGGTGCGCCTGGAGATCGGTCCCAAGGACATCGAGAAGAACGCGGTCTTCGCCGCTCGCCGCGACACGCGCGCGAAAGCGTCGATCCCGATGGTAGGCCTCGCCGGTGCGATCCGGGCGATGCTGGATGAGATCCAGCAGGCGCTGTTCGATCGCGCCGTGAAGTTTCGCGATGAGCACACCTCGAAGACCGATGCCTACGACGAGTTCAAGCAGATCATGGAAGGCCGTCCCGGCTTTGTGATCTCGCCGTGGTGCGGCGATGCCAAGTGCGAAGCCGACATCAAGACCGAGACGCAGGCGACGATCCGGAATATTCCGAAGGGCTACGATCAGGCGCCAGGGACGCCCTGCCTCAAGTGCAACAAGCCGGCAACGGTGTCGGCGTGGTTTGCTAAATCCTACTGATCGCGGAGGACCATCATGGCGCGTTACGTGGACGGGTTCCTGTTGTCGGTGCCGAGAAGGAAGCTCGCGGCGCACCGCAATGCGGTGAACAAGCACGTCATGGCCGATCCGCGACTGCAAACGGATCCGGCCGCGATGCCGTTTGATCACCAGCGCATGTCCTGGGCCGGCTTTAAGACCCTCGTCGACCTGTAGCACGATGCCCAAGCAGGCGGCGGGCATCCTGTTGTATCGCCGTGACCCTACGGGCCTCCAGGTCCTCCTCGCGCACCCTGGCGGCCCGCTGTGGTCGCGCAAGGACCACGGCGCGTGGACGCTGCCGAAGGGGCAGTTCACCGACGGCGAACTGCCGCTCGACGCCGCCAGGCGCGAGTTCGAAGAGGAGATGGGCTCGGCCCCGGCCGGCGAATTCCAGTCGCTCGGCACGCTGAAGCAACCCAGCGGAAAAGTGATCCACGCGTGGGCCGCGGCAGCGGATTTCGATTGCGCGAGCGTCAAGAGCAACCTGTTCTCGATGGAGTGGCCGCCGAAGTCCGGACGGACGGCGGAATTTCCGGAAGTCGATCGCGCGGGCTGGTTTTCGATCGACGACGCGCGCCGGAAAATATTAAAGGGCCAGCAACCGTTTTTGGATCGGTTACTGGCCCTCTTGGATTCTTGAAGTTTAAACTTTAAGGTTTAAAGTTTAAACTTCGGCGCGACGCTACTGCAGACGGATCGTCAATGCTGCCCGTCGATTCAAGCGTCGCGTCTCCTCGCGTCCGTTGTCGTGTTTCGGACGCTCTTCACCGTAGCTCACCGACTGCACGCGGCTCGCGGTGATGCCGCGGCCCGCCAGGTAATCACGCACCGCCGCCGAGCGGCGGTCGCCGAGGGCCAGGTTGTATTCCGTCGTGCCGATGTTGCAGGTGTGGCCTTCGACCGTGAACCGGAGGTTCGCGTCTTCCTGCATGGCCTTGACCGCTTCGTCGAGGATGCGGGTGGCTTCGGGCCGCAGCGTGTAGCGGTCGAAGTCGAAGTGGACGTCCTCGAACGTGACCTGACGCTTCGCCGCCGGCGCGATCACCTGCACCGTGACCGTATCGGTCGCCGTCAGGCCCTTGCCGTCGTCAACGGTCACCGTCAGCGGCACCGCGCCGACCTGGCCGGGCGCCGTCCACGGCGTCTGGCGAACGCCGGCGTTGCCGAAGGTGCCCGTCGGGCTCGTCCAGCGATAGCGGAGCGTGTCGCCGTCCGGATCCTGCGCATCCGCCGAGGCCGTCAGCTGGCGATTGATTTCAACCGTGCACGGCTCGCAGCGGGCCTTGACCGTGGGCGCGCGGTTCGGTGGCAGCGGCGCGGTCGTCGGCGCGGTCGGGTTGACCGTCGTGGCCGGCGGCGCGAACGTCCTGACGCCGCCCGGGTAGTAGCCCAGGCGCACCTGCAGGCCGAGGCGATCGAAGTCGCTGTCTTCGGACGTCGTGAAGTCGCGGCGATGCAGGAAGTAGGACGCGGTATACGTCAGGCCCGCGCCGAAATAGAAACCGCTGTTGGCGTTGTACTGGAAGCCGCCGAACAGATCGCGCGTTGCGTCCGGATCCCACTCGCGCGGCATGCCCGGCGCGGGGGTAGTGCCGGTGTAAAACTGCGACTGATCGAACAACGCTTCGCCCTTCATCTCGCCGATGACACGGAAGCGCGAGCGGCTCGGGAACGCGGCGGCAATGCCCCACACGAAGCCAGGCGTCAGGTTGTAGCCTTCGGGCTGTCCACGCAGCTTGATGCCGGCGTCAGCGCTGAGCTCAATCTTCTCCGCGAACTCGCGCGAGCCGATCAGGTCAAACTGGAAATCCGGCTTGCCGGTGCCGAGCCCGTCGTCCGCGCTCGCGGACGGGATCTTCGCCATCACGCGCAGCGCCGTCGCGTAACCATTCGATCCGCTCTGCGAGGTGATGTTGAACTTCGCGCCGACCCACGCGTCGCCGATGCCGGTGCTCCAGCCTTTGGTGATCAAGTAATCCTGCGGCTGGCCGTTGCGCGCGACCGGAACGAGGTCCGCGTCGATGCGGCGCGCGCCGAAGGCGCCGAAGAGTTCCACGCGGTCGCTGACGCCGAACGCGAACATGCCGCCGATGTCGGTGATGTCGCTGAACCCTTCGCTGCGGTCGAAATTCACCAGCTGGACGCCGCCGCTCCACTTGCCCTTGGGCAGTGTCTCGCCCGTCGGCACGAACCAGATTCCGGTGTCGCCAAAAATGGTGTTTCCGCCGGGTCGGCTATCTTGCGCCAGCGCGGAAACCGTACATAACAAGCTCAACGCCAGGCCAATCGCCAAAGGGCGAAGGATTTTCATACACAGAGTTTAGAGCCGAAAATACTGGAAGTCAAACGTACCAGTGGGGTTAGCTCTCTTTTACGTCCGGATCTGATTTTTTGGATTTCCCGAAAAGCCACGCCGCGCCAATACCGAACAGGTAAAGCACGACCATTGGGCCGCCGACCATGACCTGAGTCACCGGATTACCGTCGGGCGTGATCACCGCGGCAAAGATGAAAATAAACAGCACCGCGTACTTGAAATTCCGCAGCAGGAAGCCCGCCGTCACGATGCCCAGCCGCGCCAGGACGAATATCAGCACGGGCAGCTGGAAGGTGAGTCCGATGCCAAGCATCAGCTTCACGTACATCCCGAACACCGGACCGACGCGCGGCATGAACTCGACGTAGGCGTTGCCGAAGCCCGCGAAGAAATTCCACGCGGCGGGGAACACGAAGTAATGGGAGAACGCGGCGCCGCCAATGAACAGCGACGATGACGAGAGCACGAATGGAATCGCGAGCTTCTTTTCCTTCGCGTACAGCCCGGGCGCGATGAAGAGCCACACCTGCAGCATGATGTACGGCGACGCGATCAGGACGCCGGTCAGCACGGCGATCTTGATCCACAGCATGAACATCTCGGGCGCTTCGGTGTAAATGAGCTTGCCACCGGGCACCGTCGCGACCAGCCGCTGATAGACGAAATCAAAGACACGGTTGATGAACGCGAACGCGATGATGAAGCCGACAAGCAGGCCGCCGACCGCGTGCGTGATGCGCTTGCGCAGCTCGTCGAGATGCTCGAGGAAGGTCATCCGGCCTTCGCCGGCCGGCTCGTCATCGTCGCCGAACGGAGAGAACCCTCCCGGCGTTGCGGGCAGGTTCTGCTCGTCGTCGTTACGGTTCTGACTTGGGAAAGGAACGAGAGCCACGGGCTAGGTGCGCGATACGGTCTCTCGCGGCGGCGCCGTGTCTTGATCGTCGTGCTTGTCGACGGCGGCGCTGGCGGTGTCTTCTTCAGCCTTGTACTTGGAGGCGGTTTCCTTCTGCTCCTCGATCTTGATTTCCTGTTCGAGGGTGTTCTGCAGATCGGTCGAGGCCTTCTTGAATTCGTTCAGGCTGCGGCCGAGCGACTTGCCAAGCTCCGGCAGCTTCCGGGGCCCGAAAATGATGAGCGCGATCACCAGGATGATGATCAGCTCTGGCATGCCGATGGAACCAAACATATAAGTGCCCCTTCCAAGGCCGGGACAGGCCCTTTTCTGGCCTGAAACGTCCAAAGGAAAGTATAGCCCCAAAACCGAGTTACCATCGCCTTATGCGCAGTCGATCGACCGTCGCCGCCGTCGTGGCCATCGTGATTTCCGCCCTGGTTGGCGGGGTTTACGGAAAGACCGCGTCCGCAGACTCGGTGCCGAACCATTACAAGACCTTCACCGCCGCGCTGACCGCGATCCAGACGCAGTACGCCGAGCCGGTGGAGTCGGACCGGATGGTCTACAGCGCGATCAACGGCATGCTGCAGACGCTCGACCCGCATTCGAGCTTCATGGACCCGCGGACGTACGCGCAGATGCGCGAGCGGCAGGAAGGCCGCTACTACGGCCTGGGACTGACCATTCAATCGATCGACGGCGACATCACCGCGGTGCGCGTGTTCGAAGGATCGCCGGCGTTCGGCAGCGGCATCCGCCGCGGCGACGTCATCGCGCAGGTCGAAAGCGTCAGCGCCAAGGGCTGGACGACCGAAGCCACCGTCAACAAGCTCAAGGGACCGAAGGGCACGTTCGTCAACATTGGCGTGCGCCGCAAGGGCTTCGAGCGGCTGCTCGAGATGCGCGTCATGCGCGATCAGGTGAGCATCCCGAGCCTGTCGGCGTCGTTCATGATCGACGGCACGACCGGCTACGTCGGCGTCACGGATTTCGCGGAGCACACGGACGAAGATCTCGGCGACGCGCTCGAGAGCCTCACCAAGCAGGGCATGAAGCGGCTGGTGCTCGACCTGCGCGGCAACCCGGGCGGCCAGCTCGATCAGGCCATCCGCATGACCAATCGGTTCGTGCCCAAGGGCTCGATGGTCGTCTACACGCGGGGCCGCGTCTCCAATTCGGATTCCGACTACCGCGCCACCGACACCGGGAACTACCTGACGATTCCGATGGTCACGCTCGTCAATCGCAACAGCGCGAGCGCCTCGGAAATCGTCTCGGGCGCGCTGCAGGATTACGACCGCTCGCTGGTCGTCGGCGAGACCACGTTCGGCAAGGCGCTGGTGCAGTCGGTGTACCGCGTCAGCGGCGGCGCCGGCCTCGCGCTCACCACCGCGCGCTACTACACGCCGAGCGGCCGCCTCATCCAGCGCCCGTGGGACGGCACCTTCGACGAGTACCTGACCTACACGCTGAAGGATCAGAAAGAGCGCGAGAAGTCGGCGGATCAATTGAAGTACACGACGTCGGGCCGCAAGGTGTATTCAGGCGGCGGCATCGAGCCGGATCTCCGCTTCGATGGCCCGGTCGAAGGCTTCAACCCGACGCGCTTCGGCCGCGCCCTGCACGGCCGCGGCTTTTTCCTCTCGTATGCCGAGCAGTTCAGCGCCGACGGCGATGCGCGCATCGGCCACTCCGGCCCGTCACGCCGCGTGGTGAAGAAGAACTTCGCGGTGGACGACGCGATGGTGGCCGACTTCAAGAAGTTCGTGGCGTCGAAGAACATGAAGATCGAGGACGACGCGTGGACCAAGGACGTCGAGTTCATCCGCGCCATGATTCGCTACGCCATCGACGAAGCGGTGTTCGACATCGCGACCGCGAAGCAGCACCTCATCACCGTCGACCCGCAGGCGAGGTTCGCGATCTCGAAGTTCCAGGACGCCGAAGCGCTACTGTCGCTGAAGAAGACGACGGCCAAGCCCTAGCGTAGAGGCGGGTCTTTAGACCCGCCTGATCCCGGGCAAGCCCCCTAAATATTGGGGCTCTCTTCTGTCTTGCTACAACCGGCAGGGCTTGTTAGACTGACGGGCGTTTCCTCCACAACCCTTCTTAATGCATCTCGAACGTATAGAAATCTCCGGCTTTAAGTCCTTCTCGGATCGATCCGAGCTGGCATTCGACCGTGGCGTCACCGCCATTGTCGGACCCAATGGCTGCGGCAAGAGCAACGTGGCCGACGCGCTCACGTGGGTGCTTGGCGAGCAAAGCGCCAAGAGCCTGCGCGGCGACAAGATGGAAGACGTCATCTTCAGCGGCTCCGACGCGCGCAAGCCCACCGGCGCCGCGGAAGTGCGTCTCCGTTTCGGCAACGTCATCCTGCCGCCCTCCATCCTGAAGGAGCTCGGGGAGGAAATTCCGGGAGCCGGGAGCCGGGAGCCGGGAACCGGGACTAACGGTAATGGTCATCACCCACAATCGATCGACTTGATCGAGAGCGTGACGCGCGAGGTCGAGGTGACGCGCCGGTTGTTCCGATCCGGCGAGAGCGAATACCTGATCGACGGGCAGACGTGCCGGCTCAAGGACATTCACGAGCTGCTGATGGACACGGGCCTTGGGGCCAAGGCGTACGCGATCATCGAGCAGGGCAAAATCGGGATGATCCTCAGCTCGCGGCCGACCGATCGGCGGCAGTTGATCGAGGAAGCCGCGGGGATCACGAAGTACAAAGCGCGGCGGCGCTCCGCCGAGCTCAAGCTCGAAGCGGCGCAGCTGAACCTCACCCGCCTCGAAGACATCGTTTACGAAATCGACAAGCAGCGCGGCTCGCTGAAGCGCCAGGCGGCGAAGGCGCGGCGCTACACCCGCTTGCGCGACGAGATGCGCCGGTGGGAGAAGGTCCTTTTCGCCCGCCGCTATCGCAGCCTGTCGGACGCGATCGAATCGGCGCGCGCGCGGTTGAACGAAGCGCGCACCAACGAAGCGGCTGCGTCGGCGCGTCTCGCCGAAGTCGAAAACGAATTGGGACGGATCCGCCTCGAGCTGGCGACCGCGGACCACGCCGCCACGCAGGCGCGCGAAGCGGTGCACGCGCACGAGCTCGAGATCAACCGGCGACAGCAGCAGATCGCGCTCGACACGCAGCAGGCCGAGATGCTGAAGAAGCGCGCCGAGGAGCTGGCCGCGGAGCGCGAGCAGCTCGAAGCGCGGCGTGAGCCAGAACGGGTCGCGCTCGACGGCCGCCGCCAGGCGGCGTCGGCAGCGGCGTCGGCGCGGGATGAGGCGGCGGCGCTGGCGGCAGCGGCAGCCGAGGAATATACGCGCGCGTGGATGGCGATCGAGGCGCTCGAGCAGGACGTCGAGAAGGCGCGCGCCGATGTTTACGCGATCCTCAACACGATTACCGCGCTGACGGCGGCCCATGATTCGGCCGCGGCGCAGCGTGAGCGCGCGGTTGAAACGAACGGGCGGCTCGATCTCGAAGCGCGCGAGATCAATACGGAGCTGGAACGGGCCCGCGCGCAGCGGGTCGCGGCTGCCGAAGCGCTGCATCGCGCGCAAGACGGCCTTGAATCGGCGCGCATCGCGCGCGCCGGTCGCGAATCCGAGCTGGCCAGCGCGCGGCTCGAGCACGAATGGCGATCGCGTGACGTGCGGACGCGCGAGCAGGAGCTCGCGGGCATGGCCGCGCGCCTGCACTCGCTCGAGGAAATCGATACGCATCGCGGCGGCTTCGCCGACGCGGCGCGCATGGTGCTCGTCAACGCCAACGGCAGGGTCGGGCAGATGGGCGCGCTGGCGGACTTCATTGAAGTCGAGCCGAAATATGAGCGCGCCGTCGAGGCGTGCCTCGGCGATCTGCTGCAGCACGTGCTGGTCGAGCGGCTCGAGCACGTCTCGGCGGGCTTGAAGTTGATCCGGCAGGAAGACGCCGGCCGCTGCGGTTTCGTGGTTGGGAAACCTGCCGACGGCACGGAGTTCCAGATCGTGTCTACGGAGGGCACGGAAAGAGGCGGCAGCATGGTGTCGTCGTTCCGCTCCATGTTCGCGGCTTCGAGCTCGGCGCCCGACAGCGGCGGTGCCAGCCTGCAGGAGTTCTCGGCGCCGAGCGGCTCGGTGATGTTGTCGTCGGTGGTCAAGATCGGCGGGCCGTTCCCGAGCGCCATCCAGGCGGTGATGGGCGGCGCGCTGATCGCCGACTCGTTCGAATCGGCGTCACGCATTGCGCCGACGGTTCCCTTTCCCGTGGCGACGCTCGAGGGCGACGTCTTCCGCGGCAAGTACGTGGTGACGGGCGGCGACAAGACCGAGTCGCGCGGGATCCTGGCGACCAAGCGCGAGATCAAGGAACTGCGCGAGACGATTGACGACGCCAAGGCGGCGCTCGATCGACTGCTCAACGACACCGCCGGCTTCGAGCAGGCAATGGCGCACGCGACCGCCGCGATCGCCGGGCTGACCGACGAGATCCACCGCCAGGAAAAATCAATCGTTGGCGTGCAGGGCCAGGCCGAGCGCGCCACTGACGACGACGCTCGACTCCAGCAGCGCGTCGATCTGGTGGGCTCGGAGATCAATCGCGCCAAGGAAGAGATCGCCGGGCTTGACGCGCGGCAAACGGAAGCGCGCGAATCGATCACGCGCCTCAACGAGCAGAAGACCGAATCGGAGTTGACGCTTGCCGAAACGCAGCGCCGGCTTGGCGATGCCCGCGATACCGCCGAAGGATTGAGCGGGAAGGCGGCCGAGGCGCGGGCCACTCACGCCGGCCTGGTCGAGAGAAGCGCCGCGGCGATTGCCGAAGTGTCGCGGCTCGAAGACCTCGCTGCCGATCTCGAGCGCCGCGTCGACTCCTGCACTCGTGACGCCGCCTTGATGCGCGATCAGCGCGAGCGGCTGCTGCAGGCGATCGTCGACGGCCAGCGCCTGATGGACGGGGACGTCGCGCGGCTCGACGGCCTGAAGCAGGACATGCTGCGCGCCGACGAGCGCGCCCTCGAAATCAAGCAGTCGGCGGAGAAGCAGGAAGACGTCATCCGCGACGCCCGCCGCGCCGTCGATGCGCTGCGCGCGCTGGCCGCGGAAGTCGACGTGCAGCGCGCCACCGCGGAGTCGGACCTGACGCACCTCTCGCAGCAGGCCCTTGACGCCGTCAACGCCTCGCTCGACGAGATTCGCGATGAAGTCGCGGCAATGGAGGCCTCCGGCCAGGTCCAGCCCGACATCAAGGCCATTCGGGCTGCGGAAGCTGTTGACCCCGATGAGCTCGAATCCCTCGAGGGCACCGAGGCGATGTCGCTGCCTGCGGAGGACACAGAGCTTGCTCAGCCCGTTGAAGGTGTCGAGCCGCCCTCCATGACCGCGGAAGAGGCGATCGCGGAGCTGCGCGAGAAGATCGATCGCATGGGCCCGGTCAACATGATGGCGATCGAGCAGTCCAAGGAACTCGAAGAACGTCACCTGTTCCTGTCGACGCAGCAGAAGGATCTCGTCGACTCGATCGCGCAGACCAACCAGGCGATTGCGAAGATCGACGAGACCACGCACGCCCGATTCCGCGAAGCCTTCAGCGCCATCAACGATAACTTCCAGCAGACGTTTTCGACGCTGTTCGGCGGCGGCAAGGCCGGCATCATGCTGCTCGACGAATCCGATCCGCTCGAAAGCGGCATCGACATCGTCGCGCAGCCGCCCGGCAAGCGGCTGCAGAGCGTGATGCTGCTGTCAGGCGGCGAGAAGGCGCTCACCGCCATCGCGCTGATGTTCGCCATGTTCAGGTACCGGCCGAGCCCGTTCTGCCTGCTCGACGAAATCGACGCGCCCCTCGACGATGCGAACATCGGCCGGTTCATCGAAATGCTGCGCTCGATGATGGACAAGACCCAGTTCATCATCATCACGCACAGCCGCAAGACCATGGAGATCGCGGACCGTCTCTACGGCGTGACGATGGAAGAACCAGGGGTCTCGAAGCTAATTTCCATTCAGCTCAATTAGCTTCTCGACGGTTCCAAGGGTTCCACAGGTTCCAGACGTTCCAAGGGCAGGGTTTGGAACCCGGAACCCTGGAACCGGGAACTCAACCTTTGGAACCCCTGGAACCTCTGGAACGTCTGGAACCTGTATGCGTAGACTCTCCATCCTCGCGTTCGCCCTGGCGGCTGGCCTCTCGGTTGCCGGCTGCGACATCAAAACCAGCGCCGATGGCGACTTTTCGTTCGATATTTCGGGCGGAAAGGCCGAGGACACCTGGTCCCGGACCTACAAGCTGCCGGCCACGGGCCGGTTCGAGCTGATTAACGTCAACGGCAGGATTACCGCCGAGCAGACGGACGGCCCCGACCTGGTAGTCGAAGGCCGCCGGACTGCCAAGGGCCGCTCGGACGAGGCGGCCAGGGAATTACTCGCGAAGCTCGAAATCCGCGAGGAAGCCGGCGAGTCAACGGTTCGGGTCGAATCTCGGCCGCCGCGCCTCAGCGGGTTCTCGGGCCACCAGATCGAATGGACCATCAAGGTCCCCAAGGGCATCATCGTTGACCTTCGCACGATTAACGGCGGCGTACGCCTCAACGGTCTCGCCAACGAAATTCACGCCCGGACCACCAACGGTGGCGTGAAGGGCGTGGGCATCATCCCCAGCCTCATCGAAGCGTCGGCCGTGAACGGCGGCATCGAGTTCGAGCTGGCGTCACCACTGGACGGCACCGACTCCATCGAGATGGAAACCGTCAACGGCGGCGTCGAGCTGGCAATGCCGTCCGAGAGCAAGGCGACCATTGCCGCGCGCTGTGTGAACGGTGGCGTCAAGGTCGAGGGCCTCGAGATCAGCAAGGAAGAGCAGAGCAACGACTTCGACCGCCGCCGGCGCCTGAACGGCACCATGAATGGCGGCGGCGCCAAGGTGAACATGAGCACGACCAACGGCGGTGTTCGCCTCTCGCGCATCGGCAGCACCACCTCCTAACCGCCAACAAGTCCAAACCTCGGACAATTGCGTCTGCCGATGTCCCAATTAGGGACACGGCAGAGCCGCACTTCAAGAATAGGCACGTAAATTAACTATATTTACTGGCATTCTTCCTGCTGTAGAACATTCTTGCGTGTCTATTAATTACTCTAAAAAGTCAATGAGTCTTGTTGGGATGGCTCCGGTTAGTGGCGGGCTGGCGTCGTTTCAGTCAGAGGCGGATACCCTCACCTATGAGCCTTTCTTTGGCCTGAACGAGAAGCCGTTCAGCCTCAACGCCGACCCCAGGTTTGTGTACGACAGCCCGACGTATTGCGCGACCCGGGAAGGCCTGTTGGCCGGCATTCGCCGGCGCGAGGGCCTGCAAGTCCTGACGGGTGAGATCGGCACGGGCAAGACCACGTTGTGCCGAGCGGTGCTCCGGGACCTCGGCCGCAAGACCTACAGCTCGTTGGTGCCCGATCCGTTTGCCTCGCGCGAAGATCTGCTGAAGATGCTGCTGATCGACTTCGGCGTGATGTCGATTCAGGAGCTGACCGCCGGCCGCGTGCGGGAGGCCTCACGCACCGAGCTCGGCTACATGCTCGCCGGGTTCCTCGATGCGCTCGCGCCCGACGCGTTCGCCATCGTGATCATCGACGAGGCGCAGAACCTGTCGCTGCCGTTGATCGAGGAGACGCGCATTCTGTTCGACACCTTCGGCGCCGAGGGCCGGCTGCAGATCGTGTTCGTCGGGCAGCCCGAGCTCCACGCCAAGTTGAAGCGGCCCGAGATGCGGCAGGTCGATCAGCGCGTCTGCGGCTACCATCGACTCGCGCCGATGAGCCGCGACGCCGTCGCCGGCTACGTTCAGCACCGTTTGCAGGTGGCCGGTGGCCACCGTGACCGGCTGCTGTTCGCGCCGGAGATCGTCGACGATCTCCATCGGCGATCGGGCGGGGTGGCGCGGCTGATCAACCGTGTCTGCGATCGGGCCCTGCATCTCGCCTTCGAGCGGAAGGCCGAATGCGTGAACCGGGAGATTCTCGAGACCGCGCTCCTCGAAGTCGGCGCCGCCACGCTGTCGCCGACCTGGGATTCAATCGTCTTCGCGCAAACGCCCGCGCCGCCGCCAGCTGTCGCCGCCGCACCTGCGCCGATTGCCGCACCTGTGGCTCAGCCCGTCGCTACGGAGCCGGCCCTCGGCGACGAGGAAAATTTCGAGACCCAGATCGACCAGTGGGTGACACAGGATCTCGCGCCGCCCTCGCGCACGCTGACCAAGCTGCCCGCGGCGATCCCCGACGCGGCGCCGCAGCGGCGTTCCACCCCGAAGACGGCCCCGAAGACTGCAGCGAGGCGTCCGGCGCCGGCACCCAACGCGCCCATCGAGTGGCCAAGGGACCGCTCAGAGACCTATGTGCAGAGGTTCTTGCGCAGGTGGGCGAAGCGCGCCGCGATCGCGGTTGGCGTGTTCGCGGCGGTGAACCTCACACTCGTGGCGGCCTCGTTCCTACCGGGAACCTTGGCGCCGGTGGAGCCTCCGGCGCTGCCCGGGGCGCCCGCGAAGGTGGTGCTCGGAGCCGCGCCGCCTGAAGCGCCGGCGACCGCAGCGCCGCCGGCTGTCGCGTCCCCTGGCGCCATCGCCGCCGTCTCGGGCGAGTACCTCGTGGCCGTCGGGTTGTTCGCCAGCACAGAACGCGCCGACCAGCTCGTCGACGAGCTCACACAAGCGGGCTTGCCCGCCATGCAGCGGCCGTTCCGGCTCCGTCGCCAGGAAGTGCAACAGATCGTGCTGGGACCGTTCTTCAGCCGCGCCGAAGCCGTTGTCGACTTGCGCCGCCTCCAGGCACTGGGCGGCTACGACGATGCCGGTGTGATCGAAAACTAGGGTTATAAGGGTTATAACCGGTATAACCGTTATAACGGTTGTAACCTTTGTAACCGTTTTGGCCCTGACGTGAACGAAGACAAATCCGCCCGCTACCATCGCTTGCGCCGGCGCGCCGACCTCCTGGGGATGGCAGTTGCCGGCGTTTTGCTTTTGGGACTGTCGCTGCTGGGCGGCGCCCACCGGTTGCGCGAGCTGGCGGCGGCGATTGCGCAGTGGGTGCCCTGGGGCATTGAAGAGGGCATCACCGTGGCCCTGCTGACGATCATGCTGATGATCATCCTGCAGATCGTCGAGCTCCCGTTCGCGTTCTACCAGGGCCATCTCCTCGAGCATCGCTACGGACTCTCGACACAGTCGGCGGGGCATTGGCTGATCGATCAGGCCAAGGGCGTGGCACTCGGCCTGGTGCTGGCCGTCGCCGGGACGTCGGTCATCTATGTCGCGCTGCGCGAGTGGCCGGGCCACTGGTGGTGGATCTCGGCGGCGGTGTTCGCGCTCGCGACGATCGGCCTGGCCCGCATTGCGCCGGTGGTGCTGCTGCCGATCTTTTACACGTTCAAGCCGATCGATCGTCCCGCGCTCGCCGATCGGCTGATGGCGCTCGCCACGCGCGCCCGCACCGATGTCGTCGGCGTGTTCGAATGGGTCCTGAGCGGCCACACCAAGAAAGCGAACGCCGCGCTCGCCGGCATGGGCCGCACGCGCCGCATCCTGCTGTCGGACACGCTCCTGGCGGATTTTTCAGAAGATGAAATTGAAGTGATCCTCGCGCACGAGCTCGCGCATCACGTGCATCGCGATTTGTGGCGCGGCATCGCGGTGCAGAGCGCGATCATGACCGGCGGATTCTTCGTGGCCAGCCTGCTCCTCCGCGCGGTTGCCGATCCGCTCGAGCTGCGCGGCACTGCCGACCCCGCCGGGCTGCCGGTGCTGCTGCTGGCGGGCGGCGTCTGGTCGTTCCTGGCGCTGCCGCTGGCCAACGCCATGTCGCGGGCCCAGGAGCGCGCCGCCGACCGTTATGCGCTCTCGACGACACGGAATGTTGATGCGTTCGTCACCGCGATGAAGCGGCTGGCGCAGCAGAATCTGGCCGAAGAATACCCATCGCCAATGGTGCGGTGGTTGTTTTATTCTCATCCACCGATTCGTGAACGAATCGACGCGGCCCGCGCGTTTGCGCGAGAGGGAACCCATGCGGCTTAAGCCACCGATGTCCACCGATTTGCACCGATTCACAGGGTTGGCCGTGACCATTGGCCTTATGCTTTCGGCCGTGCCTGGTTCGGCCCAATACTCGAAGAAGACGGTCGTCGCGCACCGCGGCGCCTCGGCTTATGCGCCTGAGCACACGCTCGCGGCCTACCAGCTCGCGATCGAGATGGGCGCCGACTACGTCGAGCAGGACCTCGCCGTCACCAGCGACGGCGTGCTGATCTGCCTGCACGACGCCAGCCTCGAGCGCACCACCAACGTCGAGCAGCTGTTTCCCGATCGCGTCAGCACCCAGACCATCGAGGGCAAGACCCGCCAGGCATGGCTCGCCAACGATTTCACGCTCGCCGAAATCAAGACGCTCGACGCCGGTTCGTGGTTCGACCGGAAGTTCTCGCGCGAAACCGTGCCGACGTTCGACGAAGCGATCGCGCTGATCCGCGGCCGGGCCGGGATTTTTCCCGAGCTCAAGACGCCCGAGATCTACGCCGGCCGCGACATCAAGTTCGAGGAGCTGGTCGCCGCCGCGCTCGACAAGCACGGGCTGCGCGGGCCGAAGGCCGACCCGAAGACGCCGGTGATCCTGCAGACCTTCGGGCAGTCGAGCGCGCGCCAGCTCGCGCAGATCAAGATCGGCGTGCCGGTCGTGCTGTTGCTGAATGACGACGTCGGATTCAGGACCCCCGAGCAGCTGAAGGCGTGGAAAGGCACGGT
>JAYWEJ010000137.1:0-4419 GCA_043779345.1 Acidimicrobiia bacterium | reverse complement strand
TGGAGCTCGAGGGGTCGCTTGACTACGTCGCAACGGGGCTGCCCAAAGCCGGCGATTCCATCGGCGCTGCGCGCTATCTTAACGACGCTAGTCCTTGGTCATTCTCTCTGGTGTTCGTGCTGCCAGTTGCTCCTATGTGAAGCCAGCGACCAATGGTCGGACGCGTTGTTTGCTTTGCCGCGGCACGTACTACCAGTGGTAGTAGTCAGCACGTCGCGCTAAGGTGTGTCGATGAAGATGCGACGTCTCTGCTGTACGGCGCTACTCGTGGTGGGCGCCTCGATTGCGAATGCGCAGCCAAACGGTCGGTTCGATGGCCGCCTGGTGGATGAGCGATCGGGTAGTCCGATCGCGGGAGCGACGATATCGATTGCGGGGCTCAGCGGCACCACGCGGACCGACAGCGATGGGCGCTTCACATGGGCGCCGGCTCCGCGTCCTCCGTTTCGGCTCATCGCCGTCCTGGCCGGCGGCCGAGCTTCCGAGCTGTCGAAGTTATCGAACGCCTAATTCCGAGTACGATATCCGGCAATGCGGAAAGCGTGGTTTCTGGCGGGAATGGCGATGCTGACCATCGCCTGCACTGACGAAAAGTCGCCGCTGGCGCCGACAGCTATTGCCGCGCCGTCACCGCCCCCGGTGGCGCCGCCGCTGCCGACCACTGTGCCGGGCGTGTTGGCGGTCGCGATGCCGATCGAGCCTGGCGATTCGGCGAACACGGCGTTTGGGATTGGGCCGTACGGGTATCACGGCGCCGACCATGGCGAGGATGGTCACCCCGGATGGGACATCGAATACCGCATCGGCGGCATCGTGCGCGCCGCCGCGGCCGGCACCGTGCAGAACGTCTTCCCCGATCCGTTTACGCCCGGCCGTTTCACGGTGCAGCTCGAACACATCGTCGGCACGCACCACTACCGCACGGTCTACACCAATCTCGCGAACGTCAACGCGGACATCGTTGCGGAGGCGCAGATTCGCGCCGGCCAGGCGATTGGAACCGCTGGAACGATCACCGCAACCATCGGCACCGCGACGATCAGTTACGCGATGACGCATTTTCAGTTGGACGACTTCGAGCACTACCGGCAGATTCCGAATCCCAATGCGGTCAGCCCTGAGCCGTTCCTGACCGCGTCCGCGAAGTCGTTGTTCGACAGCTTGTGGTCGCTCGCCGCGTATGGGCACGAGCTGGTCGAGCCGTTCGTGACCAACCCGCGCGACCTGACGTTCCCCGCATCGCGCACCTGGATGCGAGCCGGCGGCGATGGTCCGGCGGGCATTCGCTTCACCAGGCGCCGCGCCCAAGCCGCCGAGTACGAATATGCGCTGCTCGCGGAATCCGGCACCGTGATCGAGACGGGAGCCGTGGCGATCAATGTCACGGCGCGACCCTACCCGCTGATGGCACTGACGGCGCCGACCTCGGTGCGACTCGGCCTCTACGACATCGTCTCGAATGAAATGCGCCTGTCGCTCGCGAATCCGGGCTCGCCCCGTCCCTCTAATCTAAGCGGCGCAAGCGTATACCGAACAACGAGGTAGCATGCGCCATCACCTGTGGCATCCGGCTTTAGCCGGATTGTTCGTGCTCGCATCGATCTCGACTGACGCGCAGTCACCCCGCAAGGTCACCATCGACGACCTGATGGCGCTGCGCACCATCAACGACGTCGAGATCTCGCCCGCCGGAGACCGGGTCGTCTACACGGTCTCGACGCCCTCCGTTCCCCGCAATGCGCACGAAGTCTCGCTGTTCGTGATTCCGTCCTCGGGCGGAACGCCGACGCGGCTCGCTGAGAATCACCGAATCTTTGTGCCCGCACTGCCGGCGCCGCGCCTGCGTTGGCGGCCCGACGGCAGCATCTCGGTACTGGTAGCGGAGAAGACCGGCCCGCAAGTCCTCAGCATCAAGCCCGATAACAGCGGCGCACAGATCGTCACATCGGCCCCGCTCGGCGTCAGCGGGTACGAATGGTCGCCCGACGGGAAGTACGTCGCCTATCTGACGCGCGACGCTGGTCCGTCAACGCCACCGGTGGCGAACAAGGTCGGCGCGAATCCGCCGGCGACGCGCCTGTGGCTGCAGCCGCTCAACCCGTCAGGCCCCGCGCGAGCGATCACTCCGCCCGATCAATACGTCGACAGCTTCTCGTGGTCGCCGGATAGCAGGGAGCTCGCGTACTCGTGGGCGCCGGTGGTGGGATTCCTCGCGCCCTATCAGACAAAAATCTTTGCGGTCGCGGCCGAGGGCGGTCCCGTGCGGCCGATCATCGATCGCCCAGGCATGAACGTGTCGCCGCAGTTCTCGCCCGACGGCAGGAAGATCTCCTTCGTCTCGACCAGCGAGCGCACCGGCATCATTGCGCCACGCGGGCTCGCAGTCGCCGACGCATCAGGCCGCAACTCCAGCATTCGCGCGTATCCGATGAACGGCGCGTGGATCGCCGAGATCCTGTGGGCGCCGGCGAGCGATGCCGTCATCGTGACGATGAATGAAGGCACGTTCGCGACGGGCGCGGGCATGTTCGAAATGCCGGCGGTGCTGGTGTCGCTCAGCGACGGCAAGGCCGAGCGTCTCGGTGACGATCGCGCCGCGCTGCAGTATTCGATGAGCCTGAGCCGCGACGGCCGCACGCTTGCCTATCGCGAAGTCGGCGCGCGCGACATGGGTGATGTCGTCGTGATGGATGTCGCGACCAGGAAGACGCAGCGTCTGACCAGCGTCAACCCGGAGCTCAAGCAGCTCGCGCTCGGCGAGTTGAAGCCGATCTCCTGGAAGTCGTTCGACGGAATGGAAATCTGGGGCCTGCTACTGACGCCGCCGGGTTATGAAGTCCCGCCTTCGCCGCAGGCTTCCACCTTCGCGCTTCGCGCTACGGCGGACGGGTCGGCGAGGCAGGCTCTGCCGCTGCTGGTGTATTGCCACGGTGGGCCGATCGGCGGCGTGACGCTCGGCATTTTCCCGCAGTTCATGCACGTGCCAGGTCAAATCGATCCGTATCCCACCGAAGCATTCGCGAGCGCGGGCTTCGCGGTGCTGTTCCCGATGCCGCGCGGCGGCTCCGGCTACGGCGAAGCCGGGCACCGCATGATCATCAACGACTGGGGCGGACCCGACTACCAGGACATCATGGCCGGTGTCGATCACCTGATCGCGCGCGGCGTCGCCGACGAGAATCGCCTCGGCGTGATGGGCGCCTCGTACGGCGGCTACATGACGAACTGGATCGTCACCCAGACGTCGCGCTTCAAGGCCGCGACCGCCGGCGCGAGCATCGCGGATTTGAACGACCTCTATTACCTGACCGATGGCGGCGATCTGATGGCGGAATACTACAAGCTGCCGTGGGAGAACCCCGAAGGCTACGCGCGCAGCTCGCCGATTACGCACGCCGCGAAGGTGACGACGCCGATCCTGATCTCGCACGGCGATCGCGATCCGCGCGTGCCGCTGGCGACCGCGCAGAAATTCTTCCGCCGCCTGCAAGTGCTCGGCAAGACCGCGGAGATGGACATCTATCCCCGGGGTGGCCACGTCTTTTACGAGCCGCAGCAGGAGCGCGCCGTCATGCAGCGTAATTTCGATTGGATGTCGAAGTACGTGCGCTAACGCAAGACGATCTTTTCTCGCCCCGCTCCTAACGGCGACGCCTTCGTATAGAAGTGCACGTAGAGCCTGCCGCCGACCAGATCCTCGCGGTTGCGGCCGCGCATCGTCAGCGTGCCGCTGCCGGTGATCTGGTTCGGGGCCAGCAGCTGCGCGACGATCGGTCCGGGTGTGTCGCCGTCGCCGCGCTGGATCGTTAGCGCCATGACCCGATCGGCCGCCGGCACCTTCGGCGCCGCGGCTTCGTAGCGAAGCGCGCCCGTCGTCATGTCGTAGTTCAACTTCACCGTCGCAGAACCAATCACGAGGTCCGTGGCCGTTGGAACGGGCGCCGCTCCTTTCACCAGTGGCGGCGTACTGAACGGCGGCCGGCGAGGCTTGGCCGCTTGCTCCCACGCATACGCGTACTTCAAGAGCTTCGCTTCTTCCCAGGCGCCGCCGAGCAGCTCGAGTGCGATCGGTAAGCCGTCGTTACTGAACCCCGCGGGCATCGCGATCGCGGGCAGCCCGGTGGTCGCGCTCAACTGGCACGTGGTGCCGCCTTGCGCTTCGCCGATCAGCGCCGGCTTCCGCCGCAGCGTCGGATAGGCGAGCGCGTCGACCCGCAGCTCCTCGAGGGTCGCGAGCACCGCCGCGCGCAGCGCGCGCCGCTTGATCATCGCCTGCCGATAATGCTCAGTCTCACGCTTCTCCGGCTGGTTGCGCAGGCGGAACGTGGCGTCGAGCTCCGCGTGATTCAAGCCGCGATCGAGAATCTCGCCGAGCGACTTCACGGGCGCGTTCGGAATCTTCGCGAGATACGCGGCGAG
>JAYWEJ010000136.1:0-24171 GCA_043779345.1 Acidimicrobiia bacterium | reverse complement strand
CATCGCCTCGTGCGAGCCCAACGCCGCGCATCAGGTGCTGGCCGAATGGAGTCTTCGTTTTCCACACTTCAATCTGATCACCCAAAACGTCGACGGCCTGCACGAACGCGCCGGCAGTGAGCATACGATCTGCCTGCACGGATCGATCTGGGAGGTCAGCTGCTGGCAGAACTGCGAGAGGGCGCCGAAGTCGTGGCGCGACGAGACACTCTCGTTTACCCAAATCCCGCCGCGCTGCCCGCATTGCCGCGGGCCGATTCGTCCCGGCGTGGTCTGGTTCGGCGAAACGCTCGATCCGACCGTAATCAGGAAGGCGTCCCAGGCGGCCGAGTGCGACGTGTTCATCACCGTCGGCACGTCCGCGGTGGTCTATCCCGCCGCCGGGTTCATCACCGCGGCGAAGCAGCACGGCGCGTTTACCGTCGAGATCAATCCTGAGGCGACGCCGGTCACGGGCGGCGTGGATCTGGTCCTGCGGGGTCCGGCGGAGACCATCTTGCCCGCCATTGCCGCGAGCCTATAATCAGGCCATCAGGCCATCAGGCCATCAGGCGAACGGGCCATCAGGACACACAGCATGACGAGCAGGCTTTCAATCGCGGGACTACTTGTCGCCGGCGCCATTTTCGCCGGTTATCAACTGGTGCGTCCTGAGCCGGTCGTTGCGCGTCACGTTCCCATCACGACCAAGATCGTCTTCAACCGCGAGATCGCGCAGATCTTCCAGAAGAAATGTTTCCAGTGCCACACCGACGGCAACGTGTCGGTGCCGCTGACCACGTATCGCGAGGCGAGGCCGTGGGCGGTCGCCATCAAGGAAGAGATTCTCGAGCGGCGCATGCCGCCCTGGGGCGCGGCCGGCGGCTACGGACATTTCGCCAACGACATGAGCCTGACGGGCCGCGAGATCAGCCTGATCCTGTCGTGGACCGACGGCGGCGCGCCGAGCGGCGTGTTGCTGGTCGACGAAGACAAGGCGCCCGTGTTCATCCCGCCATTGAACGGGTGGGAGCAGGGTCCGCCGGATGCGGTGATCAACGTCGCCGCCGATCTGAAGATCGCCGCCGATTCGCCGTTCCGCGTCGAGCGGTTCGATGTCAGCACCGGCCTGAAGCAGGCGCGGTGGTTGCGGGCGCTGCAGCTCAATCCGTCCGATCGACGCGCGATCCGCTACGCCGCCGTCTACGATGCGCGCAATGGCCGCTGGCTTGGCACGTGGACGCCGTCGAGCCAGGTCAGCGCGATGCCCGCGGGTTCGGGCGTGCCGCTGCCGGCGGGCGCGAAGCTCACCGTCGAAATCGGCTACCGCGGCGGGATGGACGAAGCGTCGGGCGCCGGCGAGCTTGGCTTCTATTTCCTCGAGAAGGCACCCGCGCAAACCGCTGCGGCGATCGAGATCGCGGCGCCTCCGCTGAGCGTGGCGGCGGGCACGATCGGCGACCGCTTCCGCGGCGAATCGGTGCTCAAGAACGCGACGACGATTGCCGCGATGTGGCCGCGGCTGGGTCCGGGCGCGCGATCGATCGAGGTGACCGCGATCCGCCCCGATGGCAGCGTCGAGCCGATGCTGTGGGTGAACACCTTCCGCGCCGAGTGGCCCACGCCTTACATCATGAAGGAACCGATGACGCTGCCCGCGGGAACGCGGCTGGTGATGACGGCGTACTACGACAACAAGACCGCCGCGGCGATCGCCGCGAAGCCGTCGCTCTCGATTACTGCGCTGCCCCGCCTGCGCGAAAGCGCTACGGCGAGGCAGGCTGCTCGCCCGAGCGCAACACTCGCACCGTAAACGGTACCGTCGACAACACGTTGTTGCGCTGGAACTGGAACCAGATCCGGTACGGGCCCGGCTTGGGGAAGAGCGCGTGGAAGACGAGGTCGGGGCCGCCACCGTCGGTGATGGCCGTGCCTTCGAGCATCTGTTCCGGGTGTGCGTGCACGTGCTCGGTCATGTCCTCGCTCAGCATCATCGCGTGGCCGAACGCACCGAGGTAGCGCTGCAGATCCTTCACCGGCTCGCCCGTCTTGGCGTCTTCGAAATGGATCGGCACGTCGGCTTCTTCACCAGCGATCACTTTCGTCGCATCGATGTTGAGCGTCACCGTGACGCCGTTGACGGTCTTGACCAGTGACGACTCCGGCTTCAGGTTCGGCGACGACGCCGCGATGTCGCCGTCGAAGCCGGCGGTCGTCAGCGGCGTCGCGATCATCTGCGGGCCGCCGCCGACGGGCATGAAATCGCTGAACAGCATGTAGAGGCCCGCCGCCGGCAGCACGTGCTCGATCGTGAACGAGCCGTCCTTCTCCAGCACCGGGTGCTCGTGGAAGAACTGGGTCATGTCGCGGCTGACAATAAAAAAGTGGAACAGGCGATCGTGCACTTCGGCGAACTGCGTCACCGGTTCGCCGGTCAGCGGATGGCGAACCGCAATCTTGAACCTGGTCTTCTGTCCCGCCTTGACGGCGCGCGGCTCGGTCGTGATCGCCAGCGAGTAGTCGGCCGTCGCCATCGGATCGCCGGCCACCAGCGTCATGCCGCAGATGCTGCACGTCCCCGGCGCCGCCTTCACTTCGTTCGGATGCATCGGGCAGATGAATCCGCTGGTGATCGGCGGCAGATCCTTGATCAGCGGACGTGCCGTGCCGGGCATCATCTCCTGTCCGGACAGGCCGGTGGCCAGAGCCAGGACGAGCGCAAGCGCATAACGCATGGCTTTAGTCTATCGCGGCCACAGCCAGCCGAACGCGCCGCCGGTCAGCAGGCCGTAAAGGAGGCCATCGAGCATGTTGCGGAATGTCCGGCCCCACGACTGGCCCCACCAGATTGATTGAATCGGCGCGCCCATCGAGTAACAGACAAAGGCGACGCAACCGGCGACCTGGAAGATGCGCAGGTATTCGGTGCCGGGACCGAAGGCCACTCCGGCGATGTAGCCGGCGATCACGGAGACGAACAGCGAATAGATGAACCACTGGACGAGCAGCGCGCCCATCGCCATTTCACCGGGGCGCACGGTGATGAAGGCGACCGGGCCCGCCTTGAACCTGGCCTGAAACTCCGGTGATTGCATCTCTTTCATCGAGTCGGCTTTCGGCATCCCGTACTCGCCGACTTGCAGGTTGAGCGGACGCAGCGCGCTCATCACGGCGTCCTCGTTGGGGAATTTCTTGAGGTCGTTCTTATGCCACGACGTCGCCATGTGGATGATGGAGCTGGCGATGAACACGAGCACCGCGGAGAGCGCGATCGGGATCAGCAACGACAACACTGAGACCATGGGGAAAGTCCTCTGGCCGCAGATGCTAGCACTCCCGTGACGATCAGGGAGCGCCGACGCCGCGCAGGATGTTGCCGGCCATCGAGATCAGATAGACCACGCACAGGCCCGTTAGCAGCAGGCGCTCCGTCGTCAGGATCCGGCGATATGACCGTCGATTGCGCGCTTCAGAGCGGCGGCGGCGGACGGCCAGCTTGCCGTGGCATCGCGCCAGCGTTTTTGCGCCGCGAGCGGGATCGGGCGTCAGGGTCAGCAGGGTTTCGCTCATGTCGTCACCGCCTTGAAGGTCACCAGCACGGTGTCATCGGTGTCGTCCAGGTGCCTGGCGATCGCCGCGCGGGCGCGGCTGATCCGCTGTCGCATCGCCTCGGGCGTGATTCCGCACACCGCTGCGGCCTCCGCGGGCTTCATGCCTTCCACTGCGACAAGGAGCAGCGCTTCCCGATGCGCGGCGGGCAGCGCCGCGAGCGCCTCCTCGATTCGGCGGCCGGTCTCGTTGGCCACGGTCGATTCGAATGGCGAGGGCCGGGGCGTGCCGAGCGGCCACAAGCCGATCGCGTCCGCCGTCTGCGAGTCTTCGAGCAGTCGTGAACGGCAGTAGCTGATGTAGAGATTGCGCGCCACGGTGAAGAGGAAGGGGCCGAGCCGCGTGTCGGGCTTGAGCCGGTGCGCGCGATCGACGAAGCGCAGCCAGGTTTCGTCGAGCAGATCTTCCGCGATGTCGCGACGGCGCGACAGTCGCGCGAGGAAGTTGAACAGGCGGCCGTTGTACTCGGCGTGGACGGCGTCGAACGCGCCGGCATCGCCGGAACGGATCCGCGTCACGAGGTCGAGCTCAAACTCCCGATCCATATCCGTCATAACGCTCGGGACAGCCAATCGTGACCCGAGCCTGCCGCGCCGTAGCCTTTGGCGGAGGCGGGTCACGGATCTCCCCGGTGGGCGTTATATCCGATCGGGAGTGTGAAAACGCGATGGAACTCTTTCAGATGTTCAAGCAGATGGGCCTGGCGGCGCTTTTCAGCATCCTGGTCAGCTTCCTGCCGTTGATCGCCGCCGCCGCCTACTTGTTCCGGCCGTCGGAGCACCGCCTGGCGATGATGCGGCCGCTGTCGCTGGCCGGCATCTTCGCCGGCCTCAACGGCGCAAGCCTCGGAGCGATCAACACGCTCCGCGGGTTGTGGCTCGAACCGTCGCGGGACGGTCGCATCCTCGCCATCTCCTCCGCGGAATCGCTGGTGCCTCTCTACGTGTCGTTTTCGTGCCTGATGCTGGCGTGGATGCTCGTCGCGGCCGGCATGTGGCGGAAGTCGACGCCTTAGTCGAGTGCCAACGCTCCCGTGTAGATCGCCATGCCGACGACGGCGTCGATGCCGAGGGCGTGGAGGGCATCGATCTCCTCGCGCGTGGTGATGCCGCCGGCGGCGGTCAGCTTGCGCTCCGTCGCGTTTGCTACGGCCTTGATCGCGGCCATGTCGGTGCCCTGCATCAGGCCTTCCTTGTCGACGTGGGTGTAGAGGAACTCCTCGCAGTAGCCCTCGAGGAGCTGCACCGCCTGCACCGCCGTCAGCGGCAGCACGGTCTTCCAGCCATGGATGCAGACGCGGCCGGCCCGTGAGTCGACCGCGGCGATCAGGCGGTCCATGCCGACCGTCTGGGCCAGCGCGCGCGCGAAGTCGTGATCGATCATCTGCGACAGGTCGGCGTCAGGCGATCGCCGGAACAGCGCCGATCCGGCAATCACCGCCTGTGCGCCGGCAGCGATCAATTCCTCGGCGCGCCGCACGCTGCGGACGCCGCCGCCAACGCGGCAGGGCAGTTTCGCCGCGATCTGCCTGACCAGCTCGTCGTTGTTGCCGCGCGACATCGCGGCATCGAGATCGATCAGCTGAACTTTGGGAAACTTCGAAAACTTCGCGACCCAGCCATCGAGATCATCGGATGCGATGGCGAGCTTGTCGCCCTGCACGAGTTGAACGACGCGGCCGCCCTGGAGATCAATTGATGGAATCAGCATGAGATCACGTACGAGCCACGGAAGCACGGAAACACGGAAACATTTTATTAAAGTTCAGTGCTTCCGTGATTCCGTGGCCCGTCCGTCACAGTCGAACAGGAATTGACTTGGCCGCAAGAAACATTTTCAACTCGCGGACGCTCGTTTCGTTGAAATGAAAGATCGACGCCGCGAGTGCGGCGTCGGCGTGTCCGGGGCCGAACACGTCGGCGAAATGTTCGAACGTGCCGGCGCCGCCGGAGGCGATCACCGGGATGTTGACGGCATCGGAAACAGCCGCAGTCAGCTCGCAATCGAACCCGGCCTTCGTGCCATCGCGATCGATCGAGGTCAGGAGGATCTCGCCGGCGCCGCGCCCGGTCGCTTCGCGCGCCCATTCGACGGCGTCGCGCCGTGCCGATTGAGTGCCGCTGCGGGTAAACACCTCATACCGCAGGCGGGACTGAAGTCCCGCCTCTACGCGCTTTGCATCAATCGCGACGATCACGGCCTGGCTGCCGAAACGCTTCGCGAGCGTCGTGATGAGATCGGGATTCGACAGCGCCGCCGTGTTCAGGCTCACCTTGTCGGCGCCGGCTTCGATCGCCGCCGCGGCATCGTCTTCGGTGCGAATGCCGCCGCCGACGGTGAGCGGCAGGAAAATCTCCGACGCCACCGCCGCGATGGTATGCGCGCGCGCCTGGCGGCTCTCGATCGTCGCGGTGACGTCGAGGATCACGACCTCGTCGATGCCCTCGACGTTGTAGCGCCGCGCCAGCGCCGCCGGATCGCCGGCGTCGCGCAGGCCCTCGAAGTTGACGCCCTTGACGACCTTGCCGTCGCGGACGTCGAGACAGGCGATGATCCGCTTAGACAGCATGGAGCCAGTTACTGAGAATTCTCAACCCTGTCTCTCCCGATTTCTCAGGATGAAACTGCACGGCCGAGACGTTCTTCCGCTCGACGGCCGCGCTGAAGGGGACACCGTAATCACAAATCGCCGCCGTGTCGTCGACGACCGGCGCGGCATAGGAGTGCGTGAAATACACCTGCGATCCGGATTCGACGCCGGCCATCAAGCGTGAGGGCCGGTTGATGGCGAGTGAATTCCAGCCAACATGGGGCACCTTCAAGGGTCTTGGGTCCTGGGTCTTGGGTCTTGGGTCCGCCAGGTTGAAACACCTCCCTTTGAAGAGAGAGAAACCTTCCGCGTCCGGGGCTTCTTCACTGCCTTCGAACAACCACTGCAGGCCGACGCAGATCCCTAGCAACGGAACGCCGTCATCGACCATCGTCTTGATGGCAGTGCGCCATTCCTCGCTGAGCGACTTCGTGGAATCGAAGTGGCCGACACCCGGAACGATGATGCCGTGCGCGCGGCCGAGCTCGCCGGCGACCGTGGGCGTCCAGACGCTCGCGCCGACGGCGGTGAGGGCCTTTCGAACCGACGTGAGGTTGCCGGCGCCGTAATCGACGAGTGCGATCACAACAGGCCCTTGGTGCTCGGCAGCATCTTCGCGAGGCGCTTGTCTTTCGAGCAGGCGGCGCGCAGCGCGCGCGCGAATGCCTTGAAGCACGCTTCGATCTTGTGATGGTTCGAGCGTCCGTACATCACCTTGAGGTGGACGTTGGCGCGGGCCGCCATCGCGAAGCCGTCGAAGAAATCATCGACCAGCTCGGTTTGCAGATCGCCGACGATGCGCACGGTCACCTTGGTGTCGATGACGGCGTGTGGCCGCCCGCTGAGATCAATCGCGGCGACGGCGAGCGTCTCGTCCATCGGCATCACGAAGTAACCGGCGCGATTGATGCCGCGCTTGTTGCCGACCGCCGCCAGCACCGCCTCGCCGAGCGCAATGCCGACGTCCTCGACGGTGTGGTGCTGATCGACGTCCAGATCGCCGGCCGCCTTCACCTTGAGGTCGAAGCCACCGTGGCGAGCGACGAGATCGAGCATGTGATCGAGAAAACGGATGCCGGTACGGTTCTCGAACCGGCCCTTGCCGTCGAGCGACAGCGTCACCTTGATCTGCGTTTCCGCCGTGCGGCGGTCGATTACAGCTCGTCGCACAACGCCTCCAATGTATCGGCCGCCTTCTTGGTGTGCTCGATCACGCCCGTGGTGATCCGGAAGCAGGTCGGCGTCGCCGGGTCCTTTGTGCGATCGCGGACGAACACGCCTCTGGCGATCATCCCGTCGATGATCTGGCGCGCGCGCGAGCCGCCGTCGATCAGGACGAAGTTGGCGGCGCTCTTCCAATAGTTGAGACCGGCGCGCTCGCAGGCCGCATACACCAGCGCCTTTGATTCGTTGGCCTGCGCGATGTACCACGTCCGGAACGACGGATCGCCGATGGCGGCGCGCAGCGCCGCGACCGCGACGACGTTCAGGTTGAAGAGCGGCATCGCCTTCCGAATCGGTTCCAAAACTGCCGGCGACGCGATCATCACGCCGACACGCATGCCGGCAAGACCGAACGCCTTCGAGAAGGTGCGGCCGATCAGCACGTTGGGATAACTCGCGGCCTCGGCGAGGAAGTTGTCGCCGAGAAAATCGTGATACGCCTCGTCGACGAAGACGAGCGCGTGCGCGGCGGCTTTCGCAATCGCGTGGATCGCATCCTTCGCGACTGGCTGGCCGCTGGGGTTGTTCGGGTTGTTGACGTAGACGATGCGCGTGTTGGGTGTGATGGCGCGCAGCATGGCGTCGAGCGGAAACGCAAAATCCTTTCCGGGCGTCACCGCCACGACGCGCGCCCCCAGCGACTGCGCACCGTGGAGGTACGGCTCGAACGCCGGCTGCGCCACGAGGACCTCCGCTGTGCCTGGCGTGTGGTTCGCCAGGTAGGCAATCGAGACCAGCAGGATGCCTTCATCCAACCCGTTCGTCAGCACGATGCGATCGGGATCGACGCCGAGAAACGCGGCGGTCTCGAGGATCGCGTCGCGAAAGTCGGGATAGGTCGCGAGGGCAGGACCGTCGAACGCTCGAACCGCCGCGACGACCTTCGCCGAGCATCCGCCGGTGTTCTCGTTGAGATGGAGTCGCAGGCCAGGACCGAGATCCGGCACGCCTTGAATCGTCGTCATAGTGAACCTGTCGGGATCCGGGAACCGGGAGCCGGGAACCGGACTTCAATTGAGCGAGCGTGTTGTTCGAGGCCCTCGGCTCTCGCCAGGGTCGTCACGGTGTTGCCAATCGCGTTCAGGCCGCGACGCGTCAGCCGTTGAACGGAAATCAACTTCACGAAATCAGCGGCGTTGAGCCCACCGCGGTAACGGGCGGCGCCGGCAGTGGGGAGGACGTGATTCGAGCCGATCGCGTAATCGCCGGCGACCTGCGCGGTCCAGTCGCCGACGAACACCGCGCCGGCATTGATCACCTGGCGCGCGATCGATTCGCTACCGGCGACGACGTGTTCAGCGGCGGCGTCGTTGGTGAGCGCGATCGCGTCGTTGATGTGAGGACAGACGATGATGCCGCCGTGACGCGCGATCGATTGGCGCGCCGGCCCGTTCGACGGCATCTGCCGAGCGATTTCTGTTGCGACCCGCTCCGCGAGTCGCCGGCTCGGCGTGATCAGGACCGCGCGCGCGTCCGGATCGTGCTCCGCCTGCGCCAGCAGATCGGCGGCGATCCACGACGGCGATCCCGACGCGGTCACGATCAGGATTTCGGTCGGGCCGGCGTAGAAGTCGATGCCGCAATCGGAAGAGATCAGAGACTTCGCCGCAGAGACCCAGCGATTGCCTGGCCCGACGATCTTGTCGACGCGCGGCACCGTGCGCGTGCCGTAGGCCATCGCCGCGATGGCGTGGGCGCCGCCAATCCTGAACAGCCGATCGGCGCCGGCCTCGATCGCCGCAGCAAACACCGCCGCGTCAGGGCGGGGGCAGCAGACGATCACCTCCTCGACGCCGGCGGCGCGCGCCGGAATCGCGGTCATCAACAGCGAAGACGGCAGTGGATAGCGGCCCGCCGGAACGTAGCAGCCGACCCGCGCCAGCGGTGTGACCCGCTGCTCGACCGTGATACCCGGCGCCACCGTGTGCCGCCAGCCTTTCGGAACCTGCTTCCTCGCGACCGATCGGATATGGCGCGCCGCCCTCACGATCGCGGCTCGGACGTCGCGAGGCAGCGTCCGCGCCTCGGTGTCCCACGCGCGTTGCGGCACTTCGATCGATCCGCTCAGCCCGTCGAAGTCGCGGGCGTAGCGCTTCAGCGCCACGTCACCGCCGCGTCGCACGCGCGTGACGATCTCCTGCGCGCGCGATTCGGTCGCGCGGTCGCGAATGCGATCGGGCGAAAGCAGCCTCTTGATGGCCACGCGGCTACTGGATGAGACGATCCTGATCATGTAAAAAGAAGTCTTCGTGTCCTTCGTGCCCTTCGTGTTTGCCTTTAGACCACGATCTTGTTCAGCGGGTACTCGACAATGCCCTGCCCGCCTGCCATCTTCAAGCGCGGAATCAGGTCCCGCGCGGTCTTCTCCTCGAGGATGGTGTTGATGGCGACCCAGTCCGGGTCGCTCAGCGACGACACCGTCGGCCGCTGCAGCGCCGGCAGCAGTCCGATCAGCTTCTCGAGGTCCGCGCGCTTGGCGTTCAACATCAGCCCGACCCGGCCCTGAGCCTCGATTGCGGCCTTGAGCAGCAGCGCGACGTTTTCGATCTTGGTTTTCTTCCACGTATCCGACAGCGCCGATTGATTGGCGATCAGCTGCGTGTTGGATTCCATGATGGTCTCGAGGATGCGCAGCCGATTGGCGCGCAGCGTCGAGCCGGTTTCGGTCGCTTCGACGATGGCGTCGGCGAGCACCGGCGGCTTGACCTCGGTGGCGCCCCACGAGAACTCGACGTCGACCGCCATGCCCTTCGACGTGAAGTAGTGCTTGGTGACCCGCACCAGCTCGGTGGCGATGCGCTTGCCGTTGAGATCGGCGAGGGTCTTGAACGGCGAATCTTCCGGCGCGGCGAGCACCCAGCGCACCTTGCCGAAGCTCTGCTTCGAGTAGACCAGGTCGCAGATGCGCGCGACCGGCGCCTTCTCCGGGTGGCCAATCTCGTGCTCGGCGATCCAGTCCTGGCCGGTGAGGCCGGCGTCGAGCACGCCGTCGGCGACGTAGCGCGCCATCTCCTGGGCGCGGATCAGCATGCACTCGATCTCGGGATCGTCGATCGACGGAAAGTACGATCGCGAATCGACGCGCACGACGTAGCCGGCGCGCTGAAACAGCTGGATCGTCGCGTCCTGCAACGACCCCTTCGGAATACCAAGCCTCAGCTTCATCGTCCGCCTCCGCTGCTAAGCGCGCCGTCTTCAGGCAGCTCCGGCGCGACAAGCCGCAACGGCACAAAACACGACACCCGGTTCAGGTGGCAGACATTGCCATCGCCTTCGCGGCGGACCCTTAACAACAGCGTGTCTTCATCGCAGTCGAGCAGCACCTGCCGCACCAGCAGGCGGTTCCCCGACGTTTCACCCTTCATCCACAGCTTCTGCCGCGTGCGGCTGTAGAAGGTGACGTAGCCGGTGTCGCGGGTGAGCCGCCAGGCATCCTCGTTCATGAACCCGACCATCAATACCTCGTTGCTGGCCTCGTCCTGCACGACCGCCGGTAACAGCCCGCCGAGTTTCGAGAAATCCATCACTCCGTCTCCGAGCTTTCTGTGCCTTCTGTGGCCCTGGGTTCAGTGCCTTCGGTGGCCCATAAAAACGAAAAGCCCGCCGTTGCCGGCGGGCTCGCGTGGTTCAAAGGTGTTATCGGTCGATAACTACGCGCAGGCTCCTGCCGGTCCGTTCGATGAACGGTGATGATGGGAGTGATGCACATGGTGGACGAACGACATGACCTGTAGAGCCTATCTGATCACCCTACGACTCGCAAGCGGGCCGCTTTCGCGCCCCACTTGCTCGCCCAGGGCGGGGCTTCGGGCCGCACTTCTTCAGGCCGCCGGGCGGCGGTTGATCCAGTCGAAGATGTCCACGGCCGGCGCCGGCTTCCGCAGGAAGTAGCCCTGGAGGGAGTCGCAATTGAGCTCGCCGAGCTGCTGCAGCACGGCTTCGGTCTCCACGCCTTCGCCGATCACGGTCATCCCGAGGTTGTGCGCGAGATCGATCATGCAGCGCACCAGCGTGTCGTCCTCGCCGTCGGCGAGGCCGATGATGAAGGAGCGATCGATCTTGATCTGGTCGACCGGCAGCCGCCGCAGGCAGCTGAGCGACGAGTAGCCCTTGCCGAAATCGTCGATGACGAGCCGCACGCCCATGTCGTGGAGCTCGTCGAGGCAGCGGATCGATCCATCCGGATCGGACAGCACCAGGTTCTCGGTAATCTCGAGGGCCAGCGACGACGCCGGCAGGCCATGCGAGGCAAGCATTTCGCGGATCCGTCCCGGGAACGCGGAGTGATGGAGGCTCCGCGGCGAGATATTGACCGCCACAGCGCAGCTGTCCGGGCGCAGCGAGCGCGGCCATTCGGTCATCGCGCGCTCGAGTACGAACGAGGTCAGCGGGTTGACGAGCCCGGTGTGCTCGGCGACGCGAATGAAGTCGTCCGGCAGCAACCGCCCGAGCTCGGGATGGTTCCACCGCACCAGCGATTCGATGGCCTGCACCGTGTTGGTGGCGAGGTGGACGATCGGCTGGTACTCGAGCACGAACTGGCGGCCGTCGATGGCCTGCCGTATCGACGACGCCAGGCTGGTGCGGTTGTTGAGCCGCTGATCGCGGTTCGGGTTGTAGACGACGTAGCCGGTCTTGTCGTTCTTCGCGACATACATCGCCGAGTCGGCGCGCTGCAGCACTTCGTCGCTGGTCGCGGCATGCCACGGCACGGCGGCAATGCCGATGCTGGCGCTGACGAGCAGCGGCCGGCCGTCGGCGACGAACGGATGCTGCAGATCGTGAAGCACCTTGAGGGCGGCCAGCTCGGCGTGGTTGATGTCGGTCGCCGGCAGCAGCACCGCGAACTCGTCGCCGCCGAGGCGCGCGACCGTGTCGGACGCGCGCAGGGCGCCGCGCAGGCGCGTCGCCACTTCCTGCAGCACGAGATCGCCGGCGTGATGGCCGAGCGCGTCGTTGATTTCCTTGAAGCCGTCGAGATCGATCAACATCACCGCGAGGCCCTTCTCGTCGCGATGCGATCGCAGGATCGCCTGCTGCAGCCGATCGAGGAACAGCGCGCGATTGGGAAGACCGGTCAGCGAATCGTGATAAGCGAGATACGCGACGCGCTGGTTGGCGAGGTGGCGCTCGCGGCGGACCGCGGCTTCACGCAGCTCGCGATCGACGGCCGGAGGCAGCCGCGCGAGATTGCCCTTCATGATGTAGTCGTGGGCGCCGGTGCGCATGGCGGCGACCGCGGTGTCTTCGCCGATGGTGCCCGAGACGAAGATAGAGGGCAGATCGGGATGCTGCTCGCGGACGATCGCGAGAGCCTTGGTGCCGCTGAACCCGGGCATCCGGTAGTCCGCGATCACGAAATCCCATTCGGACTCGTGCAGCTCCCGGCGGAGCCAGTCGGCGGTGTCTACCCGACGCGCAAACACGTCGTAACCGGCGCGTGACAACGCCAGTTCAACCAGGGCCGCATCGTCCTCGGTATCCTCAACTTGCAAAAGCCTTAACGGCGTCATCTTCCCTGCCGGCTGCGCCTACTGAGGGGGGTATCAGGGGCACAGACAACTTCTACCAGGAGGGGCAAGAAATGTACCCCAGGTAACAAGGTCCCAAAGGGCTTTAGCTATCGGTGTTTACAGGCAAAGAGGGCGGGGTAAGAGAGGACACCGGTGCGCCGTTTCAGCACATGGCTTTCGGAAACGGTCGTTCACAGAAGTTTCCAGATCTACTTCACCGGCGTCGGCGGGGCTTTCCTCGGCAGGCGCTCCGGCGTGTTCGCCGCATACCACGCGAACACCGCCGCCACCGCGCCCTGCTGAATCACGTCGTCCTTCTGCACGTGATCGAACGTGTCCATGTTGGAGTGGTGCGTGCGCGAGTTGTACTCGAGGCGTTCCTGGATGAACTGGAAGCCGGGGATGCCGGCCTCCTCAAACGATCCGTGATCGGTTTGCGTGACCGAGCGCGGGCTGACGCTCCTCCAGCCGAGATCCTTCAGCGCCTGTCCCCACTGCTCGAAGTTCTTCATCGCGCCGGTGTTGTTCTGGCCCCAGATGCCGAGGATGCGGCCGGTGCCGTTGTCGAGATTGAAGTACGCCTGCACCTGTTCGTGCCCCGGTTTCGGCGTCTTCATCTTCGCGTCGAAGAAATGCCGCGCCACGTAGGCGCGCGATCCGAGGAGGCCCTGTTCTTCCGCGGCCCATAGCGCGAGTCGAATGGTGCGGCGGGGCTTCAATCCCAGCTTTTGAATCACGCGCAGCGCCTCGATCATCGCCGCCGAGCCGGTGGTGTTGTCGGTGGCGCCGGTCGCGTAGGGATAGGTGTCGAAATGCGCGCCCATGATGACGACTTCGTTTGCGAGATCGCTGCCCGGGATCTCCGCGATGATGTTGAACGCGTTGCCTTCGGGATTCGTCTCCGGATGGAACCTGGTCTGGATGTTGACTTCCATCCGCACCGGCTGCCCGTGCTCGAGCAGGCGGACCAGGCGGTTGTAGTGTTCGACCGCCAGTGTTGCGGACGGGACCTGCTGCGGTGCTTTCGGATCGCGGCTGCCGCCGTTGCCGGGGAAGATCGTGCCGCCGTCGACACGCTGGGTCTGCCACGACAGATCGCTTCCGCCCGCGGAGAGATCCGCATCGGAGCCGCGATCGAGCACGACCGCGGCGCCTTCGGCGACGAGGAAGCGCTGCACGAGCTGCGCGAACTGCTGCGGCGTCAGGGTACCTGAGGCCCCGGCAGCGGCAGTCGCGGCCACCGGCCTGGGTTCCGGCAGCTTCATCGCTTCGGCCCAGTCCGCCTCGTTCATTTTCAGCACGACGCGATCCTCGAGCATCCGCACCGGCCGCACGGCCTGGAGGATCACGATCTTGCCGACCAGCTGCCCCTGGTATTTCGCGAGGTCGGCTTCATTCGCCGCTTTCACGTGAACGACCTCTGACGAGATCGTTCCTTTTGTCGACGGCGAATTCCAGCGCGGCATGCCGATCAGCGGCGCCGGTTGCGGCGTCAGCAGGTGAATGGAGAAGCGATCGATCGACCAGCCCTGGCCGAACGGGAAGCGCTCGACGTGGACGTTCTTGAATCCCCATTCGTTGAACTTCTTCATCGCCCAGTCGGCGGCCGCCTGGTACCCAGGGGTGCCGGTGGCGCGCGCGCCGAAGCTCTCGGACAGCCACCAGTGGGTATCCATCGCCTGCGACTGCGTCACCGCCTCGCCGCGAATTCTTGCGATGGTCGCAGTGTCGACGCCCGACGACTGGGCGAAGAGCGAGACCGTGATGAAAGTGAGGGAGATACTCAGGAATAAACGTCGCATGAAAGCCTCACCCAAAATGCAAACACGAAGGACACGAAGGCACGAAGCATTCTATTTAAATGTCTTCGTGTTCTTCGTGTCCTTCGTGTTTGTCTCTTATTGCTGCGGAGCGGCGGTCGTCGTCACCGCTGTGCCTCTCTTGTACTTGTCGAACCAGTGGCGCAGATACAGCTGCGTGCGGATGAAGTTCGAGGGCGTGCTCGACGTGCCGTGCCACTCGTTGTTCATGCGGATCATCGCCGTCGGCACCTTGCGCAGCTTGAGCGCGCTGTAAAACTGCTCGGTCTGTGGCATCGGCGTGCGCAGATCCTGGACGCCCGTGATCAACATCGTCGGCGTCTTGACGTTGCCGACGTAGCTCAGCGGCGAGCGGCGGAAATGCTCCGCGGGGTCGTCCCACGGCAGCTTCTCGAAGTTGTAATACCAGCCGGCGCTGTCGGTGGTGCCGACGAAGCTGAGCCAGTCCACCACCGGGCAGTTGGCCGACGCCGCCGCGAAGCGATCCGTCTTGCCGACGATCCACGCCGTCAGCACGCCGCCGCCGCTGCAGCCGGTGACGAACATGTTGCGCTCGTCGACGAAGCCCTTCTTCAGCAGCTCGTCGACGCCGGACATCAGGTCGTCGTAGTCCTTGCTCGGGTAGGCGTTGTTGATCTTGTTACCGAACTCGCTGCCGTAGCCGGTGCTGCCGCGCGGGTTGGTGTAGAGGATGACGTAGCCGTTGGCGGCCATCTCCTGCCATCCATAGTTGAAGCCGACGCCGTACATGCTGTGCGGCCCGCCGTGGATGTGCAGCTGCATTGGGTACTTCTTGGCGGCGTCAAAATCCGGCGGCGTGATGTACCAGCCCTGGATCTTCAGGCCGTCCGGCGCCGTGTACCACATCTCCTTGACCGCACCGAGCTTCTTCCCCTTGAGGATGTCGTCGTTGACCGCCGTGAGCTGCCTCACCTGGTCCGGCTTCGACACGTCGTAGGTGACGATGTCGGGCGGCACCTGCATCGACGTCAACACGCCGACCGCCTTGCCGGTTTTCGACACGCTCGTGGTCGTGAGCATGTAGGTGCCCTTGGTGATCGGCTGCACCACGTCGGAGCGAACGCCGGCCATCGGCAGCACGTAGAGATTCTGGTGACCCGAATCCTGCGCGGTGAAGTAGAGGCCGGTGCCATCCGGCTTCCACTGCACGTTCTGCGGCGAACGGTCCCACTCGCCGGAGACCAGGCGCGGGTTGCTGCCGTCGACGTTCATCACGTAGAGCTTGCTGTCGGTCCAGGTGTTGCGCGAGGCGTCGATGCCCGTGTAGGCGACCAGCTTGCCGTCCGGAGACACGCGCGGGTTGTTGTCGGGACCCTTGCGCCGCGTCAGCTGCGTGATCGCGCCGGTGTCGACATTGACCGAATAAATCTCGGATTCGCGAAACTCGTAGTCGGCCTCGGGCACGCGCAGCGAGGTGAACAGGATCTGCTTGCCGTCGGGCGTCCACTCGACGCCGTTGTGATCCCAATCGCCGTTGGTGAGCTGGCGCGGCGTGCCGCCGGTCGCGGGCACCGTAAAGAGGTGACGATAGCCGTCGTCGTTGAAGCCCTGTCCGTCCTGGCGGTAATCGAGGCGTTCGACAATGCGCGGCGTCTCGACCCACTTCGCGCCCTCGGGCCGCTCCGGCATCTTGATCGACCAGACGTTCTTCTTTTCGACCTTCATCGCGAACGCGATCGAATTGCCGTCGGGCGCCCACGACACGTTGGCGGGCGACTCGACCAGGTGGGTCACCTGCGAGGCGGCGCCCTCGGCGTCCATGTAGCGGACGAAGATCTGCGAGCCCTTCGGATCGCCCTGCGCCGTGTAAACGATCCGATCGCCGCTGGGCGACCAGCGCGCGCCGCTGCCGCGGGTCAGGAACCGGTTCTTGCTGCCGTCCGCGGTCATGATCCACAACGACGATTCACGCTTGTCGTTGATCTTGTCGAGCCAGCCGCGCGTGTAAATGATCTGCGAGCCGTCCGGCGCCAGCTGCGGATCGGAGACCGTCTCGTACTCCCAGTAGAGATCGAGATTCAGGCGATCGTTCGCAACATTATTAAGAGTGATAGCACTCTGAGCGGCGATCACCGCCGGCAACGAGGCGAGAGCGAGAGCAACGAGGATGCGACGCATTGGACCTTCCTCCGCCGTGGATTCTAGCTGGGATCAGGGATCAGGGATCAGGGATCAGGGATCAGGGATCAGGGATCAGGGATCAGGGATCAGGGATCAGGGTATTCTCCAGACCCTGGGCGGATTATTGGCGAGCTACCGATCGAGCCAAATTCGCTGCAGCGGAAACGGCACCACCTCGAACGGTTCCGCCGCAGCGAGCTGGTCGTCTTTCAGCGCGAGAATCGGCACGTAAATGCCTGAAACGAGCTTCAGCACTTCAAGCGTGCGCCGACCCGGATCGACGAACCATAGATGGCGCACGCCTTCGCGCGCATAAATGCCCGCTTTCAAGACCCGATCGAGCTTCCGTGTCGAGGGCGACGAAATCTCGCACGCCCAGGCCGGCGCCTGAGTCATGAACGCGTCCGACGACCTCTTCTTCAGCCCCGACTGCTGCCAGCCGGCGAGATCTGGGACCAAGACGTCGCCGTCGAAGTGCAATTCACATTCAGGCAAGATCCACCAGCCGCCGGGACCACCGCGGCCCTGTCCGAAAGGTGCGATCAGCTCCCCAGCCAACATCGCCGCAGCATGCGCATGGCGCACGATCGGCCGCGGGCTCACCCACAGGTCGCCGCCGACGATCTCGGCAACCATGTGGTCCGGGACTTCGCACAAATCTTTGTACGTCGCTGCGCGCGCGAGAATCTCGGCCTTGCCCATCGACGACGACGTTACCATCGTCGGAAGGGAAGTGCTACTGCGGCCGCAAAACCCCAAGACCTATTTCAACGAGATGAATGCTAACGCGTTGTTCGCGTTCATCGGAATCACCAGCTGATTGGCGCCCGAGTCGTAGCACATGGAGGCTGCGCTCGGGACGTTCTGCGCGATCAGCTCCGCCGCCTGGTTCGGGCGAATCCGCGACACGCCGCCGTTGACGACGCTGCTCACGTACTTCGTGCCGTCGGCCATGATCACCAGGCCGTCGTTTCCGCCCTGCGCCGCCTTCTCGGTTTTGAGCACCTTGCCGTCCGGCGAGAAGGTGAGCACGTCGGGGTTGCCGATGTTGACGACGACGATGTTTCCCTGGGGATCGATCGCGACGCCGTTGGGCTGCACGAGCGGCGCGCCCTGGAGGAAGATCGCCGCGGCGCCGTCGGGCGTGATCTTCCACACCGCCGCGTTGTCGCCCGCCGCGGTCACCGTTCCGTAGATGTTGCCGGCCTTGTCGATCGCGAGATCGTTGAAGCCGGTGGACTTGTCGACGCGATACTCGCGGACCGGCATGCCGGTCTTCATGTTGAACAGGCGCACGACCGCGACCGACGGATCGGTCTGGCTCGTGCCGCCGTCGCGATCGGCCAGGTAGAGCACGCCGTTGACGATGTCGCTGCCGAGCGGTTCGTTGAGCACGAGCGGCGGCGTGCTGTTGGCGCGCTGCGGGCCGGGGCTGGCGATGCCGATCCAGCGGGCGGTGTGCACCGAGCCATCGTGATTCAGGAACGAGATCCAGGCGTTGTTGGCCTGGACGTTTTGCGGCACGCCGCGATTCGGCACGACGATCACGCCGCGATCGGCATCGTACGAGCAGCTCTCAGCTGAATAGATCGCGCCGTAGACCTTGACGTTCGACGACATCGGCGCGAACGTGCCGGTCGGCGCCGGATTGATCGGCATTCCGAGCGGGTTGCCGAGCATGTAGGGCTGCGGTTGTTGAGCGGCCGGCGCGGCCGGGGTGGCCGGCGCGGGCTGTTGCGCGTGCAGTGAAGCGGCGATTAGCAGCGCGCCGCAGAATGAAAGCAAGAGTTGTCTCATCGGATCATCCTACTATCTGCTTCGCCGTGCCGGCCGATCGTTCGCCGTCCGTCCGATCATGACCTCGGTCGACTTGATGATCGCGACCGCTTCATCGCCACGCTTGAGCTTGAGCTCGTTGACCGCGTCGCGCGTGATCACGGCGGTCAGCATCTGATCGCCGATCCGTAACCGCACCTGCGCAAGCAATCCTTCGGCGCGCACTTCATCAACGATGCCGCGGAGCTGATTGCGGCCGCTGAGCGCAACCAGGGCCACCGACTTTCCCAGGGCCACTGAAGGCACAGACAGGTCAGACTTTTCCTGTACGGTCAGTTGCCGTTGGATTTCCGATTCGGAAATGCGGTGATGGCCACCGCGTGTCTTGGTGGTGCGGATCGAGCCGTCGTAGATCCATTGCTTGAGCGTCGAATAGGCGACGCCGAGTCGCTCCGCCGCCGCACGCACCGTCAGAAGCTCACTCATGGCAGCTGTTTCACCTCGAGCGTCGTGACCTGACGGATCCATCTGGCGGGACGGTTGTCCTGCGGAACGACGATCTGAAGCGGGCCGCTGTCCGGTAGCAACGGTTTGCCGTTGCGCGAGTCCGCGATCAAGATGAGATGGTCGTTGAAGGCGGCATCGATCTCGGCGATCGCAAAGGCCACCTTGTAGCCGTCAATCGCGGTCGCGACCACGACTCGCGCGAGCGCCGCGCCTTTCAACGCATCTCCGCAAGGCACGCCGGCCTTCGCGAGCACGTCCCGCAGCGCGACGCCCCCGTGCGTCGTCTTGACGCCCGCCCGATCGGCGGTGATCACGGAGCGGCGCGCGAGGCCGTCAAAAGACACGGTGGTCTTGCGGCCGTCGAGACCGACGAGGTCGATCGACGATTGCGCGGCCGCCATCGCGGCCGCACCGAGGGTGCAAAGGGCCAGCAGCGCCGCGATCTGCCCGGATCTTCTCATCATTGGTAAATCCGCCTTGAATCGATTCCAAAAAGACACTGAATCATACTAAATTACCTGTCAATCCGCATGATCAACCAAACGCCCCGCCCTGGCGCACACCGCACAAAGCTGATGCAACGGATGATCGCGTTCGTTACAGTGCTCGCGGCGGTCAGCACGCCCGTCGTCGCGCAGCCCCCCGGTTTGGTCGTGTCGGTCGCCGCGAGCGTGTATGACGCGCTTGAGGAAATCGCCGGCCTGTATCGCTCGACGACGGGCGTGTCTGTCGCCGTCAATGCCGGCGGCTCCAATACCCTGGCGCGCCAGATCGTCGAAGGCGCCAAAGCCGGTCTCTTCATCAGCGCGGACGAGACACAGATGGACGCGGTCGAGAAAGCCGGCCGGATCGTCCCGGGCACACGCACGCGCCTCCTCACCAACGAGCTCGCCGTCGTCGTTCCACAATCGACGAAGGACTTCACGCTGGCGCGCCTGCTCGAGGGCCGCATTGCGCGACTGGCGATGGGTGAGCCGGGTGCCGTTCCCGCCGGTGTCTACGGCCGCCGCTGGCTCGAACACGAAGGGGCGTGGGCTCGCGTCGAGTCGAAGGTCGTGCCATTCCCGACCGTGCGGGCGGTGTTATCGGCGGTTGAGAACGGCCGCGTCGATGCCGGCATCGTCTATCGCACCGACGCGACCACATCGGCGGTGCGTGTGATCGCGAGCTTGTCGCGGAAAGATCATCCCTACCTGGACATCGCGTACCCCGCGGCCGTGATCGTCGGCCCTTCGGAAAAGGACGCGAGGCGGTTTCTCGAGTTCCTGAAGGGTCCCGCCGCGCGCGCGGTGTTCGACAAGCGCGGATTCGGCAGGCCGCCCGTCCTGAGCGAGCCCAAGCCTTTGCTTGGGCGAGTCGAAGGATGAGCGCCGAGACATGGGCGATCGCGCGGTTTACCGTGCTGATGGCGTCCCTCGCCACGATGCTCGTGCTGCCGCCGGCCATCGCCGTCGGCTGGGTGCTGGCGCGCAAGCAGTTTCCCGGAAAGACCCTCCTCGAAACGGTCGTCTCACTGCCGTTGGTGCTGCCGCCTGTCGCCACTGGGTTGCTGCTGCTGTGGTTTTTCGGCCGTCGCAGCCCCGTTGGCCAGGCACTCGATTCGATCGGGATCGAGGTGATCTTCACCTGGAAGGCGGTGGTGCTGTCGATGATGGTGATCAGCTTCCCGCTGGTCGCGCGCAGCGTGCGCGCGGGCATCGAACAGGTCGATCGCCGTTACGAACAGATTGCCGCCACGCTTGGCGCGGGCTCGTTTTGCATCCTTCGCACGATCACGCTGCCGCTGGCCTCAAAGGGCATCGCGGCCGGCGCCGTCCTCGGGTTTTCGCGCGCGCTTGGCGAGTTCGGAGCGACGATCATGGTTGCCGGCGCGATTCCTGGACGGACGCGCACGATCGCGGTTGGCATCTACACGCTGGTCGAGACCGGCCGCGAAGAAGCGGCGTGGAGCCTGGTGCTGGTGTCCGCGGTGCTGGCGTTCGGCGCAATCTACATCTCGAATCGCCTCGTGACGCAGGGGGGCCGGGCGTGATCGATCTGTCGATCGACGTCACGATGCGGCAGGACGCGTTCACGTTGCGGGTGCAAGACGCGGCCTCGGTGGAAGTGCTCGGCCTGTTCGGCCCATCGGGGAGCGGCAAGACCTCGCTGCTCGAAGCGATCGCCGGCATCCGCACGCCCGATGCTGGCGAGATTCGGATCGGCGATCGCATCCTGTTCTCGTCGGCGAAACGCATCAACCTGCCGGCACGCCAGCGGCGCATCGGCTACGTGCCGCAGGACGCGCTGCTGTTCCCGAACCTGGACGTCACCGGCAACATCAATTATGGAAAACACGCCGCCGGTGATTTCGAATCGCTCGTGCAGATTCTCGATCTGCAGTCGCTGCTCGAGCGGCGGGTGAAGATGCTATCCGGTGGAGAGAAGCAGCGGGTGGCGATCGCGCGCGCGCTGATGACGAGACCGTCGATCCTGTTGCTCGATGAACCGCTGGCCGGCGTCGATCGCGGCCGCCGAGATGTCATCCTGCCGTATATCCTTCGAATCAGGAAGGAATTGCACGTGCCGTTGATCTACGTCACGCACGATCGCCAGGAGCTCGAGACGATCGCTGATCGAGTGCTGCACCTTGACCGTGGATCCGCTGCCGCCAGCTCAGCGGTATAATCCGCGCTCACTCCGTTCGCGTCCCCCCGTCTCGCAGGAGAGCATATGAAACGATTTGTGATCGCCGCCGTGATGGTGTTGTCAGGCCTCGGTGTTTGCAGCGCGCAGCCCGGAGCGGCTGCCAAGACGACCTCGCAAGCCTTGCTTGATTTGGAGAACCAGTGGACCGCGGCATCGAAGGCGGGCAACGGCGACGCCGTCGGTGCGCTGCTCGCCGACAATTTCGTCGCGCTCGATTCGGATGGCACGATGCATACCAAGGCGGAAGTCGTCGCGCGAACGAAGAAAGCCAAGTGGGCGACCAACGCGATCAGCGACGTCCAGGTGACCGTTCATGGTGATTCCGCTGTCGTGACGGGGGTATGGATCGGAAAGGGCACCTCCGCCATCGGCAAGGCGGTGGATGCAAGAGAACGCTGGGTGGATACGTGGGTCAAAGGCGCCAACGGCCGATGGCAGTGCGTCGCGTCCGCGTCGGCACTGACTAAGTAAGTCGAATCTTCGAATCTGTGCCTTCTGCGGCCTGGGGTTACTCCGCCATCAACCCTGCTGAGGCACCGACCCAGCGCAGTCCCTTGTTGTGATCGACGCCCATCATCTTGCCGCGGCCCATCCGCAGTAGCGGCAGGACCGGCCGCAGCTGCGATCCCGAGCGGACGTACATGACGCGGATCTCCGCCTGCGCGGGGCCTTCCGGCGTGTCGATCAGCGGCGTGAAGTTGATGCGTTCCTGCAGGATGTAGTTCTTTCGCTCGCTCATCGGGATGGCGGCGATCTGCGCGTCGGTCGGCGCAAACATGATCCCGCCACCGGCAAACGAGAACAGCGGCTTCAACAGGTAGCGCTCGCGATCGGCCGGCAGGCTCTCGATGTCATCAAGAAACCGCGTTTCCGGAACCGACGGGTGACGCAGGAACGGAATCGAAAACTTGCTGATCCGGAAATACCAGGCCGGGTGTCCGGCCCACTGCACGTCGAGATCGTCGCCGTAGTCGAACGGCAGCTGGATGCCCTTGCGCTCGAGCTCGTCGGGGATGACGCGGTTGTAGATGCGCTTGATCGCCGTCTTCTTGCCGTCGCGCTGGTAGAAAAGGCGGCGTCCCTCGCGCCGGACCTCCGAAACATCGACTGCCCGCACGCCCCACATCTGCTCGGTGACGACGAAGTCGGGCCACGTCTTCTGGGCGCGCGGTGCAATCTCCATCAGCACGACTTCGTTCGGATCGTTGTCGGCGACGATGGCGTCCTTGACGAGCGCGTGATACGACGGCGCGTCGAGATCGTCGAGGAAAACCCGCAGCGACGCCGGCAGGCCGAAGGCATCGCGATACGCTTCCGCCACCGTGAGCTGAAAACCATAGAGCGACGCAAACGCCTGGAGCTCGACGAGCTTCGGCTCGATTGTGCCGTCAGCGCCGCGCACCAGTCCGAAATCGACCTGGAGGAACGTCGGCAGATCTTCAGCGCCGGGACCACGGAATCGCTCGGGCACGGCCGCACTGGCGGCGGCCATCGCGTCGCGGTTGCCGAGGATCTGATTGACGAGGTCGAGGCCGGTCGCTGCCAGTGACGACATCAACGAGCGTGGAAAGAAGCAGGGGGTTTCGCTGATCGGGAAACCGAGGGTGGCTCCGGTGCGCATCTCCAGCCGCCGGACGAGGTCGCGATACTTCGCCTCGGTCCACGACTCGTTGAACGCGGTCCGAAACGCGGGGATCACTTATTCGATCAGGAACTTGCCATCAGCCATGATCTGGCGATCGTCGACCCAGATGTCGAACCGCGTCGCCACGACGTCGATATGCGTCGTCGATGTCCAGTCGGCGCCGGTGTGCTGGCCGTACGGATCGCCGAACGCGACGTGAATGCCGGGGAACTTTTCGTCCTGCAGGATGTGGCCGATGACTTCCTTGAGCTCGATGTTGGTGCCGATCGCAAACTCGCCAACGCGATCGGAGTTCGCATCGGTGTGCGTGTACTTCCAGAAATCGCTTTCGAGCTCCTTGTTGTCACTGTGGGCCTCGACGAGGCGGTTGTGCTTCACCACCAGCGTCAGCGGCGTCTCGAACAGGCTGCCGTACTTCTCGCACAGGTAATCACCGACGACGCCGTCGATCACGAGCGTCCCCTCGACGGTGCCAGGGGTCGTGAACACTTCACCGCCCGGCAGGTTGCCCCACTTGTCGGGGCTGATCAGGCCGCTCGTCTTGAGCCACTTGTAATTCGGGTTGAGCGTGGCGGTGAAGGCGCTGCCGCCCCTGGTGGTGGCACGCACTTCCTTCGCGTTGCGGACGATGTCGATGACCTTCGAGCTGAGGCGATCGACCTTGTGGAAATCAGCGCG
>JAYWEJ010000135.1:0-10532 GCA_043779345.1 Acidimicrobiia bacterium | reverse complement strand
AGTAAACAGGACCATCATGGCCAACTGCACACCCGACCATCACGACCACGCCCTCGAGCCCGAGTGCTCTTCACGCCGCCTCTTCCTGCGGCAGGGCGCGATGGCGCTGGTGACGCTCGGCTTCGCGCCGTCGTTCGTCTCTCGCATCGCCGCGGAGTCGGCCGGGCGCCGGAAGCGCCTGATCGTCGTGTTCCAGCGCGGCGCGGTGGACGGCCTCAACATGGTGGTGCCGTTCGGCGAGGCTGATTACTACCGCGCGCGGCCGAACATCTCGATCGCCAGGCCTGGCGGCGCCGACGGCGCGATCGATCTCAACGGCTTCTTCGGATTGCACCCGCGCATGTCGTCGCTGAAGCCGCTGTGGGATCGCGGCGAGCTCGCGGTGGTGCACGCGACCGGATCGCACGACACCACGCGCTCGCACTTCGACGCGCAGGACTACATGGAGTCGGCGACGCCCGGCGTGAAGAGCACGAAAGACGGCTGGCTCAATCGATATCTCTCGGGAACCGGCAACCGGGAACCGGGAACCGGAAACCCATTACGCGGCGTCGCGGTCACGAAACAGATGCCGCGCTCGCTGCAGGGCGCCGCGCCGGCGCTCGCGATCGGCAGCACCGAGGACTTCACCGTCGCCGACATGAGCGCGCGCACGTCGTTCGAGGAGATCTACGCCGCCGCCCAGTCCGACAAGGCGCTGCGCGGCACCGCCGGCGAGGCGTTCGACGCGATGAAGACGCTCGCGAACAAGACTGCCGGCCAGTACCGGCCGGCCAACGGCGCGTCGTATCCGCGATCGCCGTTCGGCCAGGCGATGCAGGAGATCGCGCGGCTCGCGACATCCGACGTCGGCCTCGAGATCGCGTTCGCGGAAAGCACGCAGTGGGATCACCACGTCAACGAGGGCGCCGCGACCGGACAGATCGCCAACCGCCTCGACGACTTCTCCCGCGGCATCACCGCTCTCGCCGGGGACCTTGGCGATCGAATGGCCGACACCGTCATCCTGACCATGTCGGAGTTCGGCCGGGCAGTGGCGGAGAACGGCAGCCGTGGGACCGATCACGGGCATGGCAACGCCATGTTCGTGATCGGCGGCAGCGTCAAGGGCGGCCAGGTCTACGGTAAATGGCCGGGGCTCGCGGTTAACGATCGCTACGAAGGGCGTGACCTTGCGGTCACCACGGATTTTCGTGACGTATTCGGCGAGGTCGTGATGACGCACCTCGGCGCCAGTGCCGCGACGGCCAATAAGGTGTTCCCGGGCTATTCGATCGATCCGCGCAAGTTCCGCGGCGTCCTGAGAAGCTAGCTTTCCCCGGAAGTATAATTCGCCCTTTAGGGGGTGGATGAATGAGGGTTTCGGTCTTGAAGGCAACGGTAGTGGCAGCGATTGCCGCCGCGGCTTTCGCAGCGGGCTCGCTGGCTCCGGTCACGGGCCAGACACGCGCGGGAGGAATTCCGCGCCTGAACGGCAAGCCCGATCTCAATGGCTTGTGGCAGACGATCAACACCGCGAACTGGGATATCCAGGCGCATAGCGCGAAGCCGGCGCTCGCGATGCGGCCGGGTCCGATCGTTCCAATCCCCGCGAAGGAAGTGCTCGCGCTTGGCGCGGTCGGCGCCGTCCCCTCCGGCGCCGGCGTCGTCGAAGGCAATGAGCTCCCCTACACCGCCGAGGGCCTCAAGAAGAAACTGGACAACCAGCACAACTGGCTGGCGCGCGATCCGGAGATCAAGTGCTACCTCCCCGGCGTACCGCGCGCGACCTACATGCCGTTTCCGTTTCAGATCACCCAGAGCAACTCTGCCGTGTTCATGTCGTATGAGTACGCGGGCGCGGTGCGGCACATCTACCTGAAGGATCCGGGGCCGCCGCAGATCGACAACTGGATGGGCATCTCGCACGGCGCGTGGGAGGGCGACACGTTTGTCGTTCACACCTCGGGCTTCAACGGCCAGACGTGGTTCGATCGCGCCGGCAATCACCACTCAGAGAGGCTGAAGGTCACCGAGCGTTACACGATGACCGGCGCCGATCACATCAACTACGAAGCGACCATCGACGATCCGGCGACGTTTACGCGGCCGTGGAAGATGAGCATGCCGCTCTACCGGCGGGTCGAGAAGAACGCCCAGCTCGGCCAGTTCAAGTGCGTCGAGTTCGTGACTGAGTTAATGTACGGGCATCTGCGCAAGGAGCCGATCAAATGAGAACCGCCGGCTTAGTCATCGTTTTCGCCCTCGTGGGCGGACAGCCCTTCGACTCACAGGGCAACGCGAACCGCATTGCCCTGTTCGCTCAGGGTGGGGCCGCTGCATCTCAACCGGCCCCAAAGCCCGCAGCGGCGCGACCAACCGCTAAGCCGCCGGTGATTCCGCGCACGGCGGACGGCCGTCCTGATTTGCAGGGCAACTGGACCAACGCGACGATTACGCCGCTCGAGCGGATGCGTCCCAACACGCCGCTGGTGTTGTCGGAGGCAGAGGCGCGCCTGGACGAGAGCAAGACGGCGGCCGCACTCGAAGCGCGCGAAGCGCCGAGCGATCCGAATCGTGGCGCGCCTCCCGTCGGCGGCGAGGTTCGCAAGAGCCCCAACGCCGAACCGACGTATCTCGAGCTGCTGTGGCGCGCCGGCGGCGGCGTGGTCGGCGGCTACAACTCGTTCTGGGTCGATCCGGGCGATCGCGTGCTGCGCGTCGACGGGCAGCCGCGCAGCTCGGTCATCATCGACCCGCCGAACGGCCGCGTCCCCGGCTACACCGACGCCGCGCGCGCCCGCATGGCCCAGGCCGCCGCGATCCGCAAGACCCAGGGCAGCGAATTCGATCATCCCGAGCTGCGGCCGCCGGCCGAGCGCTGCATCACGTCGTTCGGCAACAACGCCGGGCCGCCGATGCTGCCGAATTACTTCTACAACAACAGCTACACTATCGTGCAGTCGAAGGACACCGTGGTGATCCTCACCGAGATGGTGCACGACGCGCGGGTCGTCCGCATCAACGGCACGCATCCGCCGGCGGGCCTGCGCAAGTTGTTCGGCGACTCGATCGGCCGCTGGGAAGGCGACACGCTCGTCATCGAAACGACCAACTTCCATCCGAGTCACGGCTTCCGCAATTCGTGGGAGAACCTGAAGGTGACGGAGCGGATCTCGCGCCGTGACGCGCGCACGCTGAACTACCGCTTCACCGTCGAGGATCCGGACACCTTCACGGCGCCGTTCACGGGCGAGCTCGTGTTCAACGCGATGGCGCCGGGTGAAATGGTTTACGAATACGCCTGCCACGAAGCCAACTACGGCCTCGAGGGCGTGATGAGCGGCGCGCGCGCGCAGGAGCGCGAGGCGGCGAAGAAGAAGACGCAGCAGCAGTAAGCCGCATCAGCGCTGTGACTCTCAGTTCGTTGCGGACTCCCGCGGTCCTGATCGACAAGGCCAAGGCGCTCCGCAATCTCGATCGCATGCAGGCGGAGGCGAATGCCCACGGCGTTCGTCTCCGTCCGCACTCCAAGACCCACAAGAGCCCGCTGGTCGCGCAATGGCAGATTGATCGCGGCGCGATCGGTATCTGTTGCGCGAAGCTCGGCGAAGCAGAAGTCTTCGTCAATGCCGGAATCACGGACATCCGGCTGCCCTATCCACTGAATCCAGCGAACGCCGATCGCGTTGTCGCGCTGCTCAACCGGGCTCACCTCTCGTTCATCGTCGACCACCCGGAGGTGGCACGGCAGTGGTCGGACGCGATGCTGCGGCGAGGCAAACAGGTTGACGTGCTCGTCAAGGTGGACGTCGGGTTTCACCGTTGCGGGATCAATCCGGCCGCCGGCGATGCGGTCGCGATGATTCGCGGCGTCGCGGCGCTGCCGGGACTGCGCCTCAAGGGGCTCCTCTCTCACGCAGGCCATGCTTACCACGCACATTCCGAGGACGAACTCACCGCCATGGCCGGAGCCGAGGCGCAGACGATGACGGAGCTCGCCGAGCGATGCCGCAAAGCCGGCGTCACGATCGGGGAGATCAGCGCGGGTGCGACGCCGCCGGCGCGATTCTCGATTCAGCAGAAGGGCTTCACGGAATACCGTCCCGGCAATTACGTGTACTTCGACCGCACGCAGGTGGCGCTCGGCGCGGCGACACTCGAAGACTGTGCGCTCACGGTACTCGCCACCGTGGTCAGCAAGCCGGCCCCCGATCGCGTGATCTTCGACAGCGGCAGCAAGACCCTCACCAACGACGGCGCTCGAGGCTTCACCCCCGCGCCGGGCTTCGGCGTGGTCGTCGATCATCCGAACTTATTAATCGAGCGACTGTCGGAAGAACACGCGACGGTGAGGGTTGCGGACGGCAAGACAACGCTCGAACCGGGCGATCGCGTGCGGATCATTCCCAATCATTCGTGCGTGGTGTCGAATCTGGTGGATCAGGCCTGGGTCGTTGACGGACAGTCGCTGGAACCGCTGCCGATCGCGGCACGCGGGAAGATCACGTAGCCCATCAGATCTTCGGCTTCAGCATCGGAAAAATTTTTTCGAGATCGTCGGCGGGACGCGCAATGACGTGCACGCCGATCAACTCGCCAACGCGACGCGCCGCGGCGGCGCCGGCATCGGTCGCGGCTTTCACCGAACCCACATCACCTCGAACAATCGCGGTCACCAGGCCGGCATCGACTTTCTGCCAGCCGACAAACACGACGTTCGCGGCCTTGACCATGGCGTCGGCGGCCTCGATCATGCCGATCAGTCCGCGAGTTTCGACCATGCCAATTGCTTCGCCGACGTCCGTCTTGGTGGTTGCCACGCCGACAGTTTAGCTCAGGACGGGAGGTATAGTGTGTGGCCATGAAACGCACAGCCGCGCCGGCGTTCCTGTTGACCGTCATCGCCCTGCTGGTCGTCTCGGTGGCGCCGGCAAGCCTGCAACCGGCACAGAACCCTGCCGACCGGTTCGAGGTCTCGGACGTGATGGTGCCGATGCGCGACGGCAAGCGGCTCAACACCAAGATCTTCACGCCTCGAGGACAGACCGGGCCGCTGCCGATCATCTTCAAGCGCACGCCGTACGGCATCCAGGGGGCGGCCAACAACTTCAACGCGTATTACAAGGCGCTGGCGGAAGACGGCTACATCTTCGTCCACCAGGACATCCGCGGAAAGTTCGGCTCCGAAGGCGACTTCGTGATGCAGCGTCCGGTCCGCCTCCGCCAAGGCTCCGGCGGGACAAGCCCGCTGGATCCCAATTCGATCGATGAAGGCACCGACACCTACGACACCATCGACTGGCTGATCAAGAACGTCCGCAACAACAACGGCCGCGTCGGCATGCTCGGCGTGTCGTACGACGGCTGGACGACGATCATGGGCGCGATCGAGCCGCATCCGGCGCTCAAGGCAATTTCGCCGCAGGCGTCGCCGGCCGACATGTGGATGGGCGACGACTTCCATCACAACGGCGCGTTCCGATTGAGCTACGGCTTCGAGTACGCCGCCATGATGGAGAGCGGCAAGGACGTGCAGCAGTTCTCGTTCGATCGTTACGACACCTTCGACTGGTACCTGAGCCTCGGGCCGCTGCGCAACATCAACGAGAAGTACCTCAAGGGGAAAATACCGACGTGGAACGATTACGTCGCGCATCCCGATTACGACGAGTTCTGGAAGCGCCAGACGATGATTCCGCACCTGACCAGCGTGAAGGTGCCGACGTTGAACGTCGCCGGCTGGTGGGACCAGGAAGACTTCTATGGTCCGATCGCGATCTACGACGCGCTCGAGAAGCACGACACGCAAGGCCTCAACTATCTCGTCGTCGGGCCGTGGCGTCACGGCGGATGGGCGGGCGGGACGGGCGATGCGCTGGGCGCGATTCCGTTCGGGAGCAACACCGCCGAGTACTTCCGCGACCGGATCCAGGCGCCGTTCTTCGCCTACTACCTGAAGGACAAAGGAACGCGCGACTTTCCCCAGGCGATCACGTTTGAGGCCGGCGCCAACGAGTGGCGGCGGTGGGATCAGTGGCCGCCGACGCGGCAGACCGAGACGCGCGCGTTGCTGTTTGGCGCGCGGGAGGAGCTGCTGCTCGGATCAGGGACCGGGAATCAGGGATCAGATCAGGGCTATGACGAATACGTCTCCGATCCTGCTCATCCCGTTCCCTATCGGCAGCGCCCGATTCAGCCGACCTATTTCCCCGGCGGATCGAAGTGGTCGACATGGCTGGTTGAGGATCAGCGCTTTGTTGACGATCGCGCGGACGTGCTGAGCTGGGAAACGACCCCGCTCGAAGCGGACGTGACGATTGCGGGCGAGGTGGTCGCGCATCTGTTCGCGTCGACCACGGGGACCGATGCCGATTGGGTCGTCAAGCTGATCGACGTCTATCCGGAGAGCTATCCGCAGAACTGGGCGCTCGCCGGTTTCCAGCTGATGGTGTCGAACGAGGTGTTCCGCGGCCGCTATCGCACCAGTTTCGAAAAGCCGGCGCCGATCGAGCCCAACAAGGTCCTCGACTATAAATGGAGCCTGCACACGCAGAACTACACGTTCAAGAAGGGCCACCGCATCATGGTGCAGGTGCAGAGCACGTGGTTCCCGATCATCGATCGGAATCCGCAGACCTTCGTGCCGAACATTTTTCAGGCGAATGAAAGCGACTTCAAGGCCGCGACGCACCGCGTTTATCGGACGCCGCAGTACCCTTCGCGCGTCGACGTGCCGGTCGTTCGCGCGCGATGATCTGGCGGAGCTTGATGTCTTCGCCCATCATCATCAGCGGCTGTGCGGCGTTGTCGAGGATGCTGAACAGGTCGCCGGCCTCGTTGCGAGCGTAGATGTTCTCGCCGTCGATATAGAGCGTGACCGAACCGCCGCCTTCGATCGCGTCATAAAGACGCGTTTTGAAGCGGGTCTTCAGGACGTGCAGGAGCTTGCGGATGCGCGCCACCGTGAAGCCCTTGCGGCGCAGATCCGCGAGGACCATCAGTTCCAGCAGTTCGATCGGCGTATAGCGGCGCTCGGTGAAGCCGCCGGCTTCGGTCTTGTGTGACTCAACAGTGGGCGGAAACAAGTTGGCTTTCGCCCACCACTGCAGCTGGCGGGCGGTCAGCCCGGTCAGCTGGGCTACTTCACGAGAACTGTAGAGCTTTTTGAGCTTCATCCCGGCCGAATGGATTGTATTCGCGAAGCTCAGATAAATTCGTCCACGGAACAGACCCGAGTCGGCGGCTGGCAACGGCCGCCGATTCTCCATGGCCTTTGCAAGCCGCAGCATATAATCCGCCCCAAACCGATGTTTGCACCCGGAGTCCGCCTCGGACCCTTCGAAATCGAGGCCATGGTGGGCAAGGGTGGCATGGGCGAAGTCTATCGAGCGCGCGATACGCGGCTCGATCGCATCGTGGCGATCAAGGTGCTGACCGAAGCGCTCGCGGATGCGGACGCCAGGCAACGCTTCGAGCGTGAGGCTCGGACCATCGCGCGGCTCGATCATCCCAACATTTGTGCAGTGCATGATGTCGGCCGCGTCGACGACACCGACTATCTGGTGCTGGAATATCTGTCAGGCGAAACGCTCGCGGCGCGCCTGCAGCGGGGCGCGATGCCGGTTGGCGAGGCCTTGCGCGTCGCCTTCGAGATCGCTGGTGCGCTGGAAGCGGCTCATCGCCAGCAGATCGTGCATCGTGATCTCAAACCGGGCAACGTCATGCTGACCAAGAGCGGCGCCAAGCTGCTCGACTTCGGGTTGGCAAAACCGCTGGCGGCCTTGGCCGGCACCCCGAACGCGTCCCGCCTCGAAACCATCACCGCGCCGATTACCGCGCGCGGAACAATCCTCGGGACGCTGCGCTACATGGCGCCTGAGCAGGTCGAAGGACGCGATACCGACGCGCGAACCGACGTGTTCGCATTTGGCGCGATGCTCTACGAGATGGTGACCGGCCGGCCGGCTTTCGCGGGTGGAAGCCAGGCCAGCATCATCGCCGCGATCCTCGAGCGCGAGCCGGAACCAATGGCGGTCCACCAGCCGTTGACGCCGGCAGTGCTCGCTCAAGTGGTCCGGGGCTGCCTCGAAAAAGATCCAGACCGTCGATGGCAGAGTATCCACGATGTGTCGAGCGCGCTTCGGCTCGTTGAGACATCGTCGACGACATCGGCAGGCACGGTCGTCTCGCCGCCGCGGCGGACATGGCGATCGGCAGCCGCGATCGGCGCGGCCCTTGCGTTGGCAGCGCTAGCAGTGCCGGCTGCGACGCTGTTGTGGAAGACTGCGCCTCCGGCGGCGGTCTCACCGCCGGTACGGTTTGAGATCGCCAGTCCGCCGACGCTGTCGCCGCGGATCGGTGTGCCGTCCATCGCACTGTCGGCCGATGGCTCGGCGCTGGTGCACGTTGGCGTCGGCGATGGCGCTCAGCGGGTTTATCTGCGACGGCTCAGTGAGACCGCGAGCGTGGTCATCCCGGGCACAGACGGCGCCGCTCAAACGCACATTGCTCCCGACGGCCGCACGATCATGTACGTGATTGTGGGGCAGACGTTGTTGCGTCGATTGTCACTCGACGGCGGTACTCCGACGACGCTGGGCTTTGCGGGATTCGGCGCCCTGCGTGGATTGAGCTGGGCGGATGACGGCAGCGTGATATTTTCGCGAGGCACCGACTCGGGTTTGTGGCGGCTGCCGCCGGAGAGCCGGGACGCCGTTCGGCTGACACAACCGGACATGGCAAAGGGAGAGCGCTCGCATCGCTGGCCGCACTTGCTGCCTGGCGGTCGTGCGGTGCTCTATACGCTGGCGAACTCCGAAATTGTCTCGTTCGACGACGCGACCATCGCCGTGCACAGTTTTGATACCGGACAGACCAAGGAACTCATCCACGGCGGCAGTTTTCCGATGTACTCGCCAACCGGTCACTTACTGTACGCGCGTGGCGGCACGGTGCTGGCGGCGCCGTTCGATCTCGATCGACTTGAAATCACGGGCCCGTCAATCGCCGTGCTCAATGATGTGGTGACGTATCCAGGCACCGGAGGAGCGCAGTTCGCCGTGTCGAAGACCGGTGTCCTGGCCTCGATGCGAGGCGGCGCGATGCTGGATCTATCGTCGATCGTGCGAATTGATCGGAGCGGTCGCGTCACACCCCTCGCTTTTACAAAGGCCTCACACAGCGCCCTGAGCGTGTCGCCGGCCGCTGACGCCATCGCCCTGGACATTGACAACGCCAACGCGAGCATTTGGGTCGGCGATTTTTCCAGTGCGACCGCGCGCCGTCTGACACTGGCTTGGAGCAACAACGGGCCGGTCTGGACTCCGGACGGCTCACGCGTGGCCTTCACTTCCCAGCGTGGCGGCGACCTCAACATCTTCTGGCAGTCCGTCGAGTCGACGACCGCCGAGCAGTTGACCACCGATTCCAACGATCAGGGAGCGCCGTCGTTCTCACCCGATGGGCGCTATATGATTTTCGACAACCGGCTCCTCGGCGCCAGCACGCGAGATCTCCACGTCATGGATCTGCGTGACGGCCGCCGTGTGAAGCCGCTCATCGCCACACCATTCGACGAGAACAGTTCCAAAATCAGCGCGGATGGCCGGTGGCTCGCTTACCGGTCCGATGAGAGCGGAACTTCTGAGCTCTACGTGCAATCGTTCCCTGACCTCCGTCGCAAGACACTCGTCTCGCGAGGCGGCAGTCCGTCTCCAGCTGTTTGGAGCAAGAACACTCGCGAACTGTTTTACGCTCGCAGCGACGGAACGATGATGGCGGTGGCGATGCCGCCGGCACCGGAGCAAAACTTCGGCGCGCCGGTGCCGTTGTTCCGGCGAGCCGGCAGACAGGTATTCGACGTCACACGGGACGGCAGCTTCGTGGTGATCCAGGATGAAGTCGAGGGCCTCAAGTCCTTCCCAATCCAGATCACGGTCAATTGGCCATTTCTTCTACCTGGGGCGAAATCACAAGAACGATAGACGATCACCTAACCGTCGCCAAATTCCTCGAGGTGAGGGAGATCTGCCGCAATCGCGTCCGCCATGGCGGCGCCCTCGAGATCCTTCCCGGTGAGACCGCCCTCATCGTGCGTCGAGTACGAGAGGATCACGCGCTTGTAATGAATCTCGATGTCCGGATGATGATCGGCGTCTTCGGCGCCGGGCACGAGCGCGCTGACGAACAGCACCGCCTCGGGAAAATCCTGGAAGGTGAACTGCTTCTTGATCGCCTTGCCGTCCTGGCTCCAGCCGTCGAGGCCCTTGAGTCCCTCGGTGATCTCTTCCGGCTTCAGCAGCGCCATGCGGCGATGTTACATCGGAACAATCCGCCTAAAGGCGGATGCCACTGAAGCGCTGGGGATCGAGATCGCGCAGGGCCGGGTCGGTGGCGCGATCGAACACGAGGTCGCCGACCAGCCGCGCCGTCAGCGGCGCGAACATGACGCCGTTGCGATAGTGCGCGGTCGCGTAGATCAGGCCGGGCACGGCCTTCGAGCGGCCGAGGATCGGGAGGTCATCTGGTCCTTTCGGACGAAGGCCGGTCCG
>JAYWEJ010000134.1:0-10537 GCA_043779345.1 Acidimicrobiia bacterium | reverse complement strand
GTTCCCGATGGGCGCGCTCGCCTACACCAAGGCCATCCGCGAGGTGCTGACACCAGGCTCGCATGGCAGCACGTTTGGCGGCTCGCCGCTGGCGTGTGCGGCGGGACTGGCGGCGATCGAAGCGTATCGCGACGAAGACCTGATCAAACGCAGCGGCGTCCTTGGCGCCGACATGCGCAACCAGCTGCGCGGAGCGCTTGAGGGCGTCGAGATGGTGCGCGACATTCGCGGCCTCGGCCTGATGATCGCCGTCGAGTTGCGCACCAAGGTCGCGCCGGTGCTGAAGAGCCTGATGCTCAATCACGGCGTCATCGCGCTGCCGGCCGGGCCGACGGTGCTCCGCCTGCTGCCGCCTCTCGTGATCAGCGAAAAGGAAATCGACATCGGCGTGCAGGCCATCGCCAAGGCGATCAAGGAGCTGCAGCCCTGATGGATCAGGCAGCGGCCACCGAGCTGGTCCACGGACTGGTGTCCATTCCGTCGCTCTCGCGTCAGGAATCGGTGGCATCCGTCTGGCTCGCCGCCCAGATGCGCGGCGCCGGCTTCGATCGCGCGTTCGTGGACGATGCGGGCAACGCGGTTGGCGAGCTTGGCAACCCGTCGGCGGCACGCACCATCGTGCTGCTCGGCCACATCGATACCGTCCCCGGCAACATTCCCGTCCGCATCGAAAATGAGCGGCTCTTCGGACGCGGCAGCGTCGATGCGAAAGGCCCGCTCGCCACGTTTGCCGCCGGCGCGGCGCGTTTTGGATCGGCGGCGGCCAGGGCCGCGAAGGTGCGCGTCGTCGTCGTCGGGGCGGTGGAAGAAGAGGCCGCGACGAGCAAAGGCGCGCGCTTCATCGCGTCGCGCTTCAATGGCAAGACCGAGCCAATTCCGTCCGCCTGCATCATCGGCGAGCCGAGTCATTGGAATCGCGTCACGCTCGGCTACAAGGGCCGGCTGTTGCTCGACTTCACCGCCGATCAACCGATGGCGCACACCGCGGGACCTGATGCGAGTGTCGCGACGGTTGTCGTCGATTTCTGGAACTGGGTCACGGCTCACGCCGCGCGTGTGAACGCTGGCAAAGACAAGGTGTTCGATCAGCTGAGCCCGAGCCTGCGCCGGTTCATCACGTCGACGAACGATCAGATGCGCGATCTCGTCGACGCGCAGTTTGCGTGGCGGCTGCCGGTCGGCTTCGACGCCGACGTCTTCATGAAGGAGCTCGAACAGCAGGCCAACAGGCCAACAGGCGAACAGGCCAACAGGACGAAATTCAATTTAAAGTTTCGGGGCTACGAGAAAGCCTGGCGAGGCGATCGGAACAATGCGCTGGTGCGGAGTTTTCTCGCCGGCCTGCGCACCGTGGATGCGTCAGAGAAGCTTGGCTTCGTGCTGAAGACGGGCACCAGCGACATGAACGTCGTCGGTCCCGCCTGGCAATGCCCGATCGTCGCCTACGGGCCCGGCGACAGCGCCCTCGATCACACCCCGAACGAACACCTGCCGCTCGACGAGTATTGGAAAGCCGTCAACGTCATCGAGCAGACGTTGAGGGCGTTTGCGAGTCAGTAATTGAATTTCAGCCCAGATACACTGCTGACGATCGCATCGTTAACGCGCGCTCGAAAGGATTAGACCGCGGCGCGAACACGAGTTCCGCGTCATTGCATGGATGATCGGCGAGGTAGTCATCGATCTGTTGCATGTACCGATCGATATATTCGTTTAGAAAGTCGTCGAAATTAAGGGCGAAGAAGATGAGCCACCGGGACTTTGTCTGCGAGTCGTAGGCCGCCAGTTGCTCCAACGCATCTTTAATGCCCTCGCCGATCTTCGCGAGCATCCCTTCCTTGACGGTGCCCCACGAACCCAGCGAAACAATCTCGCCTTTCGAGAGTCTGACGTTCCTTTTCGCTTGGTCATCGGAGATATTGACCGTTTTCACCTCACACAGGACCGGTCCTTCCTGCATCATTCCCGAAAGGTCCGGCGTCTTCGAACGGCCGCGCGGAATGAATCGCAGGTCACTCGCACCCGACCGGCGGAGGAAGCCGTAGGCTCGCGCCTCGCTAAAGTCGTCGAACAATTCCTGCCAGCCACGGCCCTCATCACGTTGACTTGAAATCGCGTGGCGTGCGGCGCGCGGCAGGAAGTCTCGCCAGGCGTCCTCTTCCAGCAAGGTCAGCTGCGCTTCCAACTTTGTGGTCGCTTCCAACTTTCCCGTTGGCAGCGCGAGCTTTCGTTCGAACTCCCTGAAATAAGAATGCTCGTGGTCCGGGTCGCTGACTGCATCCATCAGTTCGAAGATTCGTGGGAGACGGTCCCGGAACGACATTGCTCGCGGGCGCGAGCTTGTGCGCCACGCAGTGGTCAAGCCGGAATTCGCGATTCGCTCGTCTTGAGTGATCAGAGCGGCTCCGAGGACTCGACTTGTCGCAACAATAAGCCGATCAGCCGGATCGCGATGAAAGGTCGCCGGCAGCCTCGAAACCTCGGCGGCGATCCTCCCGGTGATGGGCCAGACCTTGACGGTCTTACGATGCGCCGCGACCTGAAACCAAGCGTCGACGGTTTTATCAAGTTGCAACCGACCGAGGCTGACTAGTGTCGCGACCTCCCAAAGGCTGATGTCACTGATGATCGGGCGGTTGTTGGGAGGGAGCGCATCGAGCTCATCGATGATCGCGCGGCTTAGGCGAGGATCGCCATGCATCCACCACACCCAGATATGCGTGTCGAGCAATGGCGCCGAGGTCACTTACTGGCCTCGACGTCATCGTCCTCCACAGCGGGTGCAAAAGGATCGCCACGCCACTGCGCCGCACTTTGCCTCAGCGCTAGCCATGGCTGGTCGTCTGAAGGAACCTCGCCAACCAGTTTGGCAACGACACGGCCTCGTTTGGTGATGACCACTGTCTCGCCAGTGTTGTGCACACGATCGATAATCGCCAAGCACTTTGCCTTGAATTCAGTGGCTGAAACTGTCATATGACCAGTCTACATGACCAGTCATGTGGCGCGCAAGTTCGCCCTGAGTTGGTTCAGCGCGTCATCGTAATCAACGCCGCGAAGATGTCGATCGCCTCCCAGAGGTGACCGACCCGCAAGTTCTCGTTCACGGCATGCTGGTTGTTGTCGAAATTGACGACCGCCAGTCCAATCGTCGGCATCGACAGCGCGCCCGCGAAGGTTGAGAACGGCAGGCTGCCGCCGATTGTCGGCATCTGCACCAGGCGCTGATCGAGCGCGCGGATGGCGTTGGCGGCCATCGTCGTCCGCGGATCGTCCATCGATCCCTTGCCGATCGGAAAACCGCCGCCCTGCGTCGTCACCCGCGCAATCTTCGGATACTTGCGTCGCGTCGCCATATCCGGCGGCGCGTTGACGATGAAATAGCCGTGCTCGCGGATGTGCGCGATCACTCGTTCGTTCTGCGTCTTGGCGTCGAGGCCGTTGACCAGCCTGATCTCGAGGCGGCCGGTCGCGCTCCCCGAGATCGCATTGCGCGCGCCGGGGCCGACCGTCCCTGACGACAAGCCGACGACGCTCAGGGTGGGGCGGTTGTGTTGCAGCTCGATCCGGCTCTCGGGATGCTCCGATTGCGCGACGCCGAACTGTTCGAGCAGCTTGTGATCGACGTTCGGAATCTCGTCGATGGCGCGACGCTCGCTGGCCGTCAGCGGCACCACCCCCTCGTAGAAACTCCTGATGACGACGTTGCCGCGATCGTCCTTCATCGACGCCAGCAGCTTCGTCAGCGCCATCGCCGGATCGGGCACGAAGTTGCCGTAATTGCCGCTGTGCAGGTCGCCGGTCGCGCCGTAGATGGTGATCTCGGCGCCGGCCAGGCCGCGGCTGCCGTAAAACACCGTCGGCAGGTTGCTCGCGTGGCGCGGGCTGTCGACGATCACCGCCAGGTCGCCGCGCACCGCCGCGGCATTGGCCATCATGGCGGTCTCGAAATTCGGCGAGCCGGCTTCTTCTTCGCCGTCGAGCACGACGCGGAGCGTCCACGGCAGCGTCGCCTTCGCATCGAGCAGGCCGTCAACCGCGGCCAGCAACGCGATGATCGGCCCCTTGTCGTCGGCGACCGCGCGCGCGTAAATGCGCGCGTCCGGATCGACGGGGCCGGTCCCCGCCAGCACGTCGATCTGGTTCGCACCCTTGAACGCCGCCGGCACGAACGGCTGCCCCATCGTCCAGTCTTTCGCCTCGGTCGGCTGGCCGTCATAGTGCATGTAGAACGTGAGCGTTCCCGTGGACGGCTTGGCATCGCGCTGCGCAATCAACACGGGTGAGCCCGGCGTCGCGATGCGCTTGACCGCGAAGCCGCGCTTCTCGAACATCGCCGTCAGCGCATCAGCGTTCTTGACGATGTCGGCCTTGTTGGCGGCAAGGTTCGGCAGTGACACCAACTGAATGAGCTCGGCGAGAATCTGACGCTCGTGAGCGGCACGCCACTCGCGCACTTTCAACACCGCCGGCGTTGGCGCGGCGAGTGCGCCGATGAGGAGGACCGCTGCGACAGCCTGAAGATTCATGCGCGGAGTATATCCGCTACAATTCCCGCCACATGCCATCTCCCGTCGAGCGCGCCGTCATCATCGAAGATCTCCGCCGCATCGCCAAGCGCCGCCTGCCGCAGATGGTGTTCGACTACATCGACGGCGGCGCCGAGCGCGAGTGGACGCTCCAGGAGAACAGCCGCGCCTACCAGGACGTGATGTTCCGTCCGCGATCGGCGGTGGCGACGCCGCAGTGCGACTTGAGGACGAGCGTGCTCGGCATCCCGATCGATCTGCCGCTCATCCTCGCGCCGGTCGGCAGCAGCCGGATGTTCTACCCGCGCGGCGAAGAGGAAGCCGCCGCGGCGGCCGGCGATGCCGGAACGATCTACACGCTGTCGACGCTCTCGGGCTGCCGCATGGAAGACGTCAAGGCCGCCACCAGCGGACCGGCGTGGTATCAGCTGTATCTCGTGGGCGGCCGTGATGTCGCGTTGAAGGCGATCGATCGCGCGAAGACCGCTGGTTACCAGGCGCTCGTCGTCACGATCGACACCCCCGTGGCCGGCATGCGCGAGCGCGATGCGCGAAACGGCGTCAAGGAACTGCTGGCGCGCAATCTGTCGACGGTCCCCTATCTCGGCCAGATGCTGGCCCGTCCCTCCTGGCTCTACACCTACTTCGGCGACGGCGGCCTGATGAACTTTCCCAACATCGTCCTCGCCGATGGCCCGATGGGTTACGCCGATGTCGGCGCGGCGCTCGAGGCGTCGGCGACCTCGTGGGAAGACTTCAAGTGGATTCGCGAAGCCTGGGGCGGACCGATCATTGCGAAGGGTGTGCACACCGCTGACGATGCGAGGAAAGCGGTCCAGCATGGCGCCGCGGCCATCGTCGTGTCGAATCACGGCGCCAGGCAGCTGGACGGCGTCGCGCCGACCATCCGCATCCTGCCGGAAGTCGTGCAGGCGGTGAACGGCCAGACCGAGATCCTGCTCGACGGCGGCATCCGCCGCGGCAGCGACATCGTCAAGGCGCTTTGCATGGGCGCGCGAGCGGTCTTGATCGGCCGGGCTTATGCGTACGGCCTTGGCGCCGGCGGATACGACGGGGTGTCCCGGGCGATCCAGATCCTGAAGGGCGACGTCGTCCGCACCATGAAACTCCTGGGCTGCGCCGCCATCAAAGATCTTGACGGTTCATTCGTTGAGGTCCCCTCCGATTGGACTGCCCGCCTGCCGCGGTGACCGCGGCCTCACTTTGCGGAGCTCTCTCTCATGTCCTTAAGACCTGTTAAACGCGTCGTCACATCCACGCCGACCCTGGAAGGCGCCGGCGTGAAGCTGCATCGCGGCTTCGGCTTTGGCGAAACCAGCGAATTCGATCCGTTCCTCCTCTTCGACGACTTTCGCAACGAGCGCCCCGAGGATTTCCTCGCGGGTTTCCCGTGGCACCCGCATCGCGGCATCGAAACCATCACCTATGTGCTCGCCGGCACCGTCGATCACGGCGACAGTCTCGGCAATCGCGGCTCGCTCGGCGCCGGCGACGTGCAGTGGATGACCGCGGGCAGCGGCATCATGCACCAGGAAATGCCGAAGGGCGATCCGCAAGGGCGCATGCACGGCTTTCAGTTATGGGCCAACCTGCCGAAGTCGTTGAAGATGACCGACCCGCGTTACCAGGACATCCTCGCAAAGGACATTCCTGAAGTCACGGATAACGATGGCACCCGCGCGCGCATCGTCGTCGGAGACTTCTGGGGCAAGCGCGGGCCCGTCGAGGGCGTCGCCGCCGATCCGCGGTATCTCGACATCTCGGTGCCGCCCAACAAGACCAAGCGCATTCCGGTCGAGGCCTCGCGTCACGCATTCGCGTACGTGTTTGCGGGGTCCGGCACGTTCCGCGATGCATCGAAGCCGCTGCCGGTGCAGACGGAGCTCGTCGGTGTGTCGGAAGATCCGACGCCGTCGATGCTCGGCAATCGCTCGCTCGTGCTCTTCGACAGCGGAGACGAAATCACGGTGACCGCCGGCGACGAGGGCATCCGTTTCCTGCTCGTGTCCGGCCGTCCGCTCGAAGAACCGGTCGCCTGGTACGGGCCGATCGTGATGAACACGCGCTCGGAGCTGCAGGAGGCGTATGCCGAGCTGAAGAGCGGCACGTTCATCAAACACAAAAGCGGGTGAATCGGGTGAATCGGGTGAGGCGGGTGAGGCGGGTGAGGCGGGTGAGGCGGGTGACACTCGCGTCACCCGTATCACTCGCTTCACCCGTATCACTCGCTTCACCCGCATCACTCGCTTCACCCGCACGCGTGTAAGATACACGCCATGAAAATCTCCCGCCGCCACTTCGTGCATACCGGCGCCGCCGCAGGCATTGGCCTCGGCGCCGCCGCGTGCTCGCCTTCGCCTTCGGCTTCGGCGGAACAGGCTCAGCCCAGCGGATCTTCATCGACAGCAACGGGCCTGCATCCCGCCCTGGCGGCGCTCAAGCCGATGACCGCCGGCGTCAAGCCGATCACGAAGGAAGAGCGGGCGGCGCGCGTGCAGAAGGCGCAGCAGTTGATGGCGGCGAACAAGATCAGCGCGATCTTCCTCGAAGGCGGCTCGAGCATGTTCTATTTCACCGGCGTGCGCTGGGGCCTGAGCGAGCGGCCGTTCGTCTGCGTGATCCCGCAGAAGGGCGAGCTGGCGTGGGTGGCGCCGGGATTCGAGGAGGCGCGCGCGCGCGAGCTGGTATCGAAGAGCGCGGAAGTGCGGGTGTGGCAGGAAGACGAAAGCCCGTATCGCCAGATTGCCGGCATCCTGAAGGATCGCGGCGCCGCGACCGGCCGCGTTGGCATCGACGAGCGCCTGCGCTTCTTCGTCTTCAGCGGCGTGCGGAAGGAATCGCCGGCGACTGATTTTGTCGACGCCGAAGTGATCACGGCCGGCTGCCGCATGATCAAGGGCCCGACCGAGCTGGCGTTGATGCAGAGGGCGAGCGACATCACCATCGAAGCCTTCCGCGCGGCGTTCCAGACCTTCAAGGACGGCATGACGCAGGACGACCTGCGCGCCAACATCGCGACCGCGCATCGCATGCTCGGCGCGCCGGGCAGCGCGTCGGTGAGCTTCGGGATGTACACCGCCTTTCCGCATGGCAGCATCGAGCCGCAGAAGCTGAAGGCAGGCGACGTCATCCAGGTGGATGGCGGATGCCAGGTCGACGGCTATCAGTCGGACATCACGCGCACCACAGTGTTTGGGCAGGCATCCGCCCGCCAAACGGAGATCTGGAATCTCGAGAAGAAGGCGCAAGCCGCGGCGTTCGCCGTCGTCAAGCCCGGAACGCCGTGCGAAGCGGTCGATGCCGCGGCACGCAAGGTGATCACCGACGCCGGCTTCGGACCCGACTATAAAGTGCCGGGACTTCCCCATCGCACCGGCCACGGCATCGGCCTCGACGGCCACGAATGGACCAACTTCGTGCGCGGGAACAAGACGCCGCTCGCGCCAGGCATGTGCTTCAGCAACGAGCCGATGATCGCGATCTACGGCGAGTTCGGGATCCGGCTCGAAGACTGCCTCTACGTGACCGGGAGCGGCGCGCAGTATTTCTCGCAGCCGAGTCCGTCGATCGACAAGCCTTTCGCGTGATCGCGGACGATGAGCCAGACAAAACCATCGGTTAGTTTCTGGAAGCTGGCGGGACCGGGTCTCGTGGTCGCGGCCACGGGCATCGGCTCCGGCGACGTCGTGTCAGCGACGGTCGGCGGCGCCCGTTACGGCGTCGTGCTGTTGTGGGCGATCGCCGCGGGCGCCTTCTTCAAGTTCGTCCTGCAGGAAGGCATCGCGCGCTGGCAGCTCGCCACCGGCAAGACGGCGCTCGAAGGCTGGGCGGATCACCTGCCGAAGTGGGTGACGTGGTACTTCGGTGTTTACCTCGTGCTGTGGACGGTCGCGGTCAGTGCGTCGCTGACCAACGCCACCGGGCTCGGCATGGCCAACCTCACCGGCGGCTATATCTCGCAGCCCGAGGCCGCGGTCGCGCACAGCCTGATCGGCGGCGCGCTGATCTGGTTCGGCGGCTACAACAACTTCGAGAAGCTGATGAAGCTGCTGGTCGGCGTCATGGGCTTCAGCATCCTGATTTGTGCCGGCTTCACGCTGCATCAGCCGCTGACCGCGCTGCAGGGCCTGCTGATTCCGACCATCCCGCCCGGCAGCGGCACCAACGTGCTGTCGCTGATCGGCGGCGTCGGCGGCTCGATCACGATGCTGTCCTACAACTACTGGATGCGCGAGGAGGACATGCGCGGCGCCGGCTTCATCTCGTACGTCCGCGGCGACATTGCCATCGCGTATTTGTTCACCGCGCTCTTCGGTGGCTCGATCATGCTGATCGCCAACGACGCGTTCTTCACGCAGGGCGTGGCGCTCAAGGACGCGGACGCGGTGCCGAGAATGGCGTCGGCGCTCGGCGCCGTGCTGGGACCGTTCGGGCGGATCGCGTTCTCGGTGGGATTCTGGGCCGCGGTGTTCGCGTCGCTGCTCGGCGTGTGGCAGAGCGTGCCGTATCTCTACGCTGACTTCTTCGGCATCATCAAGGGGATGACCCCCGCCGAGCGGCGCGACATCGTCAAGGTGACGAGCACGCCGTATCGAGTGGCGCTCGCCTTCATCACGCTGGTGCCGATCCCGTTCGCCTTTACGGGCCAGCCGATCCAGATCGTCATCATCTATACGATCGTCAGCAGCCTGTTCGTCCCATTCGTTGCGGCGACGCTGCTCTACCTGAACAACCGGGTCAAGTGGACCGAGCCGGTGCCGCGCAACTCGTGGATCACCAACTTGCTGCTGGTCGGGATCCTCGTGCTATTCGCGATCGTCGGCGCGCTCGAAGTCATGAACCGGGTGGTGCCGGTCGTCAGGGACTACCTATCCAGGGTGCTATAGAGATGACCAGCCGATCGCCCATCCTCGCGTTCCTCCTCGGGGTCGTCGCCGCAGCAGCGTTGGCGGTCGTCGTCATCTGGCTGCTGTTCTTTCAGTCGGGACTCCACATCGATCTGAGCCGGCCGGCCGTGGTGCAACGCATCCAGCGTCTGCAGCGCCTCGAGACCGTCGTCTACAGCATGGAAAAGATCGTCACCGGCACGCAGGACAACGCCTACCTGCCGCGGATGCTGGCCGGCGATCGCATCCTGCTGATCGTGCACGGTGAAGTGACGGCAGGCATCGACCTGGGGCGCCTCGACGACTCGATGATCACGATCAAGGGCCGCACTATCGAGATCGAGCTCCCACCCGCCGAAGTGTTTTCCACTCGGCTCGATAACGAGAAGACGCGCGTCTACAGCCGGGAGACCGGCTTGTTCACGGCGCCGGATCCCAACCTCGAATCGGAAGTGCGGCGCGAGGCCGAGCGCCAGATCCGGCAGGCGGCGATCGACGGCGGCATCCTCAAGACCGCCGCGGACAACAGCCGCGCGACGCTCTCAGGCCTGTTAAGCGGCCTGGGATTCGAGTCCGTCGTGATTCATGACCCGGATTGAGGACTGCCACATTTTGCGCGCCCGCTGACCCAAGCTCGGAACAGCAGTCCGCTCGCGCGGCCATCATCAACCGAATCCCAGTTTCCTCGCCCACAAACGCGCCCTTACCTGCGGAGCGGTAATTGCACCTTACGCAAGTCAGATCTTGCGTATCGGCTCAGCTCGCGCCGTATCGAGCTCAACCGCAAGCCACAAGGGGGCATGACGAGATGAGAATCGAACGGAGCCTGACAGCAATCGTGATTGCGGCCGCCGCACTCGCAGGGTGTGGCACGACCAGGGCTGCGGAGCCGTCTGCGACGGCCGCAGACGCTCAAGCGAAGCCGGCATCTGCCGGCACCGAACTCGCCGAGGGCCAGCGGGTGTTCCGCTTCGACACCTTCGGCGACGAAGTGGTGTGGACCGACAAGCTGCGCCTGCATGAAGTGATCGAGAAGAGCGTGGATCCAACGACCGCCCTCAAGGTCGGTCTGAAGGTTGACTCCGAAGTGCTGCCGCCCGG
>JAYWEJ010000133.1:0-24266 GCA_043779345.1 Acidimicrobiia bacterium | reverse complement strand
TCCTCGTCGAGCTCGGCCCTCCGCTCGTCGGTGACTTTCGTGTGGCGCTGCTCGCGCAGCAGCCGGTGCACGACCAGGTCCGGATAGCGGCGGATCGGCGACGTGAAATGCGAATACGTCTCGGCGGCAAGGCCGAAGTGCCCGACGTTGATCGGGTCGTAGCGCGCCTTCTGCATGGTCCGCAGCATCAGGAACGCGATCGGCCGCTCGGCGGGCACGCCCTTGATCTTCTCGACCAGCTTCTGGAAATGCTTCGGCCTGATCGCGCCTTCCGACGCACCCAGGGAGAAGCCGAACGCGCTGATGAACTCCTCGAACTGCAGGACCTTCAGCGGATCGGGCGGCTCGTGGATGCGGTAGAGCGAGGGCATGGCGCTCGATTCGAGATGCCCGGCAACCGTTTCGTTCGCCAGCAGCATGAACTCTTCGATGAGGCGATGCGCGACGTTGCGCTCCGAGGCGACGATGTCCTTGATGAAGCCTTCTTCGTTCAGCACCACCTGCGCCTCGGGCAGGTCAAAGTCCACCGAGCCGCGGCGATGGCGGCGGGCGTTGAGGATCTCGAACAGCTCGCCCATCAGCCCGAACATCGGCACCAGCTGGTGGTACTGCGAGATCGTCGCGGGATCCTTGTCGGTGAGGATGGCATTGACGGCCGTGTAGGTCATCCGCGCGTCGCTGCGAATCACGCCGTCGTGCATTTCGTATCGCACCACGTCGCCGCGCGGCGTCACTTCCATCAGGCATGACTGGACCAGCCGATCGACGTGCGGATTCAGGCTGCAGACTCCGGTCGCCAGCTCCGAGGGAAACATGTGAACGGCGCGTTCGGGAAAATACACCGACGTGCCGCGCTGGTAGGCTTCCTGGTCGAGCGCGCCGCCCTCCTGGACGTAATGCGCGACGTCGGCGATGTGCACGCCGAGCCAGTAATGGCCGTTCTTCAGCTTCTCGATCGAAATGGCATCGTCGAAATCGCGCGCGGTTTCGCCGTCGATGGTGACCACCGCGCGATCGCGGAAGTCGGTGCGGCCGGCGATGTCCTTCTCCTTGACGGCGCCGCCGATGCGCTTGGCTTCGGCGATGGCCTCGGGGCCGTGCGCGTCAGGAATGTTGTGCTTGCGGAGGATGATCTCGGTGTCGACGCCGGGATCGTCGATGTCGCCGAGGACTTCGAGGATGCGTCCGGCCGGCCCGCGCGTCGGGCTTGGCCAGCGCGTTACTTCAACGGTCACCATCACGCCCGACTCCGCATCACGCGTGTCGCCGCGCGGAATCTGGATGTCAGCGGTGAGCCGTCGATCGAAAGGCGTGACGAAGCCGAGGCCGTTGGCGTCGACGGCATAGCGGCCGACAACGGTCGTCGCCGCCCGCTCGAGCACCTGGACGATCTGGCCTTCGGCGCGTCCGTCCTCGCGATAGCGCTCGATGCGCACCACCACGCGGTCACCGTGCATCGCCTCCCTGAGGTTGTGCTCGGCCACGTAGATGTCGCGCGTCAGCCCCTCGACGGGGCGCTCGGGCGCGACGAATCCGAACCCGGACGGGTGGCCGTCGAGCTTGCCGACCACGAGGTCCATGCGATCGGGCAGGCCGTAGCGGTTGCCTTTGATTTCAATCAGGGCGCCGTCGTTGACGAGGGTGCTCAGGTTGCGCTTGAAGCCGGTCCGCTCGTCTCGAGGGATCTTCAGGACGCGCAACAACTCTCGCGAGGTGGCCGGATGCGGGACGCGTTGCCGCATGAGGCGAAGTAAGTCTTCTTTAGTCAATCAGTAGTACCTGTAAATCTCCGACATTCGTGTCGGTGCGCCCAAGCCGGACGGCATCGCCCAGCGGCGCAAAAAACGCGAACGAATCGTTCGCTGCAAAAAAGTTGCCCGGCGGCGCGAGACCCGCCTGTGACGCGCGCGCCATTGTCGTTGAATCGACGATGCCGCCGGCGACGCCGGATGAGCCGTCGATGCCGTCGGTGCCGATGCTCGCCATCGCCGCACCTGGCAGCAATGACATCGACTCGGCGAGCGCGAGCGCAAACTCGAGGTTGCGCCCGCCGGCGCCGTGTCCGGTGACACGGACGGTCGTCTCGCCGCTCGAGATCACGCAGACCTTGCGCGGCGACGGACCAACCAGGTGTCGCACGCGGCCGAACCATTCCGGTCCCGCCTGCCTCGCCTCCCCCGTCACCGCTTCGGGCATCACGATCGCCTGGTAGCCGCGCTCCATGGCCGCCACTCGAGCGCCCTCCATCGCATCGGCGCGGCTGCCGATCACCCGCGCCTTGGCGCGCGCGAGCGACGGATGCCCCGCCTTTGGCGTGTCCGGCAGCCCGCCATCGACGCCCTTGCGAATCACGCTCCGGACTGCGGGCGAGTGGGCCTCGCCGCCGAACCTGTCCAATGCGGCCGCCGCATCGGACCAGGTCGTCGCATCGGGCACGCCAGGTCCGGAGCCGATCGCATTCAGATCGTCGCCGACGACATCGGAAATCGCGAGGGTGATCGTCGTCCCGATGCAGGCCGCGGCCAGCCTGCCGCCCTTCACTTTCGAGAGATGCCGGCGCACCGTGTTGAGCGCATGAATGTCGGCGCCGGATGCCATCATCAGCCGCGTCGTCTCGATCTTGTCCGCAAGTGAAATATCGGCGACCGGCGACACCATCAGCGCCGACGCGCCCCCTGACAACAGGATGACGAGGGCCTCGCCAGAGTGAACGCTCTGCGCGATGGCGATCGCACGATTCCCGGCCGCTTCGCTCCGGGCATCCGGAAACGGATGGCTCGACTCGATCCACTCGACAGTCGCCGGCAGGTCGGCATGCTGGTGCGTGCCGATCGCGATCGCCTGCCTGATTGCAAGATGCGGCACCGCGACAAACGCCGCCGCCATCGCGGCCGCCGCCTTGCCGACGGCGACCACGTGGAGGCCGCGGCCGTTCAGCACCTCCGCCACGGCCGGATCGGCAAGCGCGCGCCCAATCACACGACCGGCACCGACCGCATCTACAGCGGCGCGGATGACGTGATCGAGATCTTGTCTGAGCTTGGAAACGGGAACCGTCAGTGAACCTGGCTGGGTTCGGACCAGCCCGACAGACCGGTCACGACGTCGAACTCTTTCAACAGTTTGGCGACGACGTCTTGGGCGTTGGCTTCTTCGGTGAGTCGATCGAGGTCGGCGATGATTTTGAGGAGGGCGTTTTCTGCGTTTTCAATGGCCTGGGCGCTGAAGTATTCGCGCTGGGCCTGCAGGCATTGGTGATGTTTGAGAAATTCTTCCCGGTAAAAAGCGGTCAGCGCCGAAACCGTGGCTGGCGCCGCGGGATCCAACAGAAAGCCTGGGATACGGGTTCTTGCCCTCGGCATACTGGGTTAACAGCAGTGTAAAAGGATCCAAGTCGATGTGTCAACGGATGTCATCGGACCGCTCGCGATGCCACTGAGCCGGCGGCCGCGCCGACCCCTACTCCGCCTAATAGCATCATGACGAATTCTGTCAGGCCGAGGAAGCGCAACTGGCCGATCACACCGTAGCCGGCGAGGTCGGATCCCAGCCAGCGCGACAAGGTCGAATACAGAATCGCGATGGCCGCAAGCGCGACGGCCGCACCGATGCATCCCAGCATCAAACCTTCAACAACGGCCGGGCCCCGAATGTAGCTGAATGGCGCGCCAACCAGCTTCATGATCTCGAGCTCATCGCGGCGCGCGAACAGCGACAGCCTCACCACGGCCGCCACGGTAAAGGCGGCGCCCAGCATCAGGATGCCGGCGACCAGCGCCGCAACCAGCCGCGCCGTGGTCACGATGCCGACCAGCCGCGCCAGCCATCGCCGATCGTAGCGGATGTCGCTCACGCCAGGCTTGCCGGCGACGTCACGCGACAAGGTGTCGGCCGCCGCGTCGCCGCCGTTCTCGGTTCTGAGCCGCACTTCGAGCGCCGGCGGGAACGGATTCTCGCCGACACCTGAAGTTACGTCGCGCAGTTCGGGAAAGTCGGCGCGGAAGCGCTCGAGGGCGCGCTCGCTGGAGACGTACTCGACCTCCGCCACCATGGGCTGCGACCTGAGGAATGCCTCCAGTGACACTCGCTCGGCTTCGCTGGCCGTGTCGTGCAGGTAGACCGACATCTCGGCGGCCTGCAGCCACCGATCGAGCACGCCCTGCACGTTCACCGAAAGCAGGAGGAACCCGCCGAGCGTCGCAAACGCGATCGCGATCGTGCCGACCGACACCAGCGCCGATCGCCCCGAACGCCGCAGGCTGACGAGGGCTTCTTCGAACGAATAACCGACGACGGTCACGCGTGCTGCTCCGGCAGCCCGATCATCTGGCCCTGATCGAGGTGAATGACGCGCCGCCCGACCCACTTGATCAGCTCGCGGTCGTGCGTCGCGACGAGCACGGTGGTGCCCCGCGCGTTCATGTCGCGGAACAGGTTCATGATTTCGAGCGACAGGTCCGGATCCAGATTGCCCGTCGGCTCGTCGGCGAGCACGAGATGCGGTTCGTTGACGAGCGCGCGCGCGATGGCGACGCGTTGCTGCTCGCCGCCCGACAGCTCTTCCGGCAGGGCATTGAGGCGGTGCTGCAGGCCGACCCACTTGAGGACCTGGTAGGTGTTGCGGCGCTGCTGCTCGACGGGCTGGCCGAGCACGCGTTGCACGAAGGACACGTTCTCGAACACCGTCTTGGTGGGGATCAGCTTGAAGTCCTGGAAAATGAAACCGACCGTCCGGCGATACTCCTGCACCTCGTCGCGGCCCAGCGTCGACAGGTTGCGGCCGCCGACGATCACCTCGCCTTCAGAGGGCCGCTCCTGCAGCAGCAGGAGGCGCAGCAGCGTGCTCTTGCCGGCGCCGCTCGGCCCGGTCAGGAACACGAACTCGCCCTTGTCGATCTTGAGGTTGAGATCCTTCAGCGCGTACATGCCGCGGCCGTAGGTCTTCGCCAGCGACTGCGTCTCGATCACGATGTCAGTTTAGCCGATAGCGGCCTTCATCAAATCGGTGACGATCTTCGGATCGCCCTTGCCCCGGGTCTCTTTCATGACCTGGCCAACGAGGAACTGGAACTTGCGATCCTTGCCCGCCTTGATCTCCGCGATGATGTCCGGATGCGCGTCGACGACGCGGCGCACGATCGGCTCGAGGCTGGAGGTGTCGGAAATCTGCGCCAGGCCGTCCGCAGCCACGATCTCGGCGGCGGCGCGGCCGCTCTCGTACATCTTCGCGAAGACGTCCTTGGCGACCGTGGAGCTGATGGTGCCCTTCTCGACGATGGCGATCAGGCCGGCGAGTGCCTCGGGCGTGATCGGTACGGCGGCGATGTCGATGGCGCGCTCCTTCATGTTGCGCAGCACTTCGCCCATCACCCAGTTGCTGGCCGCCTTCGGGTTGCCGGCGTGCCGGGCGGTCGCTTCAAAGTAGTCAGCGACGCCGCGGGTCTGCGTCAGCAGCGCCGCGTCGTACTCGGGCAACGCGTACTCCGCGATGAAGCGGCGGCGGCGCGCCTCGGGCAGCTCCGGCAGCGACTGACGGATCTTTTCGCGCCGCTGCGCGTCGACGACCAGCGCGGGCAGATCGGGATCCGGAAAATAGCGATAGTCGTGCGCCTCTTCCTTGCTGCGCATCGAAAACGTCTTGCCCTGCGCGGCGTCGAACAGCCGCGTCTCCTGCACGATCTTGCCGCCGTGATCGATGACGTCGATGTGACGGCCGATCTCGTACTGAATCGCCTTCTCGAGATAGCGGAAGGAGTTGACGTTCTTGACCTCGGTCTTGGTGCCGAGCTTGTCCGAACCCTGCGGCCGCACCGACACGTTGGCGTCGCAGCGCAGGCTGCCCTCGTCCATGTTGCCGTCGTTGACGCCAAGCCACACCAGGATCTGCCGCAGCGTTTCGAAGAAGGCCGCGGCCTCCTCTGCCGATCGCATGTCGGGCTCGCTGACGATCTCGATCAGCGGCACGCCGCTGCGGTTGTAGTCGAGATAGGTCTTGCGATCCGAATCGGCAAAGCCTTCGTGCAGGGACTTCCCGGCATCCTCTTCCATGTGGATGCGGGTCAGCTTGACGAACTTCCCGGCTTCATAGCCTGCCTCGCCGGAGCCTTGGCGGAGGCGGGCTGGCAGCGTCACGCCGCCGCCGGTCGCGAGCGGCTGCTCGTACTGCGAGATCTGGTAGCCCTTCGGCAGGTCGGGATAGAAGTAGTTCTTGCGCGCGAAGACCGATCGCTCGTGCACCTGGCAGCCGAGCGCAACCGCCGCGGTCACCGCCAGGTCGACGGCCTTGCGGTTGAGGACGGGCAGCGCGCCGGGCAGTCCCACGCACACCGGGCATGCGTGCGCGTTTGGCGGCGCGCCAAACGCCGTCGGACAGCCACAAAAAATCTTCGTGGCCGTGAGCAGCTGGGCGTGGATCTCCAGCCCGATGACGGCCTCGTACGCCATCGTCAGACGACCGGGCCGGCCGCTGCCACTTTCACGTCGGCGTCAGCGAAGTTGGTCTTGAAGTTCTCGACGAACATCTTCGCCAGCTTCGCCGCCTGCGCGTCGTAGGCCGCCTTGTCCGCCCACGTGCCGCGCGGATCGAGCACCGCGTTCGGCACATCGGGACAGGTCGTCGGCACCTCGATATTGAAGATCGGATGACGCTGGTAGCCGACGTTGTCGAGCTGACCCGACAGCGCGGCGCGAATCATCGCGCGCGTGTAGGCGATCTTCATGCGGCTGCCGACGCCGTGCGGCCCGCCGGTCCAGCCGGTGTTGACCAGCCAGACGCGCGAGCCGTGGTTGGCGATGCGCTCGCCGAGCTGTTTCGCGTAGACGTTGGGATTGAGCGGCAGGAACGGCGCGCCGAAACACGTGCTGAAGGTCGCGCTCGGTTCGGTGACGCCCTTCTCGGTGCCCGCGACCTTCGCGGTGTAGCCGGAGAGGTAGTGATACATCGCGCCTTCGGCCGACAGCCTGGCGATCGGCGGCAGCACGCCGGAGGCGTCCGCGGTCAGCATCACGATGTTGTTCGGGTGCCCGCCGGTGCCCGACGGCACGGCGTTGTCGATGAACTCGATCGGGTACGCGGCGCGCGTGTTCTCGGTCAGCGACGCGTCGTCGAGATTCAGCGAGCGCGTCGCCGGATCCATCACGACGTTCTCGAGCACGGTGCCGAAACGGCGCGTCGTCGCGTAGATCTGCGGTTCGGCCTCGGCCGAAAGGCGGATCGTCTTCGCGTAGCAGCCACCCTCGAAGTTGAACACGCCGCGATCGCTCCAGCCGTGCTCGTCGTCGCCGATCAACCGGCGATCCGGGTCGCTCGACAGCGTCGTCTTGCCGGTGCCCGACAGGCCGAAGAACAGCGCCGTGTCGCCGCCGGGGCCGATGTTGGCCGAGCAGTGCATCGACAGCACGCCCTTCAGCGGCAACAGGTAATTCAGCACGCTGAAGATCGACTTCTTGTTCTCACCGGCGTAGCTGGAGCCGCAAATCAGCACTTCACGCGACGCGAGGTTGACGACGATTGCGACGTCCGAGCGCGTGCCGTGACGCGCCGGATCCGCCTTGAACGACGGTGCGGTCATCACCGTGAACTGCGGCTGGAAGTTCGCGAGGTCGGCGGCCGGCGGCACGATGAACAAATTGCGGACGAATAGGTTCTGCCACGCCAGCTCCTGGATGAAGCGCACCGGGAGGCGGTACTCGGGATCGGCGCCGGCGTAGAGATCCTGGACGAAGAGCTCCTGGCTCTTCAGGTGGCTGATGATGTCGCGCCTGAGGACGTCGAAGTGCGCGGTGTCGATCGGCTTGTTGACCTTGCCCCACCACACCTGCGCTTCGGTGGTGGGCTCCTTCACCACGAACTTGTCGTTCGGCGAGCGGCCGGTGTGCGCGCCGGTGCGGCACACGAGCGGGCCCTCCTGCGCAAGCTGGCCTTCCTGCCGCCGAATGGCATGCTCGTAGAGCGAGGCCGGGGACAGGTTGAAATGGACGGGTTTCGAGGACTGCACACCATGCGCCTCAAGTCCCTGGCCCACCTGGGTCGTACTCATAAAAACATGACTCCAAACTCGACCGGCATGCCGGCCGTATCGAAACCATCGATGGTACTGATGGCTGTCAGGCTAAGTCAATATGCCGCGAGGACTTCGACCGCCGCCTGTTACAATGTGGTCCTCAGCGCCCGGCAAACGTAAACGGTTGTAAACGCTTCAAGTTCCGTTCCCGTAAACAATGGCAGGACAGCCCAACGTCGATCTCGCCGCCGAACGGCAGCCTCGAGCGACCGATGCCTCGCATCCGTCGCCGGCTTCCGTGCTGGCCGCCGAGATCAAGTCGCTGATCGAGGCCGGTCAGCGCGACGCGGCGCGGGACCGGTTCGGCGCCCTGGTGGCGCTGATGCAGCGGCGGGCCGTCCGGATCGCGTTCCAGTATTTGCGCGATGCGGCGGACGCGGACGAGGCGGTGCAGGACGCGTTTGTGAAGGTGTTCCTGCACATTGAGCAGTATCGCAGCGATCTGCCGTTCGATGTCTGGTTTACGCGGATCCTGGTGAACGCCGCGCTCGATCGCCTGAAGGCGCGCGGCCGCCAGCAGCGCTGGATCAGCCACTCGACAGACGAAGAGAACGGCCGGCCCGTCGAGCAAGTGCCGTCGGCCGACGCATCGCACGAGCGCCGTCTGCTGGCGAAGGAACGGTGGGAGCAGGTCACCAAAGCGGTGGCGGCGCTCCCCGATCGGCAACGGCTGGTGTTTACGCTCTGTCACCTCGACGAGCGCACGCCGGCAGAAATCAGCGCCGCGACCGGCATGAGCCAGGCCACGGTGCGCGTGCACTTGTTTAGAGCGTTGCGGAAATTACGAGGAGTGCTGGGAGGTCAAGCATGAGCCGACGCGACATCAGCGAGCTGGACCGCAACGCCGCACTCGAGGCGTATCGGGCGGCCGCCTGCGCGGAAGCCGATGCGCACTTCGACGACCGCGCGCTCGAAACCCAGCGCCACAAGATTCTTGCGCGCCTGGCGCATCTCGGCCATCCGGCGAAAGTCATCCGCTTCCCGAAAGCCGGCCTGATCGACGTGCCGATGGGCGGCGTCAACCGCCGCTGGATCAGCGTCGCCGCCGCCGCCGGGCTCATCCTCGGATTGCTGGGCGGACAGCTCGTGAACCTGGTCCCGCAATCCAATCGCCGGCTCGCGCCGATGGCGACCTCGATGGCGCCAAGCGCGCCATCCGGTCCCACGTTCGTGCCGGTCGCCGCGTCGGTGGACGACGGCCTGCTGGGTGAGATCGAGCTCGCCATGCAGTTCCGAAGCGCCGCCGAGCTGCGTGCGCTCGACGAATTCACACCACTGGCCGACCAGCGCTAGATCAGGCCATCAGGCCATCGGGCCATCAGGCCATCAGGTAACCAGACAGACGCGATGCCGGTTTTGGGCCCTTTTCTGGCCTGATTACCTGATTGCCTGATGGCCTGATGGCCTGTTTTCCGTAAACACCCGCTTTCCCCCGGTCGTAAGGCTACTAAGACCATGACGATCCTACGTAAGTTATTCATTTGTCTGGTGTTGTCTCTGATTGTTCAAGCCGTGGCGGCGTCCGCGTCTGCCCAGGGCTTCAAGTGGTGGCAGACCGACCGGTTCCAGAAGGAACTGGTGCTCACCACCGAGCAGATCACGCGCATTGAAGGCATCTACCAGACCACCGAGCCCCTCCTGCGCGCGCAGAAGAAAGCGATCGACCGCCACGAGGAAAAACTCTCGAAGGTGATCCAGGATCCCAAGTCCGATGAGGCGACGCTGCTGCAGGCGACCGATCGTCTCGAAGCCGCGCGCAACGAAGTGAGTCGCACGCGCACGCTGATGCTGTTCCGCATCCGCCGCGTTCTCTCGGACGAGCAGAACCTCAAGATCACCGCCATGCATGCCAGGGATCGCGCCGACCGCGAGAACCGCGAGAAGTCGGAGCGCGAGCGCAAGGGCAACAACAAGGGCCCGGGCAAGCAGGACCACAACCACTCGAACTGCCAGTAATTTCGCCAGCGCATTCGCCAGGAATTTGAAGATCATGAAGTGTTTTCTTTCGGTCGCGCTCGCTTGTGCCGTCCTCGTCAACACCCCTGCGTTCGCGCAGCAGAAGGCCGCCGAGGATGCGGCTCGCCAGGACCATCTCGTCAAGCAGGCCATGCAGACGTATCAGCTGGCGCTCGACGGCATCAAGGATTCAGCTGTCGCGGTCAAACAGCAGGCCGCGAGCTTGCGCGAGCTGCGGCTCGAAGAGGCGGTCTCGCTCGCGCTCGAAAAGAATCTCGACATCCAGGTGGCGAAGCTCGAGCCGCAAGCGGTGGACTTTCTCGTGGCGGGCTTCCGCAACACCTATCGTCCGTCGCTGTCGTCGACGGTCGGCCTGCGCGATCAGTTTCAGCTCCCGACTTCGAGCCTGAACGGCGGCACCAAGGTCAACAACGGCACCCGCACCTACAACTTCGGCCTGACGCAAAACCTCAGCAAGTACGGCGGCAGCATGGCGCTCAACTGGAGCAACTCGCGCGTCGAAACCTCAAACACGTTCTCGAACTTCAATCCGAGCTTCCAGACCAACCTGGTCGGCGCGCTCTCGCAGCCGCTGCTGCGCGGCTTCAAGATCGACAACACGCGCCAGCAGCTGCTCATTCAGACGATCAACCGCGACATTTCCGAGGAGAGCGCGCGCGCCACCGTCACGCAGACGCTGGCGAACGTGCGAAACGCGTACTGGGATCTCGTCTTCGCGTTGAGCGCCGTCGATGTGGCGCTGCGCGCGCAGGACCTCGCCGACAAGCTGGTCGTCGACAATCAGGCCCGCGTCGAAGTCGGCACGCTCGCGCCGCTCGACATCGTCCAGGCACAGGCCGAAGCGGCGACGCGCCGGCAGAACCTGGCGGCCGCCGAGGCGACGGCGCAAACCGCCGAGTTCGCCCTCAAGCGCTTCCTCGTGAGCGGCACCGACGATCCGCTCTGGCGGCAGGCGCTCCGTCCGGTCGATCTGCCCTCGCTGCAGCCGCCGCCGTCCGATGTTGAAGGCGCGGTTCGCAAGGCGTTGCTGGATCGCACCGACATCGCCAGCGCCCGCAAGAACCTCGACTCGAACGACGTCACCCTCCAGTACTTCAAGAACCAGTCGCTGCCCGCGCTCGACCTGAACGCCAGCTACGGCGCCCAGGGCCTCGGCGGCACCGCGATTACCCGCACTGGCCCGCTCGGTCAGCAGGTCATCACCTCGGTCGATCCCGGTGGTTACACCGACGCGCTGCGGCTGCTCGGCCAGCGTGAGTATCCGACGTGGAACCTCAACGTGACCATGTCGTATCCGATCGGCGGCAGCCAGGCCGAGGCGCAGCATGCCCGCGCGCGTATTCAACGCTCGCAAGCCGTGACCCGCCTCCGCGCGCTCGAGGTGCAGATTGCCGCGGAAGTCGCCAACGCGGCGCTGACCGTGCAGAGCAACCTGAAGCGCGTCGAAGCCGCGACCGCGGCCCGCGAGCTCGCGCAGAAGCGGCTCGAGGCTGAGCAGAGCCGCTTTGAGGTCGGCATGTCGACCAACTTCTTCGTCGTGCAGGCGCAGCGCGACCTCCGCGACGCGCAGAACACCGAGCTGCGCGCGCTGGCCGACTATCGCAAGTCGCTCGTCAACTTCGAGCGCGCCCAGCAATCGCCTGCGGGCGGCGGCGGCAACTTCGCGAATGCCGCCGGCGGCGGCGGGCAGTAACGCATTTCATACGGGACAGAGACGGATTAGGTTTATGCGCAAATTTGTCGTGATCGCGATCGTGGTGGCCGTCGTCGGTGGCGCCGCAACTTATTTCGGCGTCTTCTCGGGCGGCGGCGAGGCCGCGTCGGGACCACAGGCCGGCGGAGCACCAGGCGCCGGAGGGCAGGGGCGCGGAGCGCAGGGACGCGGCGGGCAGGGCGGCGCCGGCGGATTCGGCGGCGGCGGCTTCCCCGGTGGACCGGGCGGAGGCGGCGGTGGTCCGCGGGCTCCGATGACCGTGGAGCTCGGCACCGCGAAGCGCGGCGACGTGGCCGCGCACCTGACCGTCGTCGGCAACCTGATCGGCCTGCAGACGGTCGCGATCGCGCCGCGCACGGGCGGCCGGCTCCTCAGCGTCAACGTGCAGCTCGGCGATCGCGTGCGCCGCGGCCAGGTGCTCGCCAAGGTCGAGGATCGCGAGATCGTCGAACAGGTCCGCGCCGCCGAGGCCTCGCAGGAAGTCGCCAAGGCGACCATTCGCCAGCGCGAAGCCGATCTCAACGTCGCCAGGCTCAATTACGAACGCTCGAAGAATCTCTATGAACGCCAGCTGCTCGCCAAGCAGGCGCTCGACGATGCGGAGTCGCGGCATCTCGCGGCGGTGGCACAGCTCGACCTGTCGACCGCCCAGTTGTCACAGAACGCGGCGCGCCTCGAAGAGTTGAAGATCAACCTGCAACACACGTCCGTGACCTCGCCGGTCGATGGTTTCGTGGCCAGCCGCAGCGTCGATCCGGGCGCCATGGTCAACACCAACACCTCGATCGCCTCCGTCGTCGACATCTCGCGCCTTCGCCTCGTCGTCAACGTGGTCGAGAAGGACCTGCGCATGGTCAGCCCGGGTGACGCCGCCGAAGTGGAGGTCGACGCCTACCCCGGCGAGAAGTTCAACGGTCGAATCGCGCGGGTCGCACCGGTGCTCGATCCGGCAACGCGCACGGCCGCCATGGAAGTGGAAATCCCCAACGGCGACAACAAGCTGAAGCCGGGCATGTATGCGCGCATCAACCTCACCGTCGAGGAGCGCAAGGGCGCGCTGGTCGCGCCGAAGAATGCCGTGATCGATTTCGAGAACAAACGCGGTGTGTGGATGCCGAACGACGACAACCGCGCGAAATTCGTGGCGGTGCAGCTCGGTCTCGACGGCGGCGACAACGTCGAGATCACCGGCGGCCTCAAGGAAGGCGACCAGTTCGTGACCACGGGCGCGGCCGCCGTTCGCAACAACGATCAGTTGCTGATCGCGGGCCAGGGTGGCGCGGGAGGTCCCGGCGGCCCTGGCGGCCCCGGCGGCCCGCCACGGAAGCGGCCGCAATAAAAACAGTCAGCAGTCAAGAATCGGCAGTTAAGAGTTACGAATCGCGTCGAGAACCCCTATGAGCATTCCGAGAATTGCCATCGAACGCCCCGTCACGATGTTCATGATCAGCATGGTCATCATCCTGCTGGGTTCCATCTCCCTGACTCGCCTGCCCGTCGACTTGATGCCCGACACGCAGATGCCCACCATTTCGGTGCGCGTCAATTACTCGGGCGTCGGGCCGCTGGAGATGGAAGAGCTCGTGACGCGGCCGATCGAGCAGGCGGTCAGCGCCGTTGCCGGCCTGGAGCGCGTCGACTCGACGTCTTCGGAAGGCAGCGCCAACGTGCGGTTGAACTTCGCCTGGGGCACCGACCTCAGCGAGGCGGCGGACGAAGTGCGGACGCGCCTCGATCGCGTCCGCGGCCGACTGCCCGAAGACGCCGACCCGCCGACGGTGTTCAAGTTCGACTCCACGGCGATGCCGATCATGGGCATTGGCGTCGGCGGCGATTTCGACCCGGTGACGCTCCGTGAAATCGCGCAGAACGATCTGTCGTCGCGCCTCGAGCGCGTCCCCGGCGTCGCGGCGGTGACGATCAACGGCGGCCTGCGCCGCCAGATCCACGTCGACCTGTCGCGCGAGAAGCTGACCGCCCTCAATCTGTCGCCCGACCGCGTCATCCAGATCCTGCGCACCGAGAACCAGAACATCCCGCTCGGCGAGGTCAACGACGCCGACCGCACGCTGCTGCTGCGCAGCCCCGGCCAGTTCACCAACATCGAGGAGATCAAAGGCATCGTCGTGATGACGCGCGACGGCGTGCCCGTCTACATGCGCGACATCGCCGACGTCACCGACGCCACCGAGGATCGCCGCTCGTTCATGCGCATCGACGGCGCCAACGGCATCCGCATGCAGGTGACCAAGCAGTCCGGCACCAACACGATTCAGATTGCCGAGGGCGTCAGGAAGGAAGTCGCGCGCATCAACGCCGACATCCAGGGCGTCAAGCTGCAGGTCCTCGATGATCAGTCGCGCTTCATCGAGCGCGCCATCGGCAGCGTGACGGAACACGCGTTCCTCGGCGGCCTGCTCGTCGTCGCCATCATTTACCTGTTCCTGCGCGACCTCAAGTCGACGGCGATCATCTGCACCTCGATCCCGATCTCGGTGATCGGCACCTTCGCCCTGCTCTACTTCGGCGGCTACACCCTCAACACGCTGACCTTTGGCGGCCTGGCGCTCGGCATCGGCATGATCGTCGACGCCGCGATCGTCGTGCTCGAGAACACCTACCGCCACCTGGAAATGGGCAAGGACCGGATCACGGCGGCGATCGACGGCTCCGAAGAAGTGTGGTCGGCGATCCTGGCCTCGACCCTGACGCACATCGCGGTGTTCGTGCCAATGCTGTTCCTGACCGGCGTCTCGAGCATCATGTTCGGCCAGCTGGCGGCGGTGGTGTCGTTCTCGCTGGCGATGTCGCTGCTGGTCGCAGTGACGATCGTGCCGGTGCTCTGCTCGCGGCTGCTCGACGCGCCACATGTCTCGCGTAACAAGGCCGGCGCGTGGGCGAGCATGAATCGCAAGATCGACGGCTGGCTCAACTCGCTCGATGATGCCTACGCACGCACGCTGCACCTCGCGCTCGTCCATCGTCCGACGGTGTTCGCGACCGGCATCGCGCTGTTCGTGGTCGCCATGCTGTTGCTCGGCAATATCGGGTTCGAGTTCCAGCCGCAGACCGACGAGGGCGAAGTGCAGGTCGACGTCGAGCTGGCGGTCGGCTCTCGCATCGAGCGCACCGAGGCGGTGATCCTCGGCATCGAAGAGCGCGTCAAGCAGCTGGTTCCCGAGGGCGTGCGCTTCATCAGCCAGGCCGGCGGCGGCGGTGGTGGCGGCGGCTTCGGCGGCGGGTCCATGCATCGCGGCAACGTCAACATCCTGCTGAACCCGCGCGACGAGCGCGACAAGAGCAACGAAGAGATTTCGATGATGCTCCGCCGCGAGCTGTCGGGCATTCCCGGCGTCATCGTCCGGGCCCGTCCATCCGGCGGCCAGAACAACATGATGCGCATGGGCGGCGGCGGCGGTGACGGCCGGCTGTCGATCGAAATCCTCGGCCACGACCTCGAGATCTCCAAGGGCATCGCGCAGGACCTCAAGACGATGCTCGACTCAACGCCGGGCATCGCCGACACGCGCCTGCAGCGCGAAGAGGGCCGCCCCGAGCTGGCCGTCCGCGTCGATCGTGACAAGGCCGCCCTGCTGGGGCTGACCGTCACCGGCGTCGCCAACACCATCCGCACCAACGTCGCCGGCACGCAGGCGGCGATGTTCCGCGACGCCGGCAACGAGTACCCGATCGTGGTGCGGCTGCGCCAGTCCGACCGCGAGGAAGTGTCGGAAGTCGGCGACGTGCTGCTGAGCGGCAGCGGCGGCCAGGTCATCCAGGCCAAGAACGTCATGGTCGTCGACCGCGGCACCGGCCCGGTCTCGATCGAGCGCAAGAACCAGGAGCGCGTGCAGCGCGTCAACGCTGAAACCGAGACCACGCTCAGCGAAGCGGTGGAAGCGGTGCGCGCGCGCATTGGCGAGATCGACGTGCCCAAGGATTTCGCCGTCGGCTTCGGCACCGAGGTCGAGGAGCAGGCCAAGTCGTTCCGCGAGCTGCAGCTGGTGCTGATCCTCGCGATCGTCCTGGTCTACACCGTGATGGCGTCGCAGTACGAGTCGCTGCGCGATCCGTTCATCATCATCTTCTCGATCCCGCTGGCCGCCATCGGCGTCGTCGGCATGTTGATGATTACCGGCACGCCGTTCAGCATGCAGGCCTACATCGGGGTGATCATGCTGGCCGGCATCGTCGTCAGCAACGCCATCCTGCTGGTCGACTACACCAACACCTTGCGCCATCGCGACAAGATGGAGCTGCGCGCGGCCATTGAGCTCGCCGGCCGCCACCGGCTGCGGCCGATTCTGATGACGTCGCTCTGCACCGGCCTCGGCCTCGTGCCGATGGCGCTCGGCATCGGCGAAGGCGCCGAGCTGCAGGCACCGCTGGCGCGCGTCGTCATTGGCGGCCTGCTGACGTCGACGATCATCACGCTGGTGTTCGTGCCGGCGATGTACACGCTGTTCGAGGAAGGCTGGAGCGGCCTGTTCAAGAAGGGTTCTGCGGCGCCGCCCGCTCCCGAAGCAGCGCACTGATCGACTTGCCGGTCGCCGGGTCAATCCAGCCCGGCGCCACCTCTGCGAGCGGCTCGAGCACGAACAGCCGCTCGCGGAATCTCGGATGGGGAACCACCAACCCGGGTTCCTCAATCTGTTGATCCCCGAACAAGATCAAATCCAGATCGAGCGTCCGCGGTGCCATCGGCGACGGCCGCCTGCGGCCGGCTGCCGCTTCGATCTGCAGCAGCCGATCGAGCAGGTCACGCGCGCCGAGCGACGTCTCCCCCACCACCACGCCATTGAGATAGCGCGGCTGTCCGGCAGACACGCCGACCGGAGCGGTGTCGTGCCAGCTCGATTGTCTGAGATTGGTGATGAAGCCAGGAAGCGACGAGAGACCGAACGCGAGATGCGCTTCACGATCGCCCAGGTTGCTGCCCAGGGCGATCGCGACGTTAGTCACCGGTCCAGCGGGACGCCATGACGTCGCCGCTGTGGTCGTTGATCTCGAGCGACTTGCCGATCAGGCTCCGATTGCCGGCCGCCGCCTGGTCGAACAGCCGCTTGTGCTCGAGCATTTCACCGAGGATCACCTTGAGCATGCCCTGGTGCCGGGCGTTGCTGACGGTGTCGATCGTGGGCCGCCACCTGGTGACGAACGTCTCGTTCGCGGAGGCATCTTCACCCGCCAGTGACTTCCAGGCGTCGCCCTTCGCCGACAACACCGGGCCGCGCGGCGGATCGTCGACGAGCGTCGCGCCGAGGTTCAGCAGCGCCTGCTGCAGCCACGACAGGTGCGTCTGCTCGCGCGCGATGATGTACTGATACGCGTTGTTGATGTCGTAGTCGGTGACGAGCTGCGCGACGTCCTCGTGGCGCATCAGCAGGCTGACGCGCTCCAGGTAGACATCGCGAATCAGTTCGGCAAGGGGCTGATCGCTCACGGGACCTTTTGTTTCTCTTTGCAGGTGATGCAGACGCGCGTCCACGGGATGGCGTTGAGCCGGGCTTCGGCGATCGGCTCGCCGCAGTCTTTGCAGACGCCGAAATTGCCCTTCTCGATGCGCATCAATGCCTCATCGATCGCCTGCAGAATCTTGGCGTCGGTTTGTTTCAATCGCAGCTGGATGTGAACTTCGTTGTTACCCGAGGCCTGGTCCGCCATGTCGCCCTGGCGGCCGTTGTTGTGCTCCATCGAATCGGTGAGCGGCTTGAGACCCGCGGTCTCCTCGAGCTCAACCCGTTTCTTGAGCAGCGCGTCCTTTAAGTTCGAGACGTTCATGTAGTGCGTACTCCCCTACTTCCCCCGGCAGTCTCTCGTCAAACCTTGATGATAGCACCGAACGGAACAGTCCGCCTAAAGGCCAACGCTGTAGCATCCGGCTGTCGCCGGATTGTTCACTCAGCCCGCAGTGTCGCCAGCGGTTTTCGATGCAGCACTTCCCAACTCGAGATCACGCCGATCGCCGCCACCAGCAGCGTCGTGATGACGACGCCGATCGTGCTCAAGCCAATCAGCGGCGTAAACGGAATCTCCAGCGCGTACTTGCTGATCGCCCACGTCAGCCCAATTGCGCCGCCGGCGCCGATGCCGCCGGCCAGGATCCCGAGCAGGCCGTATTCCAGCACCAGCACGGTCGCGATCAGCCGCCGCGTCGCGCCGAGCGTCTTAAAGATCGCCGCCTCGTAGACGCGGCGGAACTTCGTCATGGCGACGGCGCCGATCAAGATCATCAGGCCGCTGACGACGACGAGCGTGCCGACCACGCTGACCGCGAGGGTGACGTTGTCGATCACGCCCTTGATGGCATCGAGGATTTCGCGGCCGTCAATCACCGACACGTTCGGGGCGACGCCGACCAGCGCCGCCTGCAGCCGTGCGCGCGCCTCCAGGTCCTGCGGCCCGCGCAGGAACCCAATATAGCTGTGCGGCGCCTTCTCGAGCACGCCGGGCCTGAACAGGAACATGAAGCCGCCGGCGCGGCTCTCGGACCACTCGATAGACCGGACGCTGGTCACCTTGGCGGAGACGATGCGGCCGAGCACATCGAAACGCACGGTATCGCCGATGTTGATCTTGAACGACTCGCTGATGAACTGTTCGATCGAGACTTCGGGCTCGTCCGACCGGGTCGGCTCCCACATCTGCCCCGCGACTACCTTCTCGTTCGCCGCCAGCGTCGCGCGATAGGTAATGGTGTACTCGCGGCCCAATGACCCGCGACCGCGCACGTCCTCGTAGTTCTCGAGATTGAGCTCGCGGCCGGAGACGCCGACGACGCGGGCGCGCAGCACCGGGATGAGCGGCGGCGCCGCGGTTCCCGGATCCATGTGCGACGCAATCGCCGCTTCGACCGCCGTGACCTGGTCGCGCTGAATGTCGAGCAGGAACATGTCGGGCGAGTCAGCGGTCATGCGGACCGCGAACTGATCGATCAGATTCTGCTGCAGCGATCGGACGCCGATGATGAAGAAGCTGCCCAGGCCGACCGCCAGCAGCACGATGCGCATCTGGCTGCCCGGCCGGCTCAGTTGCAACACGGCGTGACGCAACGCGAACGATCGCGATCGCGCCAGCGGTCTGATGGCGCGCAGCAACAAGGTGCCGGCGAGATGGAGGGCGATCGCCGTGGCCGCGAAGCCGGCGGCGACGATCGAGCCGATGCGCAGCGAGCCCGCCTGCCAGACCGTCAGTCCCACCAGTCCGGCGACGACGACGACGGTGACGACGATCTGCGTCACGTCCGGCCGCCGCACGCGCGCTTCGTCTCTTAATAGCAGCGACGGCTTGACGTGCCGCACGTCGAGCAGCGGCACCACGGAGAACAGCAGCGAGACCAGCAGACCAATGCCACCGCCCTGCACGACGGCCGGCACGGTCAGCGCATAGGTGATGTCGATGCCGCGCGTCGCACCCTGCAGCAGCGACGGAATCGCGCGCATCGCCATTTCGGCCAGCAGCACGCCGAGCAGGCTGCCCGCCAGGCCGAGCACCGCCACCTGCGCCACGTAGACCGCCAGCAGCTGCGACGATCTCGCGCCGAGGCATTTCAAGACGGCGATGCTCTTCATCTTCTGCTGCACGAACACGCGGGTGACGCTCGAGACGCCGATGCCGCCGAGAATCACGATGACCAGGCCGACCAGGCTCAGGTAATTCTCGGCCCTGCCGAACTCCTCGCCGATGTCGTCTTCGGCGCCCTTGTAGGAACGCACGCGCGCGAACTCGTTCGCCACGTCGGCGCGCAAATCGACGATCAGCTTGTCGAATGCGGCTTCAGGCACTTTCAGGAGACGCTGCGAGGCGGCGCGGCTGCCGAATGTCAACAATCCGGTCTTCTCGAGATCGGCCAGATCGGCGAAGACTCGCGGCCCGATGCTGAACGCGCCAAGACGGCGGCCCGGCTCCGACTGAATGACGCCGCGGATCGTGAAGCGCTGCACTCCAATCGCCAAGGCGTCGCCGACTTTGACGTCGAGTTGCGCCAGCAGCTCCGGTCGAACCAGCACGCCAAAGCCTTTGAGCAGCGCGTGATCGTACGGGACGTCGCCAGCGAGCTTCAGTCGTCCGTAGTACGGGAAGCCCTGCTCCACCGCCCGCAGCTCGACCATCCGGGCGCGGCCACCGGCGCGATCCGCGGCCCTGGCCATCGTCGCCAGCTCGATCGATTGCAGGCTCTGTGCGCCGGCCGCCTGCAGACGCTGATCGATCTTCGCGATCAGCTCCGGCTTGAGCGGCTGATTGCTGGCGATGATCGCATCCGCGTTGATCAGCGCACGCGCTTCGCCGGCGAACGTGTTGCGCACGTTCTGAATCACCGAGCGGATCGCCACGATGGCGCCGACGCCGATCGCGATGCAGATAAAGAAAAACACCAGGCGATGCCACGACGCGCGCATTTCGCGCGCCGCCATCAGCAGCACGAACCTCATGGTTGGACTCGCTCGACCCGGCTCATCACGGCTGATTCGCCGCGCTCGAGCTCGCTCGCCACCGGCCGGCCGTCGCGGAGCACCAACCGATCGTCGGCCACCGCCGCGACATTCGGATCGTGCGTGACCAGCACCAGCGTCACGTCCCGCGACCGGCGCACCTGCAGCAGCAGCTCGAGCACGTGACGGCCGTTCGAGCTGTCGAGATTGCCGGTCGGCTCGTCGGCGAGGATCAGCGGCGGGTCGTTCGCCAGCGCGCGGGCAATGGCGATGCGCTGCTGCTCGCCGCCGGAGAGTTGCGACGGATAGTGATGGCCGCGGTCGTGCAGGCCGACTTCGTCGAGCAGCGCCTGCGCGCGCTCGGCGGCGTCGCGCCGGCCGGCGATCTCCATCGGCACCTGGATGTTTTCCTTCGCGGTCAGCGACGGCACGAGGTGAAAGAACTGGAAGACGAAGCCGATCTTTTCGCCGCGCAGCCTGGCGAGCGCGTCTTCGTCGAGCCGGGTGATGTCGATGCCGCCAATCGTGATCGTGCCGCTCGATGCCGAATCAAGCCCCGCGATCAGGCCGAGCAGCGTCGACTTGCCGCTGCCCGATGGCCCGACGATCGCCAGGCATTGCCCGGTGGCAACATCGAGATCGAGAGGATGCAGGATCGTCAGCGGCTGGCCTCCGCTCATTACTGTCTTACTGACACCGCGTATTTGAATCATGAGGTGCGTGGGTGCGAAGGTGCTGGCTGCTGCTAGGTTGGACGCCGGAGCATGGGCTCCAGTTCCGCCCAGACCAGGTCGGCCACGATTTGCGCGCCGCGAGTGTTTGGATGAATGCCGTCCCCCTGGTTCAACGACGCGTCCCCTGCCACGCCCTGCAGCAGGAACGGGATGAACGGCACTTTGTACTCCGCGGCCAGCTCGGTATACACGTTACGGAAAGCGCGCGTGTACTCGGGGCCGTAATTCGGCGGCGCTTCCATCCCGGCGAGAATCACGGGGACCTTGCGCTCGCGCGCGCGATCGAGGACGGCGGCGAGATTCTTCTTCAGGTCGCCCGCCGGCAATCCCCTCAGGCCATCATTCGCGCCAAGCGCGAGGATCAGCACGCGCACATCACCCTCGAGCGACCAGTCGACCCGGCGAACGCCACCCGCTGACGTGTCGCCGGAGACACCGGCATTGATGACGTCGTAACCGAGCCCGCGATCCTTCAGCTTCTTTCCGATCAGCGAGGGAAAACTTTGATCTGCAGCCAGGCCCAGTCCCGCTGTCAGGCTGTCGCCGAGAAACACGATTCGGGGCCGGGCCGCGCTCGGCGTCGCAGTTGGTGCAGCCTGTGCACCCGGGGCACCAGCGGGCGGCGCAGCATTGTCGCGACCGCATGCTGCGAGGAGTGAGAGAAGCGCCAGGAGCACGAACCGCGGCATCGATGTTCTACGTAACGTTGATGACAAGCGCGGTGGCGTTGTCGGTCGTGCCGCGCGTGATGGCTTCCGACACCAGCGTCGCGGCCCCATCGATCGCCGTCGAAGCCGTGGCGAGCAGCGTGGTCAGCGCCGTGCTATCGAGCTTTCCATGGATGCCGTCGGTGCACAGCACGAACCGATCGCCGGCGACCATGAGCTCTTCGCGCGCTCCGGGCTTCACGTCGTCTTTCGTGCCGACGACGCTCGTCAGCACGTGCCGGAGCGGATGTCCCGGATCGGCGTCCTCCGCCTGCTTCTGGCCCAGCACCGACGCCAGCCACGTGTCGTCCTTCGTTAACTGCTCCAACGCGCCGCTGCGCAGCCGATACATCCGGCTGTCCCCGACGCTGACGATCGTGATGCGATCGCCCGCCACGAGCGCCGCCACCACGGTCGTGCCCATGCCGTTGAGATCGGGGGTCTTGGTCCCCTCGTGGTAAATCTTCCGGTTGGCCAGCCGCACCGCGGTCGTGAGGCGGTTGGTATCGATCGAGTGCTTCGTCTCGAGCCCGAACGGCCAGGTCATGTCGGACGCGATGGCGCTTTCGGCGATGAAGGCGCGGATGGTCTCGACCGCCAGGTGCGACGCGACCTCGCCGCCGTTATGCCCGCCCATGCCGTCGGCGACCACGAATAGGCCCAGATCCGGCCATGATCCGAGGTGGTCCTGGTTCATCTTCCGCGCACCCACATCGGTCCGGCTTCCTACGGTCAACTCCATGACGCTGAAAGAATTATGACGGTTGGATACTAGGTAGCCAGTTGTATACTCGCCCGGTGGCAAACGCCGCGCTTCAACCCGTAATCGCCCGCGCCGGATCCGCGCTTGAGCGCGGGCAGGCCGCCACGACGATTGAGTTGCTGGCGCCCCTGCTGCGTACGCCCTCGTCCCTTACCAGGGAGGATGAGCTCAGTGTCCGGGTCATGCTGGCTGAATCGTACCTCTTGCAGGGGGATCTTGCACAGGCCGGAACCGCGCTCGGCCGCTCGCCCGACACGCTGCGCGACAACGTCCCGCCCGTCGTGCACTCGAATTTGTGGCGCCTGCACGGCCGGGTGGCCTTTGCCCGCGGCGAGCAATCCCGCGCGATCGCCCTCCACAATCGCGCGCTGAAACAGGCGGAGATCGCTCACGACTCGCGCGCGATCGGCCTCGCCCACTTTTATCTTGGCCAGTGCTACCGGCAGGTCGGCGACATGGCGATCGTGCGCGAGCACATTGCCGAAGCCGCCGCCGCGCTGCACGCCGCCGGAGACAAACGCCACCTGGCGATGGTCCATTCGCTGTCGGCCGTGATGCTCGCGCAGACCGGACGCTACGACGAAGCGAACGCCGCGCTCCGCCAGGCCGAGCGCATGGCGTCAATCCTTCAGGCCGATGACGTGCTCGCGACGGTCTACGGCAACCAGGCCAACGTCGCGCTGATCCGTCACCGCTACGAACAGGCGCTCGCGCTCGCCGAGCGAGCCGTCAATCTGCACGAGGGCCTTGGACAAGGTCCGGGCCTCTCGGTCGCGCTCGCGACGCTGGGACAAATCTGCGTCCGCGTCGGCAATCTCGATCGCGCCGATATCGTGCTGCACCGCGCGCTCGACGTTCGCAGCGCGATGCAGTTCCACGAGACGACCGGCGCCGTCTACGACACGCTGGCGCAGATGTCGCTGATGCGCGGCGACTACGAGAACGCCGCCGAGTACTTGCGCCAGGCGGCGGAGGCTTACGGCGCCTACGGGCGCAACACCAGCCGCTGGTATGAGTGGTCGCTGCGCGTGATCAGCGCGCGTCTCGCGACGCGGCGCGGCAAGCCCGACGAAGCGCTCGCGATCGCCGACGAGATCGCCAAGTCGACCAACGCGCCGCCCGCGGAAACGATCGAGGCCGAGCTGATCGCGGCCGAAGCGCTGCTGGCTGCGGGACGCGTCGAAGACGCGGCGCACCGGTTGTCGCAGGTCGAGTCGCGTCTCGATCCGCGCACCACGCCCGGCGCGTGGGGCGAGTTCCTGCGCCTCCGCGGCGACCTGCGCGCGCGCCAGACGCGCACCACCGAGGCGTATCACGACATCGCGCAGAGCTCGAGCGTCTTCGAGCTGGTCGGCGAGCGCTATCAGGCCGCGGTGAGCCAGCTGGCGCTGGCGCGTCTCGCCGCGAAGGCCGGCGCGAAGTCCACCGCCGATCGCCACTATCAATACGCGGCGCAAGTCTTCCAGGCCCTCGGCGCGACGCGCGATCTCGAACAGGTCCAGATTGCGATGGCAGCCGCGCAGTCGCCCGGCACCGGCGAGTACGTGGGCTCGCCCGCCGACGCGGACGACGCGCTGGTGCGTCGTTTAGTCGACGCCGCCGTCATGCCCGATTTGCTGGCGCGCGAGCTCGCGGCGACGCTGCTCGAAGCGGTGAACGCGGGGTGCGACCACCGCGGTGGTCGCACCCACCGCCAGGTGCTGGTACGCGGCGTTGGCGGCGTTGAAGGTGTAGCTGCCATCGGTGTTGATCGTCAGCCCGGCCACCGGGGCGTTCAGGCTGTAGCTCAGCACCGCGCCGTCGTCGACATCGCTGTCGTTGGTCGCCACCGTGCCGGTGATCGTCGTGTCTTCGTTGCCGCTGTTGACGTCGGCCA
>JAYWEJ010000132.1:0-10770 GCA_043779345.1 Acidimicrobiia bacterium | reverse complement strand
ATGTCAGTCCCCGGTACAACTCAACGTTACTGCTCCGAGTACTCGAGCATTTGAGTGGTGAGGTCGCAAGGGTACGAGATCTTTACGTCGGTGATCTTGCCGCTGCCATCCGTCACCGGCTCCAGCTTCGGCATCACGAAGCCGGTGTACGACGGCAGCTTCAGGTGATCGACGCGGGCGACGACCTCGTCGCGCATTTCGGGATCGAAATGCACGCCGTAGGTCTCGAACAGCTCCTTCGCCTTCGCGTAATCGCCCTCCGACTTGATCCGCTGCACTTCGGCAAGCAGCTTCGCGACGCCGCCGCGGAAGGCATCGCTGTCGATGACGACGAAATAGGTCTTGTCGCCGCGGCGGCGCACGTCGATCGCTTTGGCGTTGGCGAGCAGCCAGTGCACGATCGCCTGGCGGTTGCGCATGTGATCTTCCTCGAGCTGCGCGCCGACGCGGACCCGACGCAACTGCACCAGGGCGTTGCGGGCATAGGCTTCGTATTCCGTCTGCACCACCGCCTGCTGCTCGTCGGACGAGACCAGCCCAATCTTCGACAGATACGGATCGGCGACAAAATACAACGCGACCAGGTCGGCGCGCGTTTCTTCGAGCGCTGAATACTGCTCTTTCAGCAGATCCTGCGGCGTCACGGTGATGTGGTCGGCCATCCGGCCCGAGCCGTGACCGAGCACTTCATGGATCTCGGTCGTCAGCTCGCCCGCGAACGCGCCCCAGATCTTGGCGCGCTCGACCTCGGCCTCGTCCCACCCGAATTCCTGGCGGAAGGTGTCGGGCATCGAGCGTTCGTAGGCATCGAGCACGTTCGACAGCGACACCGACTTGCTGCCGTGCTTTTCGCGGATGCGCTGATCGTTCGGCAGGTTGACGCCGATTGGCGTGATCGGCCCCGAGTCGCCGACTTCGACGACGACCTCGATCGCCTGCGCCGAGACGCCTGCGACTTTCGGCTTGCGGTACTTCTTGTCGATCGGCAGGCGATCCTCGAACCACTGCGCGTGCGTCGCCAGCGCCCGGATCTTTTCGGTCTTCTCGTGGTTGGCGTAATAGACGACGCCTTGCCACGCGCCCTTCATGCCGCGCGCGTCCATGTAGACCTCGATGAAGCCGTTCATGGTGTCGACGGCCGAGTCGCGATTCTGCACCCACGCAATGTCGAACGCCTCGCGATCGTTGTCGAGGCCGGTCTCGTACAACTTGATCAGCGCCCGCAGCGCATTCGCGAACGGCTCGGGCGCAAACGGAATCGCGTCGTTGAGGTGCCCGACGATCTTGCGGAGCTCCTTGTCGTAGAGACCGCCGATCTTGTAGACCTCTTCGAAGAGCTGGCCGGCGACGTTGGCGAGCCGCGAGTTGAGCTGGTTCTGTTCCTTGAAGCCCTGGAGGTCGGCCATCGTGACGCTGTCGTAGAGGTTGTTCGAGCTCGACGCGAGGATGTCCTGGCCGTCGCCGGGCGTCTTGCACGTCGCCATCGGCTCGAAATCGGGATCGAAGAACATGCGGGCGAACTTCTCGACACGCTTCGCGATCGTCTCGCCCTTCTCGAGTTCGAACTTGGCGCCGTTGATCGCGGCGATCTCGACCGCTTCGATCACTGTCTTGCGATCGAGGTCGAGCAGGAACTTTCGCGCCGTCAGGTTGTTGTACGGGCCGGTGTTGATCCAGAACAGCTTGGTGTAGCGCGTCAGCTCCTGCAGTGTCTCGGCGGGTACGCCGGACGAATATCGAAGGATCTGCTCGAGCAGGTGCCGGATGCCGAGGTTGAGGCGATGGCGCTGGTCGTAATAGATGTCGCGGCCCGCGATCGCGGCGCGATACAGGTGCCACACCAGCGTCTTCTCCTGCAGCGTCAGCTTGTCGAAACCGTCCGCATACAGCTGGACGACCGCCGCCTCGCCGATCTGCTCGAGGAGAAACTTCCTGTCGGTTGCTACAGCGGCAGGTCCGCTCTCTGACCGTGCGCGGGGATCTCTACATTCCATCCGAGCTCTTTCGTTATGCGCGCCTTCAAGGCATCCTGCGCAACGATTTCACCGTGCACGAGATACGTCGTCTTGGGGGCGCGCGGGAACGTTCGCAGCCACCGGACGATCTCGCCCGCATCGGCGTGCGACGACATCCCGTCAATCTTCTCTATTCTGGCGTGGACTGGCACATGTTGTCCGAAGATCTTCACGTGCTGGGCGCCGTCCACCAACTGGCGGCCCCGCGTGCCGGCCGCCTGAAATCCGACGAAGAGGACGGTATTTCTGGGGTCGGGCAATCCGGCAAACAGGTGATGCACGACCCTGCCGCCGGTCGCCATGCCGCTCGAGGCAATGATCACGGCCGGCGCATCGCGCTCGACCAGCGCCTTGGACTCCTTGGCGGAGTTGACCGCCGTGAATCGCGGCAGCTTGCGTCGCATGCCCAGGATTTCCTTGTCGAGCTCGTCGGTCCGCGCGTCGTAATACGCAATGCCCTTGATGGCCATCGGGCTGTCGACGTAGATCGGGACCTTCTCGAGCCGGCCCTCATCTTCGAGCTTGAACAGCCAATACAACAGTTCTTCGGTACGCCCGATCGCAAACGCCGGCACGATCACCTTGCCGCGGCGCGCCAAGGTTTCCTTGATGATGCGGGCGAGCGTCTCGCCGTCGTCTTCTTTGGGATGGATGCGATCGCCGTAGGTGGATTCGACCAGCAGCACGTCCGCGTCGACGCCCGGTGACGGATCGGGAAGAATCGGGCGCGAGTAGCGGCCGAGATCGCCGCCGAACAGAATCCGCCCGCCGCTCCTGTCGGTCCGCGTGACCAGCACGTACGACGAGCCGAGCAGGTGTCCGGCATTGATGAACTCGATCTCGATGCCCTTGACGATCTCAAGCTTCTTGCCGAACGGCACGGTCCTGAATCGCGACAGCGCCTCGGCGGCGTCCTCCTCGGTGTAGAGCGGCAGCGCCGGGTGGTGCTTGCTGAAGCCGCGCTTGTTGGCGAACTTCGCATCCTCTTCCTGCAGGTGCGCCGCATCGGGCAGCACGAGCTTGCAGAGATCCTGCGTGCCGCCGGTGGAGTAGACCGGACCCTTGAAACCCTGCCCGACCAGCCGCGGCAGCCACCCCGAGTGATCGATATGCGCGTGTGTGAGGACGACGACGTCGATCGTTTCCGGAGGCACCGGCAGCGGCGCCCAGTTGCGCAGGCGAAGATCCTTCAGGCCCTGGAAGAGCCCGCAGTCAAACAGGATCCGCAGGCCATCGACCTCGAGCAGATGCTTGGAGCCGGTCACGGTGCGGGCGGCTCCGAGAAACGTTAGCGTGGCCATGGTCGTATGATAGGTGTTGATCGGGCGCGCGTTTGTATTTCTCGTGGTATTTCTTGCCGGCGCATCCGCGCCGGCGGCCCAGCCGTCGCGTCCGGAGGTCCAGGCCTACCGCCTCGCCGAGGGCGAATCGATCGTCGTCGACGGCGCACCCGATGAGGCGGTGTGGCAAAAGGCCCACCCCGCCACGAATTTCCTGCAGCGCGATCCCGACAACGGCACGGCGGCCACGGAAAGGACCGAGGTGCGCATCGTCTTCGATCGCGATCGCATCATCCTCGGCGTGATCTGCTACGACTCCGAGCCGGACCAGCTGCTCGGCAACCAGATGCAGCGCGATCAGTCGTTCGAGGCCGACGATCGCTTCATGTTTGCGATCGATCCGTTCCTCGACGGCCGCACCGGATACTTCTTCGAGATCAATCCGTCGGGCGCGATGGGCGACGGGTTGATCACGAGTCCGACCGGCGGCGGCGGCTTCGGCGGCGAGATGGAGAAGTCGTGGGACGGCATCTGGGTGGCCCGCGTGCGGCGCACCAGCGCCGGCTGGACGGCGGAAGTCGAAGTGCCGTTCAAGACGGTCAACTTCGATCCGGACACCGACACCTGGGGCGCGAACTTTCAGCGCACGGTGAAGCGCAGGAATGAAGAGAGCCTGTGGACGGGATGGCTGCGCGATGAAGGACTGACGCGCATGTCGAACGCCGGCCGCATCGGCGGCATCACGGATATCTCGCAGGGGATCGGGTTGGATCTCAAGCCGTACGTGCTGGGCGCGGCGACGAACGCGCCGGGACGCAATGCCCCGGCGACGATCGGGGACTTCGAGATCGGGCTCGACGCGTTCTATAACGTCACGCCGTCGCTGAAGGCGAACTTCACGGTGAACACCGACTTCGCCGAGACCGAAGTGGACGAGCGGCGCACGAACCTGACCCGCTTCCCGCTGTTTTTCCCAGAGAAGCGCGAGTTCTTCCTCGACGGATCGAACTTCTTCGAGTTCCCGGGCGGCGACGAGAGCCCGTTCTTCAGCCGGCGCATCGGCCTCAACGCCGGCGCGGCGCAGCCAATCGTCTATGGCGCCAAGCTGATCGGCCAGGTCGGCGCGCAGGACATCGGCTTTCTCCACGTCAGCACCAGCGAAGACGAGTTCGATCGCGGCGGCTCGCTGGAGCAGCTCAAGGGTGAAGACTTCACCGTGGGCCGGGTGCGGCGCCGCTTCGGCAGCCAATCGAGCGCCGGCGCGATCTACACGCGCCGCGCGCCTCGTGACTCACTCGTGGATGCGCGACACACCCTGGGCGCCGATGTCACCATCGCCACGCCCAACTTCATCCGCGAGTCCACCTTCGACTCGGGCGCCTGGTACGTGCACACCTCGAAACCCCGATTCATCAACGAAGACCGCGACGGGCCGCCCGAGGGACAGAGCTCTTCGTACGGCTGGCACGCGAGCCTCGCCAGGGATCCGTACCGCGCCGAAGTCTCCTTCAAGGAAGTGCAGGCGGCCTACGATCCCGCGATCGGATTCACGCCGCGCCGCAACTTCCGCAGCTGGAATCCGGAGCTGAACTGGTCGCCGCGCTTCAGCGGCCACCGCTGGTTTCGCGGCGTGCAGTTCAGTAGCGAGGCGGACATCAACCTGAATCTCGACAACCAGGTCGTCGATCGCAACCTGCAGCTCACCCCGATGGAGCTCGAGTTCCACAGCGGCGACAGCGTCGAGTTCCAGATGTTCAAGCAGACCGAGAACCTCGATCAGGATTTCGAGATCAGCGACGGCGTGATCCTGCCCGCCGGCAACAGCTACGACTGGATGCGCTACCAGTTCGTCTACGACGGTGCCGAGCACCGCGCGCTGTCGGGGCGGGCCGAGTTTTCATTCGGCGATTTTTGGAACGGCCGCCGCCGCGAGCTGAATCTGGATCTGACGCTGCGGCCGCGGCCCGGGCTGTCGGTGCAGCTCTCGAGCGAGTTCAATAACGTCGACCTTCCGCACGGCTCGTTCACGACGCGCCTGTATCGTCTCGACGCGCGCACTCAGCTGAATCCCTGGATCTCCCTGTCCAACAACGTCCAGTACGACTCCGAGAGCGGCGAGGTGGGTTGGCAGTTGCGCTTCCGGTGGATTCAGAAGCCGGGCAACGACATCTTCTTTATCTGGACGCAGAACTGGCTGGACACGGAATTCGGCAGAAGGTTCAGCGCGCTCGATCGCCGTGGCGCCGCGAAAATTGTGAGGACGTTTCGGTTTTGAGGTTTTGGGGTTTTAGGGTTTTGGGGTTTTGGGTCGAGGGCTAAAGGGCTGACAGCGCGGCCATAATCGCCTTGCCCAGCATCTTCGCGAGCGCCACGAGCACCGGCAGCAGATCGCCGCGCTCCATCACGGCCGCAGCCGTGACCGGGTCGCTGATCAACAACCACAACGACAGCGCCGCGACCGGCGCGAGGACCAGCGAGGTCACGCTGACCGCGCTGAAGACACGCGGCCAGAAGCGGCTTTTCACCGCCGGTCTGGGGCGGTCGGTTGTGGGTCTCGGGGATGCCATGGTGTTGATTCGGTGTTCCCTTTGTGGGACTGAAGTATCCTGTTCCGATGTATGCCCTCGCGCTGATCCGCTACCGCCGCCCCATCGAAGAGGTGGTCGTGCACCAGGAGGGCCATCGCGCCTTCCAACGCAAACTTCAGGAAGAGGGGAAGCTCCTCGCGGCCGGGCCGCACGATCCGCGCTTCGGCGGCATGATGCTGCTACGCGTCGGCGACGAGCATCCGCAAAAAGCCCTCGATGCAATTCGCGACGCGGATCCGTACTACCAGGCGGGCGTCGTGCAGTACGAGCTGCTGTGCTGGAACGTCGTGATCGGGAAGGACAATCTGGACAAGCTTTAGTCAGGTTGTCAGGTTGTCCCGGACTACTTGTCTTTTCTCTGTCTGATGAACTCTCCGAGCGCCCACGACGCGACCATCAGCGCGATCACGCCGAACAAAGCAACAAGCAGGGGCCGGTTCATTTCCGGCTCCCGGTTCCCGGCTCCCGGTTCCCGGAGCGAGTCAGTTCGCTGACGATCATGCCGACGCCAAACACCACCACGGCGCCGATCAGGTTGTGCCAGAGGAACGCGATGTTCGTGTAGACGGCCACATACCCGACCACGCTCATGCCCGCGATCAGCGCCACGAATGCGCCGGTCGAATTGGCGCGCTTCCAGCCGATCGCCAGCAGGAACACGCCAAGGATCGATCCATAGAAAAACGATCCAAACCGGTTGACCACTTCGATTAACGAGCCTAGCTCGGCCGCCCAGATCGCCACGATCGACGCAAACACCGCCCAGAACAACATCGCGATCTTCGACACCCACAGCAGGTGCTTTTCGTCGCCGTCGTCACGGACCCAGCGTCGGTAGAAGTCGATCACCGTTGATGTCGAGAGCGCCGACAGCTCACCGGAAATCGTCGACATCGCCGCCGCGAAGATCGCCGCCATCAGCAGGCCAACCAGCCCCACGGGCAACTGCGTGACGATATACGTCGGGAACACGTAGTTGACGTCGTTGTAGCTGTTGTCGCCGGACACCTGCTTGACCAGGGCGACTGCCTGGGCGCGCACGTCCTTCACGCGCTGCTCGCTCGCATGGAACGCCTCAGCCGATCCGCCACCGTCGGCCAGCCGCTGTGACGCGTCGCGCCGCTCCTGCAGCGCCGTGTTGAACTGCGCTTCGAGCGCCGTAAACTCGCCGGCCCTGTCGCTCTGCCGCACGCGCTCGTCGTGGACACGGTTGAACAGCATCGGCGGCGGCGTGAACAGGTAGAACACGAACATGAACACGCCGATGATCATCACCAGCGCCTGCAGCGGAATTTTCCAGTAGGCGCTCATGAACAGCGACGTCCGCGCTTCATCCACGGATTTCGCGGTGAGGTAGCGCTGCACCTGGCTCTGATCGGTGCCGAAGTACGACAGGAACAGGAACAGCGCGCCGATCGTGCCCGTCCAGAACGTGAATCGCACCGAGGGATCGGTCGAGAAATTGAACGCCTGCAGACGCCCCGCCGTACCGGCGACGTGCAGCGCCTCGTTGACGCTGACGGTATCGGGCAGGCCGAGGACCAGCGCGACAAACGCCGCCAGCAAGCCACCCACGATCAAGTACATCTGCTTGACGTCGGTCCACGCCACCGCCTGCACGCCGCCATACATCGTGTAAATCGCGGTCGGCACCGCGAGCAGGACGCAAATCGTACTGACGTCCGCTCCGATCATCACCGACAGCACCACGGCGGGCGCCGAGATGACGACGCCGGTGGACATGCCGCGCGAGATCAGGAACAGCAGCGCGGTGAACGAGCGCGTCTTGGCGTCAAAGCGCCCTTCGAGATACTGGTACGCCGTATAGATGTTGGCGTGCCGGAAGAACGGCACGAACGTCACCGAGATGATGATCATCGCGATCGGCAGCGCGTAGTACTGCTGCAGCAGGCCCACGCCGTCGGCATAGCCCTGCCCGGTGCTGCTGACCATGGTGATGGCCGACAGCTGCGTCGCCATCACCGACAGGCCAACCGCCCACCACGGCAGGCTCTTGTTCGCGAGGAAATAGCCTTCGAGCTTGTCGGTGTTCTTGCTCAGCCTGATGCCGTCCCAGACAATCCAGAGCAGGTAGACGCCGATGATCGCCCAGTCAATCGCCGACATTTACTTGGTGTAGTACCACTGAAAGGCGTAGAGGGCCGCGAGCGTCACGACCCAGACGATCAGCACGCGGACGTGGGTCTTGTTCATCGGCTAGAGCGCCTTCACGCGCGCGGCAAGCTTCGCTTCGGCGTTCGCGAGGCGTTCGCGCCTCGCCTGCCAGCTTTCGCGATCGTCGTGGAGCTTGCGTTGGGATTCGCCGATGGCGCGGGCGGCCTCCTTTGGTGAGGGCCCGCCGTGCGTCGTGCGCACCTCGACGAAGTGCGCGGGGCTCATGATCTTCTCGAGACTGGCCTCCGAATATTCGAGCGGCTTACCGAGAATTGCCGCCGACGCCTTCGACAGCGTGCTCGCCAGCGGCGCCTGCGGATCTTCCGTGCGCGCCTTCAACAACAACGCGGCGATCGCATGGGCGTTGCGGAACGACATGCCGTGATCGCGCACCAGCGTATCGGCCAGCTCGGTCAGCGTCGTCCCGCCAACGGCCGCGCGCGAGGCCAGCTTTTCCGTATCGAAGTCGGCCAGCTGCATCGCCGCCGCGACCAGCGTCACCATCCGCGTGGCGTCGCGGAACATCGACGCGACCAGCGGCTGCAGATCGTCCTCGGTGTCGACGATGTCGCCGAAGGGCGTGTTGTGGACGGTGGTGATGATCGCCTGCGCCTGGCCGACGGCCTTGCTGCCGATGGCGCGCGCGTGCTCGAGCGCGACCGGGTTGCGCTTCTGCGGCATGATGCTGCTGCCCTGCACGAAGCCGTCGCTGAGCCGGAGGTAGCCGAACTCCATGGTGCACCACAGCAACAGATCCTGGATGACGCGGCCGAGGCCGACGATCATCACGCTCGTCGCCGAGACGCTCTCGAGCAGGTAATCGACGGTCGCGATGCTGCCGTAGGTGTTGCCGGTCGGGCCGTTGAATCCGAGCAGGTCGCTGGTCCGCTGGCGATCGATCGGAAAGCCGGTGCCGGTGATGGCGCAGGCACCGAGCGGGCTGACGTTCGTCGATTCGAAGGCGGCACCCAGCCGAACCGTGTCACGCTCCAGCTGCTCGATGATCGCCAGCAGGTAATGCGCGATCGTCGTCGGCTGCGCCGGCTGCGTGTGCGTGTGCGCGCCGTAGATGGTTCCGGTGTGGCGCTCCGCGAGCACGATCAGCGCCTGACGCAGGTCCAGCGTCGCTTCACCCAGGCACGCGATGAACTCCCGCTGCCGCATCCGATACATCGTCATCGCCAGGTCGTTGCGGCTGCGCGCGGTATGCAGCCGGCCGGCGGTGTCCGCGCCGCAGGCCTTGTCGATCAGGCGCTCGATGTAGAAGAAGAGATCCTCGTAGGTGCCGTCGTAGGGCACCTCGCGGACCTGGGCGAGCGAGATGCCGTTGAGCGCGTCCCGCAACGCGCGCGCGTCCGCCGTGGGCACGATCCCCTGTTCCGCCAGCATCACCAGGTGCGCGTAGTTGATCGCCATCAACGGCGATAACAGCAGCTCCTTGGCGTCCTCGAAGTTTTCGTTGAGGACGTGCTTGACGTATTCCGGCGCGAACTTCATCCGCTAGCAGTATATTGTCCGCCTCCGCCGAAGGCTACGGCGGGACCAGGCTCCTGGAGGCCGTCATGAATCGAGCGTTTGCCGCCGCCGCCATCGTTGCCCTCACCCTGGCGACGAGCTTTCACACGTCGGCGCAGACGCCGGCGACGTCCCTCCAGCTGGCGGGGCTCTCCCAACCCGTCGAGATCCTTCGCGATCGGTGGGGCATCAACCATATCTATGCGCAGAACGAAGCCGACCTGTTCTTCGGGCAGGGCTATGCCGCGGCCAGGGATCGACTGTTCCAGTTCGAGATGTGGCGGCGGCAGGCGACCGGCACCGTCTCGGAGATCCTGGGCCGCCGTGAGCTGACGCGCGATCGGGGCGCGCGCCTGCACCAGTTCCGCGGCGACATGGACGATGAGCTGAATCGGTATCACCCGCGCGGCAAGACCATCGTCGAATCGTACGTTCGCGGCGTGAACGCATACATCGCCGAGACCGAGCGCAATCCCTCGCTCCTGCCGATCGAGTTCCGCATGCTTGGCATCACACCCGGACGATGGACGCCGGCAGTCGTGATCTCACGTCACCAGGCGTTGAACGCGAATCTCTCGGATGAAGTGCGGCTGGTGCGGGCGATCAAGGCGGGCAACATCGCGCAGGTGCGCGAGCTGATGAGTTTCCAGGGCGGCGATCCGCGCTTCGAGCTCGACGCCGCGATCGATCCGGCAACCTTCCCGGACGACGTGCTCGCCGTCTACAGCGCGTTTCGAGCGAGCGTTCGGTTTCAACCGGAAGATGTCGCGCCTGAATTCCGCGGCACCCTTCGACTCGCGAGCTCGCCCATTCAGGGCAAACTCGCTCGCTCAGGGCAAGGCGCGCCGGATCCCGCCGGTCCGTTCGACCTGGCAGCGGACCCGCGCGATATCGGCTCGAACAACTGGGTGGTTTCCGGATCGCGCACGGTGAGCACGCTGCCGATTCTCGCCAACGATCCGCATCGCGTCATCGCCGCGCCGTCGCTGCGCTATTGGGTGCACCTGGTCGCGCCCGGTTGGAATGTGATCGGCGGCGGCGAACCGGTGCTGCCGGGCGTTTCGATCGGCCACAACGAGCATGGCGCGTGGGGGCTGACCGTCTTCGGTCAGGACGCGGAAGACCTCTACGTCTACGACACCAACCCCGCGAATCCGAGCGAGTATCGCTATCGCGGCAACTGGGAGCCGATGCGCA
>JAYWEJ010000131.1:0-10781 GCA_043779345.1 Acidimicrobiia bacterium | reverse complement strand
AGGTTGTCGATGTCGAGCAGCATCATGGTCAGCCAGTGCTCGAAGCGCTCGGCGCGGCAGCATTCCTTCGGCAGCACCGCGTCCAGGACCGGCCGCGTATGCAGGGTCGTCAGCGGATCCTCGATCGCCGAGTGCTGCGGTGAGTACATCAGGCGCGTCGTCCACGCGCCCAGCAGATCGAACGCCGCGCGCCTGATGATCTGGCACGCCTGGGGCCACGGCTCGGTGTTCGCGCCGACGCGCCGATCGAGCGACAGCTCGTCGATCGAGGTGCTGATCACAATGTGGACGAACGTAAACAAGTGCTCGGGTGAGACCTCGCGCTCGTCGACGAGCGCGGCGAGCTCGCTAATCCCCGGACCGCGCGAGTCGAGCTCGCTCTCGACGATTGCATCGCCGAGCAGGGTGGTGACGAGGTTGCCGAGCCGCACGCAATAGCTGGCGTCGAGCCGGCGCGTCTCCGCGGTCAGCGGAAAGGTCGCGACGGTGTCCGCGACGATGATGTCGCGGCGATCGGCCATGTGATTGGCGATGTGCCGTCGTAATTCGAGGTCGAGACCGAGCTCGGGTGCACCTGACATGCGGTCATTCACAGTATCGGCCTGTCGGCAGTGATCTGCATGCAGATTCCGCGTTTCACATTACCTCGACTGTGTCGTCTCGGCAGCCACTACGGAGTCAACTGTCCGCGACCGAAAGACTTAAGGCGTACTTGTGTCGCATGTCCGTCACAGATCTGCACTGGGTTGCCAATTTTGACGTACGGACGAGTTTGATTCGGCATGTTATCGATACCTATGATCGCCGCTTGCCGACGGTTTTTGTGACTTGCCTGGGTTTCTGAGGATCGATGCGAAAAAAGCTTGGTGAGTGCCTGATTCAAGCCGGCCTCATCACCGAAGACGATCTGCAATCTGCGCTGAGCGAGCACAAACGAACAGGCGAACGCCTGGGCGCGGTACTCGTCCGCTTGAACCTCGCCACCGAACGGCAGATCGCAAAAGCCCTTGCCTATCAGCTCGGCTTTCCTTACCTCAACCTCGCCGAGAATCCGCCTGATCCGACAGTCGTCACGCTGATCCAGAAGGAAGTCGCGTTCAAGCGATCCTGCGTCGCGATTCGGCTCGACAAGAACCTGCTGACCGTCGCGATGGCCGACCCGCTGCTGTTCAGCCTGGTGCAGGACCTCGAGTTCCAGACCGGCTATCGCATCAAGCAGGTCGTCGCCACACGCGCCGACATTCTCGAGTCAATCGCCGCCGGCTATCCCGACAAGGCGCTGATGAAGACGTCGGCCGCCAGCGCCGTGCCGGCGACGCGAACGGCTCCGCCGGAACCGCGCGGCACCGAAGCGCTGATGCGCCGCCCCGACGAAGACGGCGAGCCGATCACCGGCCTCAAGGAGCGCAGCGAGGCGGCGCCGATCATCGACCTCGTCGATCTCGTCGTCAAGAGCGCGATCAAGGCCGGCGCCTCGGACGTTCACGTCGAGCCGATGGAAAAGGGCGTCCTGATCCGCCATCGCCTCGACGGGCTCTTGAAGGAAGTGATGGACCTGCCCAAATGGGTCCACGAAGGCCTGATCGCCCGCCTCAAGATCATGGCGGGCATGGACATCGCGGAGAAGCGCCTGCCGCAGGACGGCCGCGTCCGCGTCGCCAACGAAGACGGCCAGGACGTCGACTTCCGCGCCTCGACGCTGCGCACGCTGCACGGCGAGAAGATGGTGCTGCGCGTCCTCGATCAGAACCGCGGCGTGCCGCCGCTCGAGGAGCTTGGTTTCTCCGCGGGCGCGTTCACCGAGCTCAAGAGCTTCCTCAAGTACCAGCACGGCATGATCCTGGTCGTCGGTCCGACCGGCAGCGGCAAGACCACCACGCTCTGTTCGGCGCTGATGTCGATGCAGTCGGAGCGCACCAACATCATCACCATCGAAGACCCGATCGAATACCAGCTGCCCGGCATCAACCAGACGCAGACCAACGAGAAGATCAAGCTGTCGTTCGCCAGCGCCCTGCGATCGATCCTGCGCCAGGACCCCGACGTCATCCTCGTCGGTGAAATCCGCGACCAGGAAACCGCCCGCATCGCGATGCAGGCCGCGCAAACCGGTCACCTCGTGCTGTCGACGCTGCACACCGACGATGCGCCGTCGGTGGTGACACGCTTGAGCGACATCGGCGTCGAGCCATACGTGATCGCGTCGGCCACCATCGGCGTGGTCGCGCAGCGCCTGGTGCGGCGTCTCTGCTCAGGCTGCCGCCGCCAGTACACGCCGACGTCCGAAACGCTGCGCGCGCTGAACATCAGCGATGTCGACGCCGCCACTATTCCGTTCTATCGTCCCGTCGGTTGCGACGCCTGTCATCAGACCGGCTACAAGGGCCGCATCGGCATCTACGAAGTGATGAAGATCTCCGATCGCCTGCGCCGCATGATCAGCCAGAAGGCGTCGGAAGATGCGATCCGCGAGGTCGCGCATAGCACCGGCATGCTGACGCTTGGTGATGACGCGCTCGCCAAGGTCAAAGCGGGCGTGACGACGGCCGAAGAGCTGCTGCGCGTGGTCACGGAAGTGCGCGAGATGCGAAGCATCTGTCCCGGCTGCAACGGCCCGGTGGCGGTCGACTTCGTCGCCTGCCCGGCCTGCGGCCGCCGTCTCAGCGGCGCGTGCCCGGGCTGCGCCCGCGCGCTGCAGCCAGAATGGACGTTCTGCCCGTATTGCGCGAGAGGCACCGAGGCCCGCAGCGACCGGCGGCTCCGCGACCGCAAGGTCGCCAGGGAGCTCCCTGCCGGCAACCCAAACGCGACCAACGTGACCGAGTTCAAGAAAAATGCGACGTAGTGCGTGAAAACTCATTACGACCTGTTAGGTCTCGAACCTTCCGCCGACGCCGATGCCATCAAGAAGGCGTTTCGCCGGGAGATTGCCCGCTATCACCCCGACAAGGTCATTCACCTCGGCGTGGAGTTCCAGGCATTGGCGGCAACGCGCGCCGCCGAGCTGACGGTGGCTTACAAGACGCTGACCGATCCCTCGCTCCGCCACGAATACGACGCGAGCGTGGCCATGGGCGAGCCGTCCCCGCACGTGCCTCCACCGCGGCCCGCGCCGCGTGAGGAAGCGTCGCCGCCTGTAGAGGCGCCAATACCGCCCGACAATACGCCGCAGCCGCCGACCGGCGGGCGGAGCCGTTTCGCCGCCGAGCGCGCGGACCGCGACCTGATCATGAAGCGCGCGATCGCCGGCCGGCTGCTGAGCATCGTTCAAACCCTGTACGGCAAGCTCGAAACCCCGACGGTGCGGGGATTCGACGCGGCGATGGTACCGGTCGCGAAGCCGCGGTTCATCGGCGCGCCGCCGCCGCGGGTGCTGCTCAGGGTCGTCGATGCCGCCGACGGCGCCGCGGTCACCGACGCCTATAAGGCCGCGTCCAGGGCCCGCGTCCACGACGGCAAATCGCCCGTCGTGGTGTTGCTGTTCGCGCGCCTCATCTCGCCCCACACGGAGATCACCAAGGCCAACGAAGCCAACCTCCGCCAGCGCAAGGCCGCGGACGGTCCCGGCGAAGTCGCCGTGGTCGTCGTCGACACCTCGGACTGGTCGTGCCGCCTGCCGCCGAATTGCTCGGCGGCGGTCCTCAAGCTGACGGACCAGATCTGCACGTAAGCCGGGAACCGAACCCTTGTAACCCTTGGAACCTTTGTAACCCTTGTTACCGTAGACTTCAGTTATGTCTTTGATCGAAACCCGCGATTTGTGGAAGACCTACGTGATGGGCGACGAGGAGATCCACGCGCTGAAGGGCGTGTCGATTTCCATCGAGCGCGGCGAATACGTCGCGATCATGGGGCCGTCGGGCTCGGGGAAGTCCACGCTGATGAACCTGATCGGGTGCCTCGATACGCCGAGCAAGGGCACTTACCTTCTCAACGAGAAGGAAGTGAGCCAGATGAACGACAACGAGCTGGCGCGCATCCGCAACGAGGAGATCGGGTTCGTGTTTCAAACCTTCAACCTGCTGCCGCGCGCGACCGCGCTGCACAACGTTGAACTGCCGCTGGTCTACGCGGGCATGGGGAAGACGGCGCGTCTCGCGCAGGCGAAGTCGGCGATCGAGAAGGTCGAGCTGACGCACCGCATGACGCACAAGCCGAACGAGCTGTCAGGCGGCCAGCGCCAGCGTGTCGCCATCGCCCGCGCGCTCGTCAACAACCCGTCGATCCTCCTCGCCGACGAGCCGACCGGCAACCTCGACTCGAAGACCGGCCTCGAGATCATGGCGCTGTTCGCGCGCCTGCACGAAGCCGGCAACACCATCATCGTCGTCACGCACGAAGCCGACATCGCCGCCTACGCCCATCGCGTGATTGCGATTCGCGACGGTGAGGTCGCGCGGGATGCGAAGCAGGTGCCCCATGGGCACGCCCATGCGTAAGGCAGAAGGCACAAGGCAAAAGGCAGAAGGAAAAATGCGTATGAGGTTTCGGGCTTTGTTTTGCCTTCTGCCTTTTGCCTTCTGCCTTGGTTGGCCGGTCGGCCTGAACGCGCAAGCTCCCGTAAAGGACCGGCTCGTGGGTTCCTGGGAGCTCGTCAACTACGAGATCATCGCTGCCGATGGGGCGCGACGTCCCGGCACCTACGATCGCGGGCAGATCACCTACGACGCGTCGGGCCGCATGTCGGCGCACTTGATGCACTCCTCGAACAAGGCCGACGCCTCCCCGCAGACCGACGAACTGCGGGCGGCGGCGTTCCGCCGTTATCTCGGCTACTACGGTCCGTTCGTCGTCGACACCGCCGCCGGCACCGTGACGCACATCGTCGAAGGCTCGTCGAATCCGTCGTGGGTGGGAAGCCGTCAGCTTCGCTACTTCGAGTTGTCGGCCGACAACGCGCAGCTCACGCTGTCGCTCCGAGACGGCTCGCGCACGACGCAATCGCTGGTCTGGAAACGTTCAAGACCTTAATACCTCAAGACCTCAAGGTCTATATCGCGGCGAAGTGGCCTTCGGACACCTGGCGCAGCGGCGCCTCGCGATTGACCAGCGCCAGATCCAGCTCGATCCGTGAGCGCGGCGCATCCGGATCGAGGACCGGCACCGCCGACAGCAGCGCGCGGGTGTACGCGTGCTGCGCGTTGTCGAAGATCTCCGCGGTTCGTCCCATCTCGACAATCCGGCCCAGGTACATGACGGCGACCCGGCTCGAGATGTGACGCACCAGCCGGAGGTCGTGCGCAATGAACAGGTAGGTGAGCTTCAGTTGCTGCTGCAAGTCCATCAGCAGGTTGATCACCTGCGCCTGGATCGAGACGTCGAGCGCGGACACCGGCTCGTCCGCGATGATGAACGACGGATTGAGCGCGAGCGCCCGCGCCAGGCCGATGCGCTGGCGCTGGCCGCCGCTGAATTCGTGCGGGTAGCGATCGAGATGCGCCGGATCGAGCCCGACCAGCTTGAACAGATCGGCGACGCGATCGCGCCGCTCCGCTTTCGAGCCGATGTTGTGGATGATCAGCGGCTCCTCGACGATGATCGACGCGCGCATGCGCGGGTTCAGCGACGAATACGGATCCTGAAAGACCATCTGCATGTCGCGCCGGGCGGCGCGCATGCGCGCGCTCGAAAAGCCGAGCACGTTCTCGCCGCGGAAGATCACTTCGCCCGCCGTCGGCTCGATCAGCCGCAGCATGCAGCGGCCGGTCGTGCTCTTGCCGCTGCCGGATTCGCCGACGAGCGCGAACGTCTCGCCCTCATCCACCGAAAAGCTGACATCGTCGACCGCGCGCACGATCGACTTTTCGCGGAACAGCCCGCCGCCGCGCTCGAAGTGCTTGACGAGATTGCGGACCTCGACGAACGCCATCAGTCAGGCCCTTGTCCTGAGCGAGACTCACTTGGCATAGGCAAGTGAGTCGAGTCGAAGGAGCGCAGCCGCGTGCCGGGCTCGCCGCCCGGGATCGAATCGAGCAGGCCGCGGGTGTAGGGATGCTTCGGGTTGCGCAGGATGTCGCGGACCGCGCCTTGTTCGACGATTTGCCCTTTGTGCATCACGGCGACCCGGTCCGCCGTCTCCGCGATCACTCCGAAATCATGCGTGATCAACAGCATCGAGAGATCGAACTGCTTCTTCATCTCGCGCAGCAGGTCGAGGATTTGTGCCTGCACCGTCACGTCGAGCGCCGTCGTCGGCTCGTCGGCGATGACGAGCGGCGGCTTGCACGCGAGCGCGATCGCGACCATGACGCGTTGCCGCATGCCGCCGGACAGCTGGTGCGGATAATCGTCGACGCGTTTTTCGGGATCGACGATCTTGACCGCCCGCAGCAGCTCGATCGCCCGGCCGCGCGCATCGGCGCGCGATGCCAGGCCGTGGACCAGCAGCGCCTCGGCGATGTGGGCGCCGACTTTCATCACGGGGTTGAGGGCGGCCATCGGCTCCTGGAACACGAAGCCGATACCGGCGCCGCGAACCCGCCGCATTTCCTCTTCGGAGAGCGCCGCCAGATCCCTGCCTTGAAACAGAATCCTGCCGCCGGTGATCCGGCCGGGTTCCTGGACCAGGCGGATGATCGAGAACGCGGTGACGGTTTTGCCGCTGCCGGATTCACCGACGAGCCCGAGCGTTTCGCCCTTGCGGATCTCGAACGACACGTCGTTGACGGCAACGACGGGGCCGAAGACGGTGCTGAGATTCTCGACTGTGAGGAGTGTGTCCGCCAACTGTCACTCAAACCGAAACTGAAACTGTAAACTCAACTTTAAACCTTAAACTTTAAACTTTAAACTCAGTCGAGACTCCCCTCGCGGTATTCACCGAATGTGTCGCGCAGCGCATCCGATATTTCGCCGACGGTTGCGGCGGCTTCGACCGCGGCAATGATCGGCGGCACGAGATTATCGGAGCGCTTCGCGGCGGCGCGCACCGACTCGAGCGCCGGCTGCCAGCGCCCGGCATCCCGCGACGTGCGAACCGCCTGCACGCGTGCCTTCTGCTGCGCTTCCAGGTTCGGGTCGACTTGAAAGACCTCGATCGACGCCGCGTCGTCCGTGACGAACTTGTTCACGCCCACGACCACCGCTGCTGCGGAATCGATCGCCAGTTGCGCCTGGTAGGCCGACTCCTGCACCTGGCGCTGGATGAAGCCCGACTCGATCGCCGCCAGCGTGCCGCCGACGGCCTCGATCCTCGTCAGCAGCTGGCGCGCGCCTTCTTCAATCTCACTCGTCAGCTTTTCGACGTGATACGAGCCCGCGAACGGATCGATGGTGTTGGCCACGCCCGACTCGTGGCCGATGATCTGCTGGGTCCTGAGCGCGATGCGCGCCGCGCCTTCCGTCGGCAGCCCCAGCGCCTCATCGCGGCCGTTGGTGTGCAGCGACTGGGTGCCGCCGATCACCGCCGCCAACGCCTGGACGGCGACGCGGACGATGTTGTTGTCAGGTTGCTGCGCGGTCAGGGTGCTGCCGGCCGTCTGCGTGTGAAAGCGCAGCTGCTGCGCCCGCGGGTTGGTCGCGCCGAAACGATCCTTCATGATCCGCGCCCACAGCCGCCGCGCCGCCCGGAACTTCGCGACCTCCTCGAGGAAGTCGTTGTGCGCGTTGAAGAAGAACGACAGCCGCTGCCCGAACGAGTTGACGTCGAGGCCGGCCGTGCGCGCGGCGTCGACATAGGCGATCGCGTTCGCGAACGTGAACGCCACTTCCTGCACCGCCGTCGATCCCGCTTCGCGGATGTGATAGCCGCTGACGGAGATCGTGTTCCACTGCGGCATATTGGTCTCGCAGTACGCAAATATATCCGTCACGATCCTGAGCGAGGCCTGCGGCGGATAGATGTAGGTGCCGCGCGCGATGTATTCCTTCAGGATGTCGTTCTGAATCGTCCCCGACAGCTGCTGTGGCGCCACGCCCTGCCGCGTGCCGACCGCGACGTAGAGCGCGAGCAGGATGATCGCCGTCGCGTTGATCGTCATCGACGTCGACACCTGGTCGAGCGGGATGCCGTCGAAGAGTGCCGCCATGTCCTCGATCGAATCGATCGCGACGCCGACGCGGCCGACTTCACCGGAGGCGAGATGGTGATCGCTGTCGTAGCCGATCTGCGTCGGCAGGTCGAACGCGACGCTGAGGCCGCTGACGCCCTGCGACAGCAGGTAACGATAGCGCCGGTTGGATTCGGAGGCCGTGCCAAAGCCCGCGTACTGGCGCATGGTCCACAGCCGGCCACGGTACATGGTCGGCTGGATGCCGCGGGTGAAGGGGAACTCGCCGGGAAAGGAAAGGTCGCGCTCGGGATCGAGCGCGGCGATGTCGCCAGGGCCCATGAAGGCTTTCATGGGCCCGGCGCCGGGCGCGATCGGCTTCATAGGCCGATTGTAGAGGCGGGACTTCAGTCCCGCCTAATTCGTTTCTTCGACTTTGACTTCTTCCGCCGCGATCCTGAGCGAGCGCAGGAACCGGCGATCGTTCACGGTCATATCGAACGGCTTGCGCGGCACCAGCGCCTTCGACGCCGGCACGCCCTTGGCGGCGCCCTCGGCGCCTTCGGTCTGGGGCTGTCCGCGATTGACGAAACCGACGACGGCTTCGAGATTCACTTTCATCTCGTACCCAGCAGCGCGCGCGCGCTCGCGACACGCTTCGACTTCCGCGCTCTCCGACACCGCGGCGGCAATGGAGTCGGCCAGCTCCCGCGCGAACCGGTTTACGACGTCATCCATAGGACGGCTCCCTCCCGTTGAGCAAACTTCGCAGTCTGCCCGAATTGCGCCAAGCGGCTGGGACCGTCGGCAGCGGCTGACATAACACCTCCCTGGCGGTAGGCGGAACATCAGCGCAAATCGTCATCAGGCGGGCGAAACTATTGGGAAAATCGCGATGATTTTATGAATCCCTTGGGGTCATGTCAAGGGCAGAACGCTATAAGTTGTGCTTTTTCTGCAACTTGGGCGGATGACAGAGGGCGATCTATGGCAGAGCTGGGCCACAGACGGCCCACCGATTAGTTCCCACTCTTATACGGCCTTTCCTTGGCTCGCGACCGCCGCCGCCGCCTGTTTCGCGGTCTCGGGATCGCCCAAGTAGTAGTGTTTCAGCGGTTTGAGCGACGCGTCGAGTTCGTAGACCAGCGGAATTCCGGTCGGGATGTTCAGTTCGACGATGTCCTGATCCGAAATGTTGTCCAGATACTTCACGAGCGCGCGCAGCGAGTTGCCGTGCGCGACGATCAGCACGCGCCTGCCGGCCTGAATCCGCGGCGCGATCGATGCCTGCCAGTACGGAAGGAAGCGCGCGACCGTGTCCTTGAGTGATTCGGTCACGGGCAGATCAGCCGGCGGTAGATCTTTGTAGCGCGGATCGCTCGCCGGGTGCCGCGGATCGTCGACGGAAAGCGGCGGCGGCGGGATCGCATAGGCGCGCCGCCAGATCTTGACTTGATCCTCGCCGTGCCTGGCGGCGGTCTCAGCCTTGTTCAGTCCCTGGAGCGCGCCGTAGTGGCGCTCGTTCAATCGCCAGTGCCGTTCGACCGGCAGCCAGAGCTGGTCGAGCTCGTCGAGGGTGAGCACGCCGGTCCAGATCGCGCGCTTCAACATCGACGTGAACACGAAATCGAATGCGAAGCCGCCCGCCTTCAGCAGCGTCCCCGCGTGGCGCGCCTCCTCGCGGCCCTTGTCGGTGAGATCGACGTCGGTCCACCCGGTAAAGCGGTTTTCCTTGTTCCAGGTCGATTCGCCGTGACGAAGTAAGACGACTTTGTGCATTTTGAAAATGAGTCTTCGTTCCTTCGTGTCCTTCGTGTTTGTTTAGGCCAGCTGCTTGACCGCTGATCTGCCTGCGTACTTAGCTGCCGTCCCGAGCTCCTCCTCGATCCGAATCAGCTGGTTGTATTTGGCGACGCGATCGCTGCGCGACGCCGAGCCGGTCTTGATCTGCCCGGCGGCAGTGCCAACCGCGAGGTCGGCAATCGTCGAATCCTCGGTTTCTCCAGACCGGTGTGACACGACGCAGCGATACCCCGCCCTGGTCGCCATCGCCATCGCGTCGAGCGTCTCGGTGATCGTGCCGATCTGATTGACCTTCACGAGCAGGCCGTTGGCGATCTTCTCTTCGATGCCTTTTCTCAGGATCGCCGGATTCGTCACGAACACGTCGTCTCCGACCAGCTGCACCTTGTCGCCAAGGGCCGTGTTCAGCAGCTTCCAGCCGTGCCAGTCCTGCTCGGCGCAGCCGTCTTCGATCGACAGGATCGGGTACTGTCGGCACCAGTCGACGTAGAGATCGACCATGCCCTGCGAGTCGCGCGTCGGCTCGCCTGACTTCTTGAATTCATACCGCCCGCCGCTTGCCCTGAGCGAACTCGAGTCCGAAGGACTCGGGTGAGTCGAAGGGGCCCAGAATTCGCTGGCGGCGACGTCGAGCGCGAGGAAGACGTTGTCACCGGCCTTCGCGCCGGCCTTGCTGACCGCTTCGAGCACGAGTTCGAGCGCTTCGCGATTCGATTTCAGGCTTGGCGCGAAGCCGCCCTCGTCGCCGACGCCGGTCGCCAGTCCCCGGCCCTTCAGGATCGATCGAAGCGCGTGGAAAATCTCGACGCCGGCGCGCAGGCCTTCGCTGAACGTCGGAAAGCCGACCGGCATCACCATGAATTCCTGGAAGTCGACGTTGGAATCGGCGTGGGCGCCGCCGTTGAGGATGTTCAACATCGGCACCGGCATTAAAAACCGGGAACCGGGAACCGGGAGCCGGGAACCGGAGTCGGCGAGGTCCGCAATGTG
>JAYWEJ010000130.1:0-10864 GCA_043779345.1 Acidimicrobiia bacterium | reverse complement strand
CGCACAGCTACATCGGGGTCTTCACGCTGGCGTCGAAAGAACTGCGCTACATCGATCCGTCGCTCGATCGCGACGGCAACGCGGTGTGGTCGCCCGATGGATCGCGCATCGCGTGGATCCGCCAGGCGGCGGCGCCGAGACCCCGCATGTTTTCGCCGCGCCGTACCGTCGATGAGCCGTGGTCGCTGCGAGTGGCCGACGTCAAGACAGGGATGGCGAAACAGGTGTGGAAAGCGGATGCCGGCTACGGCAGCGCCTTCCAGGGGGTCGTCTCCGACAGCCAGCTGTATTGGGCGGCGGGCGATCGCCTGGTGTTCCCGTGGGAGAAGGACGGCTGGGTGCATTTGTATGCGGTGCCAGCCGGTGGCGGCCCTTCGACGGGCTCAGGGCCGTCCCGAGCGGAGTCGAGGGACGGCAAGGCAGCGCTGCTCACACCGGGCAACTTCGAGGTCGAGTACGTGAACATCACGCCCGATCGGACGCGGATGATTTACAACTCAAATCAGGACGACATCGACAAGCGTCACATCTGGTCCGTGCCGGTCGATGGCTCGACGAAGCCAGCGAAGAACGCGGTGCGGTCGATGGGCAGCGAGTGGCAGCCGGTCGTGGCCAGTGACGGCAATATTGCGGTGCTGCACGCCGACGCGCAGATGCCGCCGAATGTGATGGTGATCTGGCCGGACGGGAACGCGCACAACCTGCTCGAGGGCATGCTGCCCGCGGGCTTTGATCCGTCCGGGCTCGTCGCCCCGCAGCAGGTGGTCTTGACCGCCACCGACGGCATGCCGATTCATTCGCAGCTCTTCATGCCGAAGGATCTCAAGGCCGGCGAGAAGCGGCCCGCGCTGATCTTCTTCCACGGCGGCTCGCGCCGGCAGATGCTCCTCACCTGGCACTACAACTACTACTACCGCAACGCCTACGCGATGAACCAGTGGCTCGCCAGCCAGGGCTACATCGTGCTGTCGGTGAACTATCGCAGCGGTATCGGCTACGGCATGGAGTTCCGGGAGGCGCTCAACTACGGCGCATCGGGCGGCGCCGAGTTCAACGACGTGATGGGCGCCGGCCTGTATCTGAAGAACCGCGCCGACGTCGATCCGGCGCGCATCGGCCTGTGGGGCGGGTCGTACGGCGGTTACCTGACGGCGATGGGCCTGTCGCGCGCGTCCGAGCTATTCGCGGCCGGCGTCGACTTCCACGGCGTGCACGACTGGAACCAGGGCATCAGGACGTTCATCCCCGAGTACAACGTGCTCGACGATCCCGACTTCTCACGCCGCGCCTTTGCGTCGTCGCCAATGGCCAGCATCGACACGTGGAAGTCGCCGGTGCTGCTGATTCATGGAGACGACGACCGCAACGTGTCGTTCATCGAATCGATCAACCTGATCACGGCGCTGCGGAAGCGGAACGTCGAGGTCGAGCAGCTGGTGTTCCCGGATGAAGTGCACGATTTCCTGCGCCACCAGAACTGGGTGCGGGCCTACAAGGCGTCAGCGGAGTTCTTCAACCGCCGCTTCAAGAACACGTCCGCTACGGCGACGCAACGCGATTGAGGGTATACTCCGGCCTCTTCACCCGTTCACATCAGGAGGCCGTCGATGCGTGTTCGCACCCTAGCCGTAGCCGTCGTCGCCGTGGTCGTCGCACTCGCTTCACCCGCGTTTGCGCAGAATCCCGTTGGCGTCTGGAAGGCCAACATCGCGAAGTCAAAGTACAGCCCTGGACCGGCGCCGAAGAGCGTCACCATCACGACCACCGCGGTCGCGGGCGGTAGCTTCAAGACCGTCAACGAGACGGTGCCGGCCACCGGCGCGACAGCCAAGACCGAGGTCACCTTCAAGTTCGACGGCCGCGACAACAAGATGACGGGCAGCCCGAATGCCGACACGCAGAGCTATACCCGGGTCGACGACCGTCATTGGACCGTGGTCAGCAAGAAAGCCGGGAAGGTGACGATGACCAGCAAGATTGAACTCGCGGCCGACGGCAAGACGCGGACGACGACGCAAACCGGCACCGACGCGCAGGGGCACGCGGCGACCAACCTCATCGTTTACGAGAAGCAATAGCGGCGCCGGGGTCTGCTACGACGGCAGACCCCGCTTCTGCTCGCCGCCCACGATCAGCGCCAGCCGCTCCGCCGTGACGGCGACCACGCGCTCGAGTTGGGGTTTCGGAATCTCATTCGGCGCGTAGACGATCACCAGCAGCTCGGTCGCGGCGGGCGTGACCATCGTGCGCGAGGAGTCCGACGTCGGATTACCGAACGCGCCGATATCATCGGCGACCGTGATCCTGCCGCCGACGTTCACGTCGTCCTTCCGAATGCCGGCGTACTGCTCGCCTTCAATACCGAGTCGCATCGTCACCGGCCCCGACACTTTCGAAAAATCGTAGAGGCCGTACGGCAACTGGAATTCCAGCGAGCACCAGTTGACGACGTCAACGGCGGAATTGATCCGGGGAATGGTGTCGCCCTTGCGGACCCGGCGCAGCAACGCTTCGTTCGACGGCCGCGTCTTGGTGGGATCGATCCCGACCTTCTTGTACATGGTGCGCACCGCCGCCGATTCAGCGGGCGGAGAGATGCGGACCCTGGCCTCCGCTTCGGCCAGCAGCGGATCGAGACGATGCTCGTGCACCACGACCGTCGCGCCGCTCCACCAGATCACGCCGGGGCGGACGATCGAGGCGAGCTCGGGGGCAAGCGAGAACTCCGTGCTCACTTGGCGAAGCGCTTGAAAAAGCTGTCGGCGTTCCACTGCGGCCGCGTCGGCCGGTTCGCGACCTCGGCGACGACGGCGAGGTAGACCCTGCCGAAATCCTCGGCGGCCTTGCGATCGACCGGCTGATCCAGATCGTCGCTCGGCGCGTGATACCGCTCGGTCCGCCACTTCCTCACGATCTGGTGTTCCGGCGAATCCTTCGTGAAGCCGACCTTCAGCGACAGCGCCGGCACGCCGGTCTTGATGAAGCTGTATTGATCGCTGCGCACGAACGCGTTTCGCTCGGGCTCCGGGTCGGACAGCACCTCGATCGCCAGCGGCCTCGCCACCTTCTTCAAGTCGGCGGCGAGATCGGATTCCTCGAGGCCCTGCACCACGACGCTCTTGAGCGGAAACAGCGGCAGGAACATGTCGGTGTTGAGGTTCGCCACCAGCCTGCCGCCGGCCATCGGAATGCGGTTCGCGAAATAGCGCGACCCGAGCAGGCCCTTCTCCTCCGCCGTGACGGCGGCGAACACCACGCTTCGCTTGTATCCGCCGGCCGCAGCGGCCGCCGCGGCGGTCTCGAGCAGCGTCGCGATCCCCGACGCGTTGTCCATCGCGCCGTTATAGATCGCATCGCCGTTGATCGGCTCGCCGACGCCGACGTGATCGAGGTGCGCGGAGATGACGACGTATTCGTTCTTCAGCACCGGATCGGTGCCGGGCAGGATGCCGATGACGTTGTCGGACTCGAGCTTGCTGGCGGTGATCGCCACTTTGACGCGGGCGGACATCGCCAGCGGGAAGCGCGGCAGCACCTTGCCCTCGTTCGACAACGCCAGCAGCTCCGCGAACGAGTGGCCGGAGCGGACGAACAGTCTTTCCGCGCTCGCCGGGTTGAAGGTCACCGCGACTTGCTGACCGCGCGTTTCGTCAAGCGCCGGATCGGAGATCGCCACCGCCGGCATGAAGCGGGACAGCTTCGATCGATCCCAGGGAATGTCCTGCCCTTTCGGGTTCTGGATCGAGATCGTGCCGATGGCGCCGGACTTCTGCAGATACTCCCAGCGCGTGTTCTGGTAATGCGCAAGCAACGGTCCAGGAATGTTCGACGGACCGCCCGTCAGCAGGACAACGATCTTGCCCTTGAGATCGAGCCCGGCCAGATCGTCATGCTTGGCTTCCGGAATCTGCAAGCCGTAACCCGCGAAGACGAGCGGCGCCTCGACGCTTGGCGCCGGCTCGATGCGCATGGAGAACGTGGCGTCGTCTCCGAGCGTGACCTGATCCTGCGTCGTGGCAGTGCCCATCTGGCGGATCAGCGTCAGGCTCGACTGCGCCTCGTCGATGCGCCGGCTGCGGAACGGGACGGGCTGGAAGTACCCCTTCGTGCCGCCGGGTTGCAGCCCGGCACGCTTGAAGTGATCGGCAATGTATTCGGCGGCCTGGCGATGTTCGGGGCTGCCGGTATCACGGCCTTTCATCGTGTCGTTGGCGAGGAACGTCACGTGTGACCACCAGCGCTCGGCAGGCTCCTGGCCCGACACCGTGGCCGCCACACTGGACAACAGGACCGCAAACAAACCACGACGAATCATCGGTTACTCCTTCGTTACTTCCGCTTCGACGGCCGGACGAATCACTTCGCGAACGCGATTGGCAAGCGCGCGGACCTCGCGCGTTGACGGATGCTCGGCGGCCACGGTGGTAATCGGATCATGCACGATCAGCGCGACGCGTCCGGGCCGCGTCGTCAGCTCGCCTTTCTTCATCACGTGACGGCTGCCGACGACCGAAATCGGCACGAGCGGCAGGCCCGCCTGCATGGCGAGCATGATACTGCCGCCCTTGAACTTGCCGAGCATGCCGGTGCGGCTGCGCGTGCCCTCCGGAAAGATGATCAGCGACAGGCTGTTCGACGTGAGGCGGCTCGCCCACCCGACGATTCCGGCGCGATCCGGCTTCTTGCGATCGACCAGCAGGTGGCCCGTCCGCCTCAGGTGCGGGCCGAGCATCGGAAAGCTGCCGAGCGATTCCTTCGCGATGATGCGCAGCTGATACGGGATCGACCAGAACAGGCACGGGATGTCGTAAATGCTTTGATGATTCGCGACGAACACGTAGGTGCGCCCGGGCTCGAGCCGGTCGAGGCCCTTGACCGACACTTCCACGCCCGTCGTCGCCAAAATCAGCCACGACCACGCGCGCGCGCAGCCGTGCGCGAAGTAGCCGCGGCGATCGATGAAGCTCGACGTGATCGAGGCGATGCCGAGCACGATCGTGTAGACCGCGATCGCCGGGATCAGGAAGAAGACTGTGCGGAACCAGTGAAAGGACAAATCAGGGATCAGGGACGGGGATCAGGGGTCAGGGCTTCGCGACGATTGGCGAGGGTGGCGTGACCGATTGCGTCGTGCCCAACGACTGCCGGGCGGCCACCGGCGCCGGCGTCTGCACTCCGCCGGGCTCGAGATACCGTCCGAAGATCATCTTGCCCGCCGTCGTCTGCAGCACGCTGGTGACGACGATGTCGATGGTCTTGCTGATCATCTTGCGGGCGTTGTCGACGACCACCATGGTGCCGTCGTCAAGGTAGGCGACACCCTGGTTGTATTCCTTGCCTTCCTTCAGGATGAAGACCTTCATGATCTCGCCGGGCAGCACGACCGGCTTGAGCGCGTTGGCGAGCTCGTTGATGTTGAGCACGCTGACGCCGCGCAGCTGCGCGACCTTGTTCAGGTTGAAGTCGTTGGTGACGATCTTTCCGGACAGGGTTCGCGCCAGCTCGATCAGCTTGAGATCGACCTCTTTCACGTCCGGGAAATCGACGTCCGAGATCAGGACGTGGACGTTCGACATCTTCTGGATTCTCTGCAGGATGTCGAGGCCGCGGCGGCCGCGATTGCGTTTCATCGAGTCCGACGAGTCGGCGACCAGCTGCAGTTCCTTCAGGACGAACTGCGGGATCACCAGCGTGCCGTCGATGAAACCGGTGTCGCAGAGATCGGCGACGCGCCCGTCGATGATCACCGAGGTGTCGAGGATCTTGTAGTGCCGCTCGGGAGCGGTGGCGCGGAACAGCGAAATCATCCGCGCCGGCTCGAGCCACTCGCCCTTCCGGGCGCCGATGACCAGGCCGAGGTACGGGAACAGCAGCAGGATGAAGCTGTGCAGGAACGCGACGCGCTCGTCGCCGTGATCGATCCAGAACAACGCGGCGCTGATGCCCTTTGCCAGCAGCAGTCCGGCGGCGCCGCCGATGAAGGCGCCGAGCATGTGGGTGACGGCGGTGTTGCGCAGCTGCCACTCGAAGACGACCGACGCCACCGCCAGCGCGGCACCGAAGGACACGTTGAGCACCGGGTCGGTTCCAAGCGGCCGCAACATCAAAGCGGAGTACGCCACGGCACCGACAAACGCAATGCGCGCGAGGATGAACCAGGCCATATATGAAACCCGCGCGCCGGTATTACCTGATCAGCGCGCGGGGAGTATGGGGCAACCTTAGAACCGCCGGGGCGCGTCCGTCAACTGAGAAGCATGTCGAGCGCCTCGCCTACCGACCGAACACCGACCAGTTCGGCCTTGCCCGGTTCTTCACTCGCGTCCATGTTCGACGCCGGCACGACGATGCGCGTGAATCCCATCTGCTCGGCTTCGCGGATGCGGAGCGCGGCCTGCGCGACACCGCGCACTTCCCCGGCGAGGCCCACCTCACCGAACACCGCGGTGCCCTGCGGGATCGGGCGATTGCGCAGGCTCGAGGCCACGGCGGCGACAATACCGAGATCGACGGCGGGCTCGTCGATGCTCATGCCGCCGGCGATGTTCACGAACACGTCGTCCGACACGAGATGGAGGCCGGCGCGCTTTTCGAGAACGGCGAGCAGCAGCGACAAGCGGTTTTGATCGATGCCGACCGCCATGCGCCGCGCCTGGCCGTAGCTGCTGGTGCTGACGAGCGCCTGCACTTCGACCAGCAGCGGGCGCGAGCCTTCGAGGCAGCACAACACCGCGGAACCGGGCGTCGAGATGGGGCGCTCGGCGAGAAACATCGCCGAGGGATTCGGCACCGGGCGCAATCCGGTGCCGGTCATCTCGAACACACCCAGCTCGCTGGCCGCGCCGAAACGATTTTTCACCGCACGGACGACGCGATGTGAATGGTGGCGCTCGCCCTCGAAGTAGAGCACGGTGTCCACGACATGCTCGAGCGCCTTCGGGCCGGCGAGACTGCCGTCCTTGGTGATGTGGCCGACGAGGAACGTCGGGATGTTGTGGCCTTTTGCCGTGAAGAGGAACTGTGTCGCGGCCTCGCGCACCTGTCCGATGCTGCCGGGCGCCGACTGGAACTTCAGCGAGAACACCGTCTGCACCGAGTCGACAATGATCAACGCGGGTTTGACGCGGCCGACTTCTTCGAGGATGCGCTCGATGCAGGTCTCGGAGAGCAGGTAGAGCGGCGCATCGCCGACGCCGAGGCGATCGCCGCGCGACTTGATTTGGTGCTCGGACTCTTCGCCCGAGGCGTACAGAACCGGGCCGACCGAATGCGCGAAGTTCGCCGCCGCTTGCAGCAACAGGGTGGATTTGCCGATGCCCGGCTCGCCGCCGAGCAGCATCAGCGAACCGGGAACGATGCCGCCGCCAAGCACGCGGTCGAACTCGCTGATGCCGGTCGTGATCCGATCCGCCTTCGATGCTTCAACTTCCGAGTACTTCTTCGCACCGGGGACCGCAATTCCTGGCATCGCATAGCGATGCGTCGTCGGCCCGCCGCTCGCGCCCTCAAACGGGCGCTCCTCGACAAACGAGCTCCACGCGCCGCAATCGTCGCACTTGCCCTGCCACTTCGGACGCTGCACGCCACATTCTTGACAGACAAAGACAGGTTTCGCCTGTTTCATTCGCTCAACCTGCTACGGTTCCGAGGACGCGGAGGAGTACGGAGGACACGGAGACTGATTGTCTCATCGTCATCACGCTCCGTGTGCTCCGTACTTCTCCGTGCCCTCGGAACGCACAGGAAGTGTAGAGCCGGCTTTACTCGTACCGTCTTTCAACGCGGGCACCAAGCCGGCATAGCACTTCATAAGGTATCGTGCCGATCCAGGCGGCCATCTCCCTCGCATCGATCGACGTGTCGCCTTGCGATCCCAGGAACACCACTTCGTCCCCCGTGCCGACGCCGTCGATGTCGGTGACGTCCGCGGTGAGCATGTCCATGCTGACGGCACCGACGATTTTCGCGCGCCTGCCGCGAATCAGGACGACCCCATGGTCCTCGAGACGGCGATCCAGGCCATCAGCATAACCAGCGGGAATGACAGCTAAGGTCACGGGCCGCTCCGTCGCGAACCGGCCGCCGTATCCAACCGTTTCCCCAATCCGCACGCCCTTGACGGCCACGACCTGGCTGGTGAGCGACATCACCGGTTTCAGCGCGATCGTCGCCGCGAGGGGTGGCGGCACCAGGCCGTAGAGCAACAGGCCAGGACGCACGAAGTCGAACCAGACGCGTGAATCGCGCAGCAGCGCGGCGGAGTTGGCGGCGTGACGGAGACGAGGTCCGGCGCCGAGCTCATCAAGCGTGCGGCATGCAGCTTCGAAGCGCGTGCGCTGGGTTTCGAATAGTTTGTGCCCGGGTTCATCGGCGGTGCCGAAGTGCGTGTGGACCGCATCGATGACCAGGTTCTTGCTGGCCAGCAGCTCCGGCAGCGTCCGCCGGAGGTTGTCGTGGCGGAAGCCGAGGCGATTCATGCCGGTGTCGATCTTCAGGTGATACCGCAGCGTCGCACCGCGCCTGGCGGCGCCCTGCTGCAGCGCGTGGCCCGCGGCAGGGCTGGAGATGGTCGGCGTCAGATCATGATCGAACACGCCGTCGAGGTCGCTCACGCTCAGCGCGCCGAAGATCAGGATCGGCGCGCGAACGCCGGACTTACGAAGGTCGACACCTTCCTCGATATCCGCGACCGCGAGCATCGTCGCGCCCGCGGCTTCGAGCGTCGCCGCGACGCGGCACGCGCCATGGCCGTAGGCGTTGGCTTTGACGACGGCGATGATGCCGGGGGCAATGGCGGGGCCGCGGCCGGCGCCGCGGTTCAATCCCGATTCGTTGGTGAGATACGCGGCGATCGCCTTGAAGTTGGATTCAAGCGCCTTGAGATCGACGCGGGCGGTCGTGCAGCGAACCACGGTGTCATTGTGGCACGTAGGGGACGTCAGGCCCGCCTGCAGGCGAGTCTAAAGACTCGCCTCTACGGTTAGTCGCTTGGCGGCGAGTATCCGCCGGCGGCCAGGTTGCCGAACCGGGTCTGCTCGCGGATGAAGGCCAGCCTCACCGTGCCGGTCGGGCCGTTGCGCTGCTTGCCGATGATGATCTCGGCGACGCCGTCGGTGTCCGACGGTTGATCGTCGGTCTTGTACATTTCCTCGCGGAAGATCAGCATGACGACGTCGGCGTCCTGCTCGAGGGCGCCGGATTCGCGCAAGTCCGACAGCATCGGGCGCTTGTCGGAGCGCGCTTCGGGCGCGCGCGACAACTGCGACAGCACGACGATCGGCACGTTCAGTTCCTTGGCCAGGCCCTTGAGCGATCGCGAGATCGACGCCAGTTCGAGCGTGCGGTTCTCGAAGCGGCCTCGGCCGGTCATCAGCTGGATATAGTCGATCGCCAGGATGCTCAAGCCGTGCTCGGCCTTGAGGCGCCTCGCCTTGGCGCGCATTTCGAGCGCGCCGATGCCGGCGGTGTCGTCCACGAACAGCCGCGCCTCGCTGAGCGTCTCCATCGCGTGCGTGATCAGTCCGTATTCCTTTTGCCCGATCTGCCCGCTCATCAGCCGATACATGTCGATCTTCGCTTCCGATGCGAGCATGCGCATGAACAGCGACTCTTTCGACATTTCGAGCGAGAAGAAGCCGGCGACACCGCCGTGCGTGGCGACGTGCTGGCACATGTTGAGGACCAGGCTGGTCTTGCCCATCGACGGGCGCGCCGCGACGATCACGAGATCGCCGGGCTGCAGGCCACGCGTCTTGCGATCGATGTCGTCGAAGCCGGTCGGCACGCCGGTGATGAAGGTCTTGTGCTCGAACAGCTTCTCGATCTTCGGGAAGCTCTCGCGGACCAGCGTGCTCATCGACACGAAGCCGGCCTTGATGCGGTCCTCGGCGACCGCGAAGATGGCGCTTTCGGCTTCGTCGAGGATCAGGTCGGCTTCCTGATCGGCGTCGTAGGCGGTGCCGAGGATCTTGTTGGCCGAGAAGATCAGGTTCCGGAGCGTCGCCTTCTCCTTGACGATCTGCGCGTAGTACTCGACGTTGGTCGAGCGCGGCACGCCGTCGACGAGCGACGCGATATAGGCCGGGCCGCCCACCTCTTCGAGGTCGCCGGCCCGCTCGAGCTCTTCCTTCAGCGTCACGAGATCGATCGGCTGGTTGCGCTCCGACAGATCGAGCATGCGATCGAAGATGCGGCGGTGCGCGTCACGAAAGAACGCCTTGGCGTCGATCATCGCCGCGGCGACGTTCATGGTCTCGTTGTCGATCAGGATCGCACCCAGCACCGAGCGCTCCGCTTCGAGGTTGTGCGGGAGTGTACGTTGCTGCGCTGGTGCGGCTGCTGTTTCAGGGGCCATTACGAGGAAGTGGATTATGAAGCAAAAAGAAAACAGGAGAAAGAAGAAAGGGAGTTCCTTTCTTCCGTTCTCCTGTGAAATGTCGCTCGGGCTTTTGCCCTGCTACTCTTTAACGATCGTGATCTTCAGCTGCGCGGTCACGTCACGGTGCAACTTCACCGGAACGTGAGCCTCGCCTAGTGCACGGAGGGCGTCGGGCAACAAGATCTTGCGGCGATCGATGTCGAAGCCCTTCTGCTTGAGCAGATCGGCGATGTCCCCGTTGGTCACCGAACCGTAGAGCGTGTCGTTGTCGCCGACCTTGCGCCCGATCTGCAGGTCGAGCGCCACCAGGCGCTCGGCCAGCGCTTCTGCGCCTTCGCGCTCTTCACCCTCGCGCGCTTCGGAGATTTTCCGCTCGCGCGAGATCCACTGCTTGTTCGCGTCGGTGGCCGGCAGGGCCAGCTTGCGCGGCAGCAGGTAGTTGCGGGCGTAGCCGTCGGCGACCTTGACGACCTCGCCGCGCTTGCC
>JAYWEJ010000129.1:0-10872 GCA_043779345.1 Acidimicrobiia bacterium | reverse complement strand
TCGTCACCGGCGAGCGGCGGCCCGACCGAAGGCGTTGTTTCATCAGCCGAGACCAGCGGCATCCGGCGACCCTGTTCGCGAAGGTAGTCGGCCAGCAGGGTCAGCGATCGGCCGGACCCGACGATCGCCGCGGCGGAACAATCGTCGGCGATCCGCATCACCGCCGCGAACAGGACGGCGAGCTTGTCTGGCCGTATCGAGTGCGGCGGTGCCACGGGCACCGGCGTCGCGGACACCAACAAGGTTCCGAAGAATGCATCGAAGAATCCGGGGCCGGTCGGCACCATCACGATGACGCGATCGCCCGGCTTCACACCAGCCTCGACGAGGCGCGCCGCACGCGACGCCGCACCGCTGCGCAGCCGGCTCCACGTGATGGCCTCCGGCGGGCGGCCATGATCAACGAAGGTGAGGGCGGTCAGATCCGGGGCGAGATCAGCGGCCGACAAAATCCCGGTCAGGGTGCGCGCGCGCGGCGCCTCCCACAACCGCTGCTGCAGATCGAGGTCGGCGGTAAACGGCGCCAGCCGCGTCCGCCCCGTCAACGGATCGCGCCGGCGGCGGCACGACTGGCGCTGGCCGTCCAGCACTGGCCGGCCATAGTCGGCTCGACCGAGTGGACGGTAAGGCCGGCCGCGACGAGCATCGCGCGCAGTTCGTCGGCGGTGGCGAACTGGTAGTCGCCGGATTTCTCGGCGCGCTTGATGCGCCAGACGTAGTAGAAAATGCGCGACGTGTTGAAGAGATAGCGGACGCCGAGCGCGGCGGTGCTCAGCAGGCCGTCGGTCTGGCGCCGGTCGCGAAGCGTCTCGGTATAGACCCGCCAAGTGTTAAATCCCGTAGCAAAGACGGTAATGGCGATTCGGCCTCCGGGTTTCAGCACGCGGGCCAGTTCGGTGACGGCGAAGCGCTGGCGCTCCGGCACGAGGTAGTGGAGCACGAGACTGCAGGCCGCCTTGTCGAAGGTCCCGGTGTCGAACGGCAGCGGGCGCGTCAGGTCGGCGACGCGGAAGGTTGCCGACGGCACCTTGCGCCGGCATCGCACGAGCGCCGGTTCACAGAAGTCGATGCCGGTGACATTCGCGCCGGGCACGGCAAGGACCTGCGTCACGTTGGCGGTGCCGCTGCCGGCATCGAGAATCACGTCGCCGGCGCGAGGCTGCAGCAGCTCGGCGTGCCGCTCGACCATGCGGCGATACGGCGGCGATTCGTTCAGCGTGTCATAGAAGGCGAAGTAGCGTTCCCAGAAGCGCTGCAAGGCTCGCGACCGCGGCTCGACCTGCGGCTGCGAGGCGACCGCGTCAGGACTGGTGGATTGGGACATGAGGCGTGATAATAGCCCACATGAAGCGGACGCACGAGTTCACGCTCTGGGTCGTCGTGATGGTGCTCGGACTTCACTTCCTGGAAGAATTCGCCCTCGACATCCGCACCTGGCTGCAAGGCGTATTGCAGGTGCCGGTGACTTGGGAGCAATGCCACCTCGTCAATGCGACGGTGACGTTGATGGCTATCGGCGGCTCAGTGATTGGATGGCGCAAACCCGAAGTCAGCCTCATCATGCCGGCGATCGTGATCGGCAACGCGTTCGTGTTTCACCTGGGGTTCTCGATTTTCTTCCGCAGTTATTCGCCAGGCACGTTGTCTGCCTTACTGCTGTTCGTGCCCGCGGGCCTGTGGTGCTTCATCGGCGCCCATCGTGACGGCGTGCTGACACGGCGGGCCGTCTACGTGTCAGTGGCGGCGGCAGTCTTCGTGCACCTCTGGCTGCTGGGGTTTCACTTGATCGGTCCGCCCTGAGCATCGGCGCCTGGGATCTCCCACGTGATGAGCCGCAGGTCGAGCACGAAGATGGCGTAGAGCACGGGCACGAGCACCAGCGTCACGAGCGTCGCGATGGTCAGGCCGCCGATCTGCGTGTAGCACAGTCCCTCCCAGAGCGGTCCGCCGTGCAGGGCGAGGGGGACCAGCCCGAAGACCGTCGCGCCGACCGTGACCGCGACCGGCCGCAGCCGGGCAATTCCCGCATCGAGCAGGGCGTCCTTCAGCGGCTCGCCGTGAGCTTGCGCTTCCTCGATGTAGTCGAACAGCACAATGACGTGACTGACGATCACGCCGATCAAGCTAGCGACGCCGAGGAAGGCCATGAACCCGAATGGCGTGCCCATGACGGCCAGGCTGACGAGCGCTCCCATCACGCCGAACGGGATGGCCGAGAACACCACCAGCGGCTTCACCGCATTCCTGAACTGGAACACGAGTGCCAGATAGATCAGGCCTACCGATACCAGCATCACCGCCGCGAGTTCGGCGAATCCCTTGACCTGCTCCTCTTCCTCGCCGCCGATCTCCAGCCAATACCCCGGCGGCATCGCGGCGGCAAGCCGATCGATCTCCGGCCTTGCGGCGCCGAGCACTCCCGAGGCCAGCGTGCCGGGAACCGGAAACGCCGACACGGTGATGGTACGGAACTGGTTGCGCCGTCGGATGCGCTCGGTTGACATGCCGTAGTCCACGCGAGACACCTGCCGCAGCGGGACGCGTGCCTCGCTCAGCAGGGAGTAGACGTACAGGTCCTGAATGTCGGTGAGGCGCGCGCGGTCCTCGACGCGCAGGCGGGCGACCACCGGAATGCGCTTGTCGCCGTCACGGAGCGTGGTCACCGGGAATCCGTTAATGGCCGTCACCGACGACAACGCCACTTCCAGGTTCGACACGCCCGCGATGCTGGCGCGGTCGGCATCGACCGCGAGGCGGACCTTGAAGCTCTCGGCGCCCCAGTCGTCGCGGACGCCGTCGGCGCCCGGCACCGCGCGCAGCGCCGCTTTCGCCTGATCGGCCAGCGCTCGCAGCGTGTCGATGCGCTCGCCCGAGATGCGGATCGACACCGGAATGCCGACCGGCTTGCCCGTCTCGAGCTGGCGCACGTCGACGCGCGCGCCGGCAATCGCGCCCGACAAGGCGCGCTGCAGGCGCGGTACCAGTTCGGCGGTGTCATGTTTGTCGGTGACGTTGACGATCAGCTGCGCGTAGTTCGGCTGCGCAAGTTCGGGTGCAACCGAGAACCAGAAGCGCGGCGCCCCCGCGCCGACAAAGGTCGTCACCGAGCGCAGCACCGGTGAGGGCGCATCCGCGCCGTGATGCTCGGCGCCGTACGCCTCGGTTTCCGCGCGCACGATCTGCTCGGCCTGACGCGCCACCGCATTGGTTGCCGACACCGTGGCGTCCTCGGGCAGCCAGATGTCGACGTACGACAAGTACGACAAATCCTTCGGGAAGAACTGCACCTGCAACCCGCGCACGGCCAGCCCTCCGGCCGCCAGCAGGACGACCGCGGCGCCGAGAGTGAGCCAGCGCCGCTCGATCAGCGCGCCCATCACACGGAAATACCAGCCGCTCCGGCTACCCGCCGCACGACGCCCCGGCGAGGGACGCAGCAGGTAGTAGCCGAGCAGCGGAATGAACGTCATCGACGTGATGCGGGATGCGATCAGCGCGCACGCCAGCACCACCGGGAGGCTGTAGATGAACTCGCCGCTGGTGCCGCTGATCATCAGCAGCGGCACGTAGGCCGCGATGTTGGTGAGGGTGGCGAAGAGGATGGCCGCTTCGAGGCGCGTCGGCCCGAGCCACGCGGCGATGCGCGGCGGATGGCCCGCGTTGAGACTGTGCTTGATGGCGTCGCCGGCCACCACCGGATCGTCGACGAGCAGTCCCAGCGCGATAATCAGCGACGCGATCGACACCTGCTGCAGGTCGATGCCGAGCGCGTACATCGAGGCAAAGGTGAGCGCCAGCGTCAACGGAATCGCCATCGCCATGACGAGCGCCGAGCGCCACTCCCAGAATCCGATCAGCGCCACCAGCACGACGAGCACGATCGCCTCGTAGAGGCTGCTCATGAACAGGTCCACGTTCTCGCGCACCTGCAGCGGCTGATCCGAGGGCCGCGCCAAAATCAGGTCCGAGGGAATCGTCGGACCGAGCGAGGCCAGCGCCGCGTCCACCGCCTGGCCGAACTCAGCGATCTGCTCCCCCGGCCGCATCTGCAGCGCCACGGTGATGGCGCGGGCGCGGCGCCACGACCCATCGGCCTGCTTGGTCGTGAGGTAGTTGAGATTCTGCGCCGGTGTCTGGTAGCCGCGCAGGATGTCGACGCTGTCGCGCAGGTAAACCGGGCGTCCCGTCGCTGACTGTCCGACGATCACATCGCCGATTTGGCGCTCGGAAGCGAATTCGCCGGCGGGATCGATGAGCAGGCCGCGCCCCTCGACGCCGATTAGACCGCCAGTCGCGGCGCTGTTGCGGCCGGCCAACACCTGCAGCAGCGTCGCCGGACGCAGCGACGAGGCGGCCAGGCGCGACTGCCCGTATTCCAGATAGATCTGCTCCGGCAGCACGCCGGAGCGCGTGATCTTCGCCACCTGCGGCACGTTCTGCAGCCGCCGCTTGATGGCGTCGGTGAAGTCATCGAGCTGGCGGTAGCTGTATCTGTCGCCGGCCACTTCCGACAACCTCGCCTCGGTATCCACCGGCGCTTCCACCAGCATGATCGGCCACACGTCGGGATGCAGATCCGCGCCGACCAGGCGCCCGTTCACCATGGCGTTGATCGTGTCGAGCAACGCCCGGCTGTCGCCGGAGGGCGTGAGGTCGAACCCGACGAACCCGGGGCCGTCGAGCCGGCGCAGGTCGCGGCCGAGCGCGCGGCCCCCTGCGAGTTCCGCGATCATGTTGCGTTGCCGCGCCGGCATCGCGGCATCGACACTCGGCGGAAACGCCGCGACCAGCGACACGCGGCGTCCCGGCGGCGCCGATGCCCGCGCCGATTCGATCGCCGACCGAATCGCCGCCGCCCGAAGCGAGAGTTCGACCTCGTCGACCTTGGGACTGGCGACCGTCAGCAGCAGCGCCGCCGTATCGCCGAAGTCCTTCATGAATTCGATCGGTCCGGCGCCGTCGGGCAGGTCCCGCAGCGACGCCAGCCGCTGCGCGATGTCGGCAAACTCCTTCGCGGTGTCGTCGGTGCGTTCATCGAGCTTGAGGACGACGATCGCGACGCTGCCCCGGGTGGTGGATTCGATCAGCGAGACACGCGCGTTCTCGGCGATCCGTTCCTCGATCCGGCGCGTCACCAGTTGCTCCACTCGCTCGGCCTCTACGCCCGGCCACGGGCACACCGCGGCCGCATAGACGACTTCGAACCGCGGATCCTTGAGCTTCGGCATCCGCATGTACGAGAAGACGCCCGCCACGCACGTGGCCGCAAGCAACACCCACGCGATGTGGCGGTTCTCGACGAAGAACCGCGCGGTGTTGTGCGTCTCCCTGATGATCTCGTCGTCTCGACGACCGTGGCTCATCCGTGTCCTACCGGGTGGGATTGACGCGCTCGCCGTTGGTGACGATGGTAGCGCCCTGCACGATCAGCCGTTCGCCGCCGGTCAATCCGTCGACGACCGTGATGTCGTTGCCCAGCAGCACGCCCAGACGGACGCGGCGCAGTTCTGCCGTCGACACATCGCCCTGCTGGCGCACGATGTACACGGCATACCCCTCGGTTTCTCCGGGAGGACGAACGACGGCCGACAACGGGATCACGACCGCCTCGGTGCGGCTGGGCGCGTGCTGGCCGGCACGATTGGCTTGCACGGCCGCGACCATGCCGGGCTTCAGCGCGCCGTCGGCATTGGGCAGCGTGATCTCGATCTCGAACAGGCGGCTTCGTGGATCCGCGGTCGGGGACACCTTCGTGACGCGTCCCTGGAATTGGCGATCCGGCAGCGCCTCTGAGCGGACCGTCTGGATCGCGCCCGCCGGGAACGTCGCCAGCAGCGTGTCCGGCACGCCGACGACGACCTTGACCGTGCTCGTATCGGCGACGACGAATCCCGGCGACCCAGGGCCGACCAGCGTGCCCACTTCGACCAGCCGCTTGAGCAGCACGCCCGACAGCGGCGCGCGCAGCGAGGTGTCGCCTTGCGCCAGTTCCGCCTCGCCGACCAGGGCGCTGGCGCCGGCGATCCGTGCGTCGATGGCGGTGAGTGTGCTGCGCGCCTGATCCACTTCCGGTTTCGTCAGGCTTTTAGAAGCAAAGAGCGCGTCGGCACGAGCGACCGCGGCCGCGGCGGCGTCTCGCGCCGACGTGGCCTCGGCGAGCTGTGAGCGCGCCTGCGTCACCTTCGCGTCATAGTCAGCGGGCCGCACCGAGGCGAGCACCATCCCGGCGGTGACGCGATCGCCGTCCTGAATGGGGCGTCCATCGATCGTGGCAATCGAGGTCACGTAGCCGCCGACCCGGAAGGCCATGTCGACGCGCGTGCCGGGCTCAATCGCGGCCGAGTAACGAAGCGGCAGGTCGAGCGATTGGCGCTGCAGATCGGCAACCAGCACCGGCGTGAGCGGCTTCTCGTACGGCGCCGTCCCGCCGCAGCCGGCGGCAATCACCACCGCAAGAGAAATCAGACGCCTCATGGGTCGGCCCTCGCCCGTTCGAACTCGGCACGGGCACTCCAGTAGTTGCCGACGGCCTGCTCGCGCGCCGTATCGGCGCCGGCGAGACGCGCCTGCGCCTCGAGCACATCGCGCTGCAGCGCGGCGTCCTGCGCGAATCGATCGGTGGCGACGCGAAGCCTTTCGCGCGAGGCCTCGCGCGCCGCATCGCTGACGGTGACCATCGCGAAGGCGTCTTGCAGCGCGCGGAACCGGGCGCGTACGTCGACGCGCACCATCGACTCGGTTTCGGTCGCGGCCAACGCTGCCTGAACCTGCCGGATGCGCGCGCGCTCGCGATCGGCCTTGTTGCGTCCCCAGTCCCACGGCTCCCAGCTCGCCAGCACGCCAAACAGCGCGCCGTGATGCGGCAGCACTTCGAATCCGTAAAAACCTGTGTACTCGAAGGCCACGCTGAGGTCGGGCATGCTCGGTGTCTTCGTCGCGCCCAGCGCCGCCTCGGCGCGGCGGGCCTGCAATCGGGCGATGCGCACTTCCGGCCGCGCCGACAGCGCGAGCGTCTCGGCCGCACGCAGATCCCCTTCGCTGGCCTCGGCGGGCCGGAACGGTTCCACGGTCAAGGCCTCGTCGACGTCGCGGCCGAGCAGGACGTTCAATTGCTCGCGGTAGCCCTGCGCCGCCCGGCCCGTGATGGCCGCCTGCAGCTGCTGCTCCTGCAGGCCGGCGCGGGCCGCCAGCACGTCGGCGGGCAGCACGACGCCTTGTGATTCGTACTGCTCGGTCAGCCGCAACAGTTCACTGGCGTAACGCAGGGATTGCTCGCGAGCGCGCATCGCGCTTTCGGCCTGCACGACCGCGTAATAGATCTTCCTGACGTTGGCGACGAGCGTGGCTTCCTGCAGGCGCACCTGCTCGGCGGCCACCTGCGCGCCAAGTTCGGCGGCGTCCACCCCGCGCCTGATGCGGGGCAGTTGCGTCAACGGCTGAATGACGCTTGCGAAGACCACGGTGCTGAGGCGCGGGTTGGTCGTGATCGTCACGTCGGACGGTGGAATCGGTCCGGTGCTGGGCAGCGTGCCGAACACGCCTTCGGCGAAGCGGAAGCTGAGCGGCGCGACCACCGTGCCGGTGCCCACTTTCACGTCGAAGAGCGGTTTCCGCTGGGCGCGAAACGTCTCGATCTCGTGCGTGGCGCTCTCAACGTCGAGGCGCGCGGCCTGCAGCGGACGGTTTTGCTGCCGCGCGAGGGCCACGGCTTGTTCGAGCGGCAGCACGGGCGCCGGCGCCTGCGCCGCCGCCGCGCCGGCGGTGGCAATGATCACGCCCGCCGCCAGGCCGAGCGGCACTCGCAAACGCGCGACGGCGGATCGTCGAGGCGCCATCATGCCGGCACCACCTGCCGGTGAGGCGCAATGCGGTTGCCGCCGACGACGTGGTGGAGACGCGCGAGAGCCAGCCAGAGCCACGCATCGATGACGAGGACGGCGACCAGCGATCGCGGATCGCTGGTCGGCACGCGCAGCGGGAGATCGCCGAGCCACCTCGAGAGCACCGGCCCGAACACCGTCATGCCCGTCGCCGCCGCCGCCACAATCGTGGCCGCGGCCTGCACGAGCACCAGCATCCGGCTGAGCGAGAGGATCGTGGACAGTGATGCGGTGGTCCGATCGACGATGCCCTGGAAGACCGTGACTTCGCGGCGAATCAGCGCCGCCTGCAGCGAGGCGTATTCCTTCAAGCGCGCCGGCACGTCGAGCGCCTCGTTGACGATCGACAGCGTCCGCCGGACGCCCATGGCGTCCACGGCTCGGCGCAGGCGCCGCGCCTCCGCATTTCGGAAATACTGCGCGGTCACCCTGCGGTAGTCGATGCCGGGATGCAGTTCGATCAGTGAGGCGTCAAGCGTCGAGCTGGCACGGTGCAGGCGCAGCCACGCCCAGTCCATCGTGCAGCCGTCGCCGAGCAAGACCACCATCAATTCGAGCGTGAGGTTGTCCATGGACTTGTCGTGAAACGGCAGCGCCTTGACCCACGTCCGCGTCGCCCATGACTGCAGCACGCGGGTCAGCCGCTCGTGCATGTGTCCGAGGTCAAGCGGCGGCAGGCTGGCGCACAGCATCAGGCAGAGGTCGGCCCCCTTGGAAAATTCGCCGGTGGCGAGCGTCCGCGTGAAGCCGCGGAACTTCTGCAGGTATTCGCGCTCGGTGAAGTTGGTGGCGCCGAAGTCGATCAGCGCGATGCGGCTGTTGCGCAGCAGCCCGATGTTGCCGGGGTGCATGTCGCCATGGAAGCGGTTGTCTTCCATCGTCTGCCGCTGGAACGAGTGAACGAGGCGGCGCGCCACCAGCCGCGGCTGGAAGTGATTGTCGGCCTGCCACTCGCGCAGGCGGTCCGGATCGGTCTGCGCCACGCGCAGGTAGTCGGCCATCAGCACCATGTCCAGAAACTCGCTGACCATGACGCGCGTGGTCGAGTAGCTGGAGAACACTTTGGGCACGTAGACGTGGTGGGCCTTGAGCACGCGCCGCATCTTTCGCGTCGAGGCGGCTTCGAATCCGAAGTCGAGTTCCTCGCGCATGATCTGGCGCAGTTCGTTGAGACCTTCGCTCCACCGCATGTGGCGATACATGCCGAGCGCGTGGGCGAGGTGGGCGAGGCCGGCCATCACCGCGAAGTCGCGCGCGAACAGTTCGGCGGAGTACGGCTTTTGCACCTTCACCGCCACCCACACCTGCTCGAGGCGGAGTCGCGCCCGATGCACCTGGCCGATCGACGCGGCCGCAAACGGCACGTCCTCCCAGGCATCGAAGATGTGATCGATCGGCGCGCCGAGTTCATGTTCGACAATCTGCCGGGCCAGCGATGGCGGGAACCCGAGCGCGCGCGTCTGCAGGCGCGCCAGTTCGCGGCAGAGCGCGACCGGAAGCAGATCGATGCGCAGCGCCATGAACTGGCCCGCCTTGATCCACAGGCCGCCCATGCGCTCGAACGTCTCCCGCACCTCGCGCGCGAAGCGGTCGGGATCGTCGGCGCGGCGCAATTGCGAGCGAACGAATGTCAGGGCGAGACCCGCGAAGCACGCCAGGACGTAGAGGATGCGGATGCCTGTCGGCCGCTGCACCGGCCGGATGGGCACCGCGGGCCGCGCTGATTCCGGCAACAGCGCACTCGGAATGGACGACGCCTTCAACATGCTGACCGCGACAGTCTATACCGCGACCGTCCTTCTGCGAACGCTCACGCTGAAGCGTCCACGGCATTGCGGCGAGGCTTTCCGAGCTTGGGGTTGCCCGCCGCCGAGTCAGATGATGACGGGCACGAGCCGCGAAGCGGAGACACGCTCGCGGACGCGGGGCTTCTGAGTCGGCTCCGCTCTCAATAGCTTCTGGCTATTGGCGAACGTCATATCGCCGATATGGCCTTCACGCCACTCATCGTGGATGTGCTGCTGTAGCTCCTCGAGCGAGTCCGCGTACACGTCATAGTCGAATTCGGTTGAGCTCTGCAGTGTAAAGAGCCGATCGCGGACTGCCGCCGATATCGCATCGGTTGCCGCCTGGTGGCGATCCATTGCGTTGCCGTTATCCACTTCACCGCCGACGAGGTGACCGACGAGCACCAAGGCTGCTGCCGCCGTCGGGTGCAAATCGAGTATGCAACCAGCGTCGGTGACCCACTGCCGCGCCCGTCTCAGGGCATCGACCATGCCCTCCGCGTCGATTCATCAAAGAGACCACGAGAAGATCACAATATCGACGGAATGCGGCGACAGTTCGAGTTTATCGATTCCGATGTTCCTCGCGTCTACAGTCGGCATTTGTGCGCGCAACGCGGCGATTGCCTCAGGTTTTGGATCGATGGCAAGGACGGATGCCGCGGCACCAGCGAACAGGCGAGTCACACGGCCATCGCCGCACCCGATCTCCAAGACGCGGCGGCCAGCGAAGGACGGCATCATCTGCGCTAGCGCGCGTCGCTCGTGTTGCTCGGGATCTTCGTAGAGAGCCATCACGTGGGCCCAACACAGGCGACGAGGAATACCGTTCGCTGTTTGAGGTGTCCCATTCTCCGTGCGTTACATCACATATGACTGACGGCGTCAAGGACGCGGCGCGGCATGGTTCGTATGAAACAACTCAGGCATTGACTTATCGCGACACGATTAGAAGGCAGAAGCGATCACATGCTCCTCACGATTCACACAGCGGCGCCATAGGATCGCCGCCAGGACAGCCATTGGGCCAGACCCGAAAAGGTTGGATGCCGCCGGTCGCATACGAAGCCAGCGCCTGTCGACCGTTCCCGGTCGCGAGCCACTCGGCAAACCGAGCTCCTCGCGGAGAAGCGTCGTGCACGACCGCGTACGAGTTCACCAGGCGCGAATCCCGCGCGAACAAGGGTTGAAGCGCCAAACCGTCC
>JAYWEJ010000128.1:0-4569 GCA_043779345.1 Acidimicrobiia bacterium | reverse complement strand
GTTTCGCGCCGAAATACCCGCCCACCGCACCCGACCCGAGAATGGCGAATCGCATCCGCAGATGCTGACACGGAAGCGCCGAAACGTCGAAACACGCTAGAATTTGTTCAATGGCGGCCCGCCTCACGGCTTATGCCGTGGCCTTCATTGTCGGGGTCACGTTCATCGCGGGTCTGATCGTCGGCGCACAGCGCGAAGACGATGGCGCGGTGGATTTGATCGTCATCAACGGCAGGGTCTACGCCGCCGACGGCGGCGCCGATCTCGCCGAGGCGGTGGCGGTGCGCGGCAACAAGGTCATCCGCGTCGGATCCAACCGTGAAATCCAGCGGCTCAAGCGCGCCCAGACCGTGGTCATCGACGCCAAGGGCGGAGCGGTCGTGCCGGGCTTCAACGACGCCCACGCGCACCTCATCAACGGCGGCCTCTCGCTCGATCAGATCAGCCTCGGCGACGCCACCACCATCGACGAGATCAAGGACACGATTCGCGTCTGGTCCGAAGCGCATCCGGAGCGCGCGTGGATCACCGGCCGCGGCTGGTATTACCAGCCGTTCGGCGGCGCGATGCCGACGCGCCAGATGCTCGACGCGCTGGTGCCCGATCGCCCCGCGTACCTGATCGCTTACGACGGCCACACCGGGTGGGCCAACACCCGGGCACTGAAGCTGGCCGGCATCACGCGGCGCACCAAGGCGCCCGCGAACGGCGTGATCGTGAAGGATCCGCGCAGCGGCGAGCCGACCGGCGCGCTCAAGGAGGCGGCCATGGCGCTGATGACCGCCGCGGCGCCGAAGCCGACCGAGGAGGACCGTCTCGCCGCGATCCGCGCCGCCATCGATGAATCGCATCGCTTCGGCATTACCAGCGTGCAGGACGCCGGCGGCGCCGCCGCCGATCTCGACCTGTTCGACCGCCTTCGCAGGCGCGGCCACCTGACGCTGCGCGTCTACCAGGCGCTGCGGGCCGACGCGACGCTCACAGAGGCGAACCTCGACGAGATCGACCGGGTGCGCGAGCGCTTCGCCGACGATCCGCTGCTCAAGACCGGCGCGATCAAACTGATCGCCGACGGCGTCATCGAATCGCATACCGCCGCAATGCTCGAGCCGTACGCGAATCGCGCGACGACGAAGGGCGATGCCCGATTCACGCCCGAGCAACTGAACCAGGTCGTCGCGATGCTCGACAAGCGCGGCTGGCAGGTCATGACGCACGCCCTCGGCGACGCCGCGGTACGGATGACGCTCGACGCGTATCAGGCCGCGGCCAAGGCCAATCCCGCCCCCGAGCGCGGACGCCGCCATCGCATCGAGCACATCGAGACCATCGCTCCCGCCGACGTGCCGCGCTTCGGCAAGCTCGGCGTGATCGCCTCGCTGCAACCGGTCCACGCCACGCCAAGCCCGACGCCGGGCGATGTGTGGAGCGTCAACATCGGCGAGGCGCGCGCGGCGCGCGGCTGGATGTGGAACAGCATCGCCAAGGCCGGCGGCCGCCTCGCGTTCGGCAGCGACTGGCCGGTCATGACTCTCGACCCGCTCAAGGGACTGCACGTCGCGGTGACGCGGACCACGCAGGACGGGTTGCCCGAAGGCGGATGGATTCCGGCCGAGCGCCTGGCCCTGCGCCGGGCCATCGACGCCTACACGCGCGACGGCGCCTGGGCGTCCTTCGACGAGCAGCGCAAGGGCGCGCTCACCCGCGACATGCTCGCCGACATCGTCGTCCTCACCGACGACATCTTTTCGGGGCCAGCCAGCCGCCTGACGACCACGGAAGTGGCCGTTACGATCGCCGACGGGAAGGTCGTTTACCGCCGCGATCCGCCTGACAACACGACCGCGCAGTAAGGCCACAGATCAACGCAGATTAGACACAGACACGAACTGATCGGCGTTGATCGACGTCTCATTGCTAGATCCCCATGAACACTAAACCCCTGCTCGCCCTGCTTTGCCTCGGATTTCTCGCGGCGGCCGTCCCCGCCGATCTCGACGCCCAGTCGGACCTCGATGCCTTCATGGAGAAGGTCATCGCGCGGCGCGACGACAACTGGAAGAAGCTGCAGCAATACGTGCTCGAGGAGAAGGAGGCCTTCGACCTCACTGGGCCGGGGCGCTTCCCGCTGTGGGGCATGCGCCGCGAATACACGTGGTTCATCCGCGACGGCATCTTCGTGCGGAGCCCGGTTGCGGCCGACGGCGTCACCCTCTCCGACTCCGACCGCCGCAAAGCCGAGGAGCAATGGCTGCGGCGCCAGAAGAACCGCGAGCAACGCGAGAAGCGCAATGCCGAGCGCGCCGCCAAGGGCCTGCCGCCGGAGCCCCTGGAACGCCAGGTGACAATCGGGCCGACCGGCGTCACGGCGACGAGCTCGGACGACCAGGACGCCGGCGCGCCGATCACCAACACCGAAGATATGTTGAAGCAGGTGCGCGAGCCGCAATTCGTGTCATCCGCGTACTTCCTGAAATTCAAGTTCGAGAACGGGCACTACGCGCTGGCCGGCCGCGAGAAGATCGGCGATATCGAAGCGCTGAAGATCGAGTACTACCCCGAGGCCGGGCTGTTCAAGGACGGCAGGTCGAAGCCCGACAAGAAGGTCAAGGACGAGGACGACAAGGTCGAAGAGAAGATGAACAAGGCGTCGATGGTGACGCTGTGGATCGAGCCGAAGACCTACCAGATCCTCCAATACACCTTCGAGAACATGGACTGGGACTTCTTCCCGGGCCGGATGCTGGTGAGGGTCGGTGATATGAGGGCCAGTATGAAGATGGGCCAGGCCTTTCCGAACATCTGGCTGCCGAAGAGCGTTGAAATGCAGTTCGAAATGATGCTCGCCGTTGGTGCGGCCGATGCGGCCTATCGCGTCGAATACCTCAACTACAAAGAAGCGGCCGTGACCTACACGATCAAATGATCCGCGCGTTGCTCGTCTTGTTGATTTGCGCGAGCGCCGCGAGCGCGCAAACTTCGCCCGGTGTCGTCGGCGAAGTGCGTGTGCACGGCAACCACACCACCCCCAATGCCGACGTCCTCGGCATCGTCGGCGACGTCGTCGGCAAGCCGGCGACGGATCAGCTGATCGCCGAAATCGAGGGCAGGCTCGAACGCAGCGGCCGCTTCGACGGCGTCGAGATCCGCAGGCGGTTTCGATCGATTGAGAATCCCGACGACATCCTGCTGATGGTGATCGTCGACGAATTCCCGGGCATCGACGAGTTCGACATCACGCGCGGCAAGGTGCCGGGCCCGGTGAAGCGGTTGTGGAGCAGCGGCATGTTCATGCCGATCGTCCGGTCGGAAGACGGCTATGGCTTCACCTATGGCGCGCGCGTCAGTTTCGTCGATCGGCTCGGCCCGCGCAGCCGCATCTCGGTGCCGCTGACGTGGGGCGGCGAGCGCCAGGCGCGCGTGCAGCTCGAGAAGTCGTTTCGAGCCGGCCCGATCGAGCGCATCGCCGGCGACTTCGGCCTGGGGCGCCGCGAAAATCCGCATTACCAGATCGCCGATCGGCGGGTCTCGCTCGGCGCGCGCGTCGAATCCGCGCCGGCGCGGTGGCTGCGCTTCGGCGCAGGCGGCCGACGGGACGATGTGCGGTTTGGCGATGTCGAAGACAGGGTCTCCCGATTCGGCGGCGACGTCACCATCGACACGCGCGTCGATCCGGCGTTTCCGCGCAATGCGATCCACGGCACCTTTGGCATCGAGCGCGTGAGGTTCGATGCCGGCCAGGCCAACCAGAAGAAGGCCGACGTGCGCGGGTATGTCGGCCTGTTCGGGCAAACGGTCCTGGCGGTGCGCGGCCTGAGCGTCACGACCGACACGCCGCTGCCGTTGTACGAGCACAACCTGCTCGGCGGCGCCGCCAACCTGCGCGGCTACGACGCCGGTTACAAGGCCGGCGATAACCTGGCGGCCGCGTCGGCCGAGCTTCGCATCCCGATCACCTCGCCGCTCAATGTCGGTCGATTCGGAATCAAGGCGTTCGTCGACTGGGGCGCGATTTACGGGGTCGGCGACCATCTGTCCGACCAGACGTTCGACCGCGGCATCGGCGGCGGCGCTTATTTACACTTGACGATCGTGAGCCTTTCACTCGACGTCGCCCGATCCCTCACCGGCAAGACCCGCTTCCACTTCGGCTTGGGCGTGACCTTCAAGTGATGTTGAAAATTGGGGTCAGACCCCTGTTGAATTCTGGGGTCAGACCCCAATTTTCAACATAGACTTCGCGATCTGGAGGGTTCGATGAGCCGATTAACAGCGCTCAGACTTGCCGTCGCCGTGACGCTGATCACCGCGTTTACCGGCGTGGCCATCATCGCGTCGCAGAAATCCGCCGCCACCATGCAGAAGGCAGCGACCCAGTTTCTCGACAGCCTGTCGGCCGATCAGAAGGCCAGGGCGACGTTCCCGTTCGAAAGCGAGGAGCGCCTGCGCTGGCATTTCATCCCCAACGAAATGTTCCCGCGCAAGGGCCTGATGATCAAGGACATGAACGAGGCGCAGCGCCGACTCGCGCACGACCTGCTGCGCAGCGGCCTGAGCGCGCGCGGCTAT
>JAYWEJ010000127.1:0-4584 GCA_043779345.1 Acidimicrobiia bacterium | reverse complement strand
GACGGTCAAGGAGACCATCGACGATGACTGTGCGGGCATTGCGGCACAGCTCGCCTATTACTTTGCGCTGGCGCTGTTCCCGGCGTTGCTCTTCGTCGTGGCGCTGGCGAGCTACCTGCCCTTTCCGGTCGTCAACGACATCGTGGCGGCGCTCGAGCCAATCGCACCGCCCGAAGTCCTCACCATCATCCGCCAACAACTCGAAAGCATCGTCGCCGGTGCCGCGACGAGCCTTCTGACGATCGGCATTCTCGGCGCCCTGTGGAGCAGCTCGGGAGCCATGACGTCGATCGTGTCGGCGCTGAACCGCGCGTATGACATTCCCGAAACCCGGCCGTGGTGGACACTTCGGCTCGTGTCGTTGGGACTGACGCTCGCGCTCGTCGGCTTTGTCCTGCTGTCGTTCACCCTGATCGTGGCCGGCCCGAATGCCGGGCACTGGCTCACCGGGTGGCTCGGACTCTCGAACACTTTTGACATTGTGTGGATGGTGGTCCGATGGCCGCTGATCTTCGCCTTGGCGACCACCGGCATCGCGATCGTCTTCTACTACGCTCCGGATGCGGATCAGGACTGGGTATGGATTACGCCTGGCTCAATTGCGACGACGATCTTGTGGGTGCTGTTCTCGATGGCGTTCCGGTTGTACGCCACGCGCGTCGGCGATTACGCGGCAACGTACGGCGCACTGGCCGGCGCAGCGATACTACTGCTGTGGCTGTATTTTTCCGGACTCGCACTCCTCATCGGCGGCGAGCTGAATAGTGAAATTGAACATGCGGCCAACCCGGCCTTGAGGACGCAAACCTCCGGACGCCGCCGCTTCACCGCGTTCCAAAGATCGGTAAGAGATCACCGATCGTTGACCAACGATCCACTCACTTCCTCTCGCTGATTTTCTGGTAGTCAGGAAAACGGCGGATATTTGTCAACCATCCGTGGCATTCAACATGCAAAGATTTGCGCCCGGAGAAGGTCCCGATGATCAACCAGACCGAAAACACTCGCGAAGACCTCACCCTGCGGGCGCGTGCTGAGTTCCGGGAGATGCCTGGAATGTGCCTGACGACCGCTCAGGCGGCGCGACTGTGGCAGTTGAGCCCGGCTCATGCGGAAGAGCTGCTCAGCGATCTCGTTCAAGCCGGTTTCCTGGTCCGCCGTGAAGGCCAGCGTTACCGTTTACCGTCGTCCGTTTAGGCCCCACCAAAATCTGAAAACGAGGGGCGGTCTCGCCGCCCCTCGTTTCCCACTTCTTACCGCCGGCCGCGCGGACGGGCCGTCTTCGGAGAACCAGCACTCGCCGAACGCGCCGATGCACCGGCGGGCTCTGACTTCGCCGAAGTCTTTGACGCCCGCTCCTCGTCTTCCTCGTCCATGTCATCTTCCGACTCGCCGGCCGTCGCCGCCTCGTTGATGCCCGATTCGGCGATCGCCGAAAGCTTTTTGTCGGCCGCCTTTTCTTCGGCGAGCGTTTCGCCGAGCACCTGCGCGACCTCGGTCAGTCCGAGCGCTTCAGCCCACGCGATCGCGGTGCCGTATGCGGTGATCTCGTAATGCTCGACGCGCTGTGAGCCGGCGATGATCATCGCGTCCATCACCGAGTCTTCCGCATCCTTTTCGAGCGTTTCGCTGCCCTCTTCGAGAATGCCGGCCATGCCGGCGCAGTGCTTGCCGCGCGGCTTCTCGTCGAGCAGCTCGAACACGCGCTCGAGACGGCTGACCTGATTCTGGGTTTCTTCGAGGTGCGATTCGAGCGCCTCACGAAGCTCGTCGTTCGTCGCGCCCTTGACCATCTTCGGCAACGCCTTCACGACCTGCTTCTCGGCGTTATAGATATCCTTGATTTCATCCACGAGCGCGTCGCGGAGATTGCTTCCAGCCATTGATTGTTTCTCCCTGTTGTTGCGGCAGCAGCCGCGCAAAAGTCTTCTCTCTGCGCGTGGATGTGCAGAAACTGTTCCCGCAGAAACTCGTCAGTGAATCGGCGCGACGAACGATTGCGTTTCGAGTTCCGCGTTCCACGTGATCGGGACCTGATCGAATGCCTTCGCGGTCCATCGCGAACGCTTGGTGTCGAGCTGCTCGACCTTGTCGAGATGCGGCATGACTTCTGGAAGCCGATCGAGCTGGCGCCAGAACCGGTAGATCTGATCCGGCGGCGCGTTGATGGTGACCGACTCGCGAATGTGGACGCCGCGATCGCCGGACAGCGCCTGTCTCGGATCGGCGCCATTCACGCCAGCGGCTGCATACGCGGGGCCGTAGCCGCTGGCGATGGCGGCTAATCGCGTCCGCCCAGCAGCTCGCTGAAGCTGTGGAGCGATTCAACGTGATCGGTCACGGTCTTGACAATCATCAGCAACGGCACGGCGAGGATCAGTCCGAGCGGGCCCCACATCCAGCCCCAGAACATCACCGCGACGAAGACCGAGACGGAATTGACGCTGGCGGCGCGGCCGAGTGCGATCGGCGCCAGCAAGAATCCTTCGAGCGAGGTGATCGCGAGCGACGTCAGCGCCACCAATCCAACCATCGATGCCGACCTGAACTGCATCATCGCGGCAATCGACGACGCCACCATGATGATCGTCGGGCCGAAGTACGGGATGCAGTTCATCACGCCCGCGGCCACGCCCCACAAGCCCGCGTAGCGCACGCCGATCCACCTGAAGACCAGCCACGTCACGATGCCGACCAGCAGGCCGCTCCAGAACTGGTAGAAGATGAACTTCCCAATCTTCCCGATGATCTCGTCGATCATCTGCACCGTCACTTTTTTCTGCGACAGCCGCTCGCCACTGAGCTTGACCAGCTTCTCCTTGAACATCTCGCCTTCCGACAGCAGGAAGTAGATCAGGAACAACAGCAGGATCGCGCTGGAGATGTAGGTGCCGGCCGTGCGGGCGCCGCTCATCATCTGGCGCTGCACGTCCACGGTCTCGACGATCGTGACCGGCGTGGCGTTGGCGGGCTTGGCCGGCCCCGCCGTCTGTTCGAGCTCGGTGACCGCCTGCTGCAACTGGCGAAGCAGGCTCTGGCGCGGAGAGGCGGATTGCACCGCGCCTCGCACGTCCCTGACGATGCCGGGCAGGCGCCGGCTGAATGCCGCCACTTCATCAGAGAGTATCCAGGCCGTGACGCCGAAGGCGCCGGCGATGGCAATCACGACAATGCCGGCGGCGAGCCCGCGAGGGACGAATCGTGAGAGGCCTCGGACCATTGGGGCCAGCGCCATGGCGGCCAGGACCCCGAGCACAATCGGCGCCAGCACGTCGCGCGAATATCGCGCGGCGGCCAGGGTCAGGATCACGGCGATCACCTGAGTCGCCGTCACCGCCATCGGCATTGCGGGGATGACAACGGTCTTGTCGCCGTTCTCGCGTGGCTCAGCCATATCAACACCTGAACCACAATCCGTGCCACCTCTTCAGGCCGGGCTCCGGGAGCCGGGAACCGGTACACTTGAGCGATGGCCCTGGAGCAGGTACCTCGGCCCGTACGGGGCAAGCCCCGCTCCGGGGAGTTCGTGTTTGCCCGCCTGCGTTACGACTCCGGCGACTGGGACTACAACCCCAAGGTCGCGGCCAACGTGCTCAACTCCATCGTCGAATACACCAACATCGCGGTCTATCCAGAGGAAGTGGTCATCACCGCGGACTCCGACGAGCTGCTCGCCTTCCCTTTTCTGTTCATGACGGGCCACAAACTGGTCCGCTTCAACGAGCGCGAACGCGAGCGGCTGAAGGAATTCGTCGAGCGCGGCGGGTTCCTGTTCTCGGACGACTGCAATCACGATGTCGCGGGCCTCTATGCGACCTCATTCGAGCAGGAAATGCATCGCGCGTTTCCCGGCCCGGGCACCCTCGACAAGCTGCCGCGCACGCACGCGATCTATCGATCGTTCTTCCAGTTTCCCGACGGCCCTCCGCAAACCGCTCACGAGCTGAATGGCTGGGGCGACGACCTCGTGCACGACTACCTGCGCGCGGTCCCTTCGACTCGCCCGCCGGCGAAGCCGGCAGGCTCGCTCAGGGCAAGCGAACCGCGGATCGGCGTGGTGTATTCGAACAAGGATTACGGCTGCGAGTGGGATTACGACTGGCGGAACAAACGATTTCAGCGCGACGACAACACCAGGTTCAGCGTGAACCTCGTGGTCTACGCAATGGGGGCCTGATTCCTGATCCCCGATCCCTGATCCCCGATCCCTGATTTCGTGACGGTCTTGATCGCGCGAACCAAGTCCGCAGGTGCAACCGGCTTCGGGAGATGACAGTCATAGCCCGCGCCGATGGCCGCTTCGGCGTCCTGCTTGCGCGCATACGCCGTCAGCGCGATTGCGGGCAGCTTGCGATCCCCGCCCATCTCGCGGAGGCGGCGAATCAGCGAATAGCCGTCCTCATCGGGCATGCCGATGTCGCTGACGAGCACGTCGGGACGGCGATGACTGACGCGCTCGAATGCCTCCTTCGCGGATGATACGGCTTCGACCAGCGCGCCAAGACGCTGCAGCAGCACCGCCAGCACATTGCGGGAGTCGGTGTCGTCTTCGACGATCAGCACGTGCACGCCATTCAGGTGCTC
>JAYWEJ010000126.1:0-10968 GCA_043779345.1 Acidimicrobiia bacterium | reverse complement strand
TCGAATGCTACGGCGAATTCCTCGGCGTCCCCGCCACCCTGGCCATCGTTTAGCGCCCCATCGCCCTGACGCGCGAGTTGTGTAAGATCTCCCTATATGAGAATTCGTTTATTCGTCGCGGCCGCCGCGTTATCCATCTCGGCCGCAGTACCGCAGCTCGCATCCGCCCAGGCGCCCGCCGATCCACGGCCGGCGAACAACCCGGCCCAGCAGCCGGCAATGGCCGGGCAGACCGACGCGCCCGAGCAGAAGCTCGGCGTGGCCTTCGACGTCGTCACCGTCGTGGAAGGCCTGCAGAATCCGTGGGGCGTTGCGTTCCTGCCGAGCGGCAAGATGCTGATCACCGAGAGGCCCGGCCGGCTGCGCGTCGCCGGCGCCGACGGCAAGCTGTCGGAGCCGGTCGCGGGTCTGCCCGCGGTGCACGCCCGTGGCCAGGGTGGCCTGCTCGACGTCGTCCTCGATCCGGCGTTCGCGAAGAACAACCTGATCTACTGGAGCTACGCGGAGCCGCGAGAGAACAACGAGAACAACACCGCGGTCGCGCGCGGCAAGTTCGTGGACGATGCGGCGCCGCGCGTCGATGACGTGCAGGTGATCTATCACCAGTCGCCGTCGTTTGCGTCGAACCTGCACTTTGGCAGCCGCCTCGTGTTCGGCAGGGACGGCACGCTGTTCATCACGCAGGGCGATCGCTCGAACGTTCCCGGCCGCATGCAGTCGCAGAAGATGGACAGCGGCATCGGCAAGCTCGTTCGCATCAACGCCGACGGCTCGATTCCGAAGGACAACCCGTTCGTCGGCAAGGAAGGCGTTCGCCCCGAGATCTTCTCGATCGGCCACCGCAACCTGCAGGCGGCCGCGCTCAATCCGGCGACCGGCGAGTTGTGGGAGATCGAGCACGGCACGCGCGGCGGCGATGAGATCAACATCGTCCGCAAGGGCAAGGACTACGGCTGGCCGACGATTGCCTACGGCATCGAGTACCAGGGCGGCCAGATCACCGGCGGCATCCAGCAGCAGGCCGGCATGGAGCAGCCGGTTTATTACTGGGATCCGATCATCGGGCCGAGCGGCATGACCTTCTACACCGGCAGCCTGTTCCCGCAGTGGAAGGGCAACCTGTTCGTCGGCGGCCACGGCTCGCGCGATCTCGTTCGACTGTCGTTGAACGGCGACAAGGTCACCGGCGAAGAACGACTGCTCAAGGACCTGCAGCCGAAGCCGGAAGCGATTCGCGATGTGCGGACCGGTCCGGACGGCGCGTTGTATGTGCTGACCGACGGCGCCGCGGGCCGGTTGTTGAAGCTGGTTCCGAAGAAGTAAGGGCTATTTTTTCTTCGTCCCCGTATCCACTTTCCCGATCAGCGTGGCGCCCTCTTCCATCAGGAACTTCGGCGAGCTGATGTCGCCTTCGACCTTCGCGGTCGATTTCAATTCGACTTTGGCGTTGCCCATCACGTTGCCCTTGACGGTGCCGCTGATCAGGATTTCCTTGGCGGCAAGATCGGCGACGACCGACGCGCCCGAACCGATGGTCAGGCTGTGATCGCCGAGCTCGATCGTGCCCTCGACCTTGCCGTCGATCACCAGGTCCTCGGTCGAGACCACGTCACCCTTCACGAGAATCGATCCGCCAATCCATGCCGCCCTGCGCCGTTCGTCCGCCATTTCGACTCCTCAGCCGCCGCCCACGGCGACGGCTTCGTCGCTCAAGGCAGGCCATCTCGACCCCAGGCCATCGCCATGGCGACGGCTTCGACGCTCAGGGCAGGCCATATGATTTCGATCGAATTTTAGGCGATCAGTAGGTCTTCCGGGCAACCCATTCGCGGTAGAGCGAGTCGACGGTCACGTAACGGCCGGTGTCTTTCGTGATGATGTCCTGCCTCAGCAGCGCGGCCAGCGCCGCCTGCACGGTCGAGGTGCCCGGCAACCGGTGGCGGGCGCGCACGTCGGCTGACATCAGCTCACGCCCTTCCTCGATGACGAGCGCGCGCAGCACGGCGCGCTGCGGCAGCGTCAGCCGCTGCCACGATTCCTCGAACATCGTGTGCTGCTCACCGAGCAGGCGCGTCAGGGTGACGTGCAGATCGTCGAGGCCGGCGGTCTTGTTGCCGGCTTCTTTGATGTCGTCCCACGTTTCATGCGCGAGGCGCTGCACGTCGTAGGGGACGTTGGCGGCGAGGTCGACGATCGCCTCGCCGAGGCCGACTTCGGGACGCACGCCGCTGCCGCGAAACCGCTCGTCGATGAACGCCGCGAAGTCGTCGGGGTTGATCTTCTCGAGCCGCATCACCGGCCCGGCCTTGTAGAACGGCCGGCGCGGCCCGAGCATGCGCTCCATCAACGACGGCTCGGAGCCGGAGAACACGTAACCGACCTGCCGCTGGTCCTGGACCGCGGCGCGCAGGGCGTTCTCGACGGTGCCGCCGTCGAAGGACGTGATCGCCTGGAACTCGTCGAGGGCGATGGCCAGGCGCTGCTTGCGCGCCTCGGCGATGCGGGCCGGCAGCGCGAACACCTCGGCGGCGACACGGGCGGTATCGCGCGCGGTCCGCACCGCGGGAAAGCCGAGCGAGAAGTTCGCCTTGCCGAGCGCGTCCGCATCAAACCGGATCTCGGGCTTGATCGCGCTGAACAGGTCGCTGGTCCATCGCTTGAGACGGCCGACCGGCGTATCGGCCGCGACCAGCGCCCGCGCGTAGGATTCGAGAAAGCCGATGTAGGAGCTCGAGGACGCGACCGTGACCTCGATGGTCAGGATCTTCTGCCGGGCGAGTGTGCGCATGACGTCGCGGACCAGCGACGACTTGCCGTAGCGGCGCGGCGAGATCAGGAACACCTTCTGGCCGGACGCCAGGTCGCGGCCGAGCCGCTCGCGTTCGTCCTCGCGGTCGGCGAACGCCGCCGCGGTGACGATCTCGCCGTAGACGAACGGGTTGTCGCCGGTTACGTTAGTTGACGTAATCATTACGTAATTATACGTAATCGGTACGCCGCTCGACGTAATATCCGCAGGACCACTCACCACTGACATGGCACTGATCGCAATCGGCCTGATCTACGCGTCGTTCATCGGTATTGGCTGGCTGGTCCATTCGACTCGCCGCCGCCGGCTAGCCGCCGACGGCGGCTCGCTCAGGACGGCCACCGACGACTTCATGGTCGCCGGGCGGGCGATGCCGTTGTGGCTGGCGACGTTCACCATGACGGCGACGTGGGTGGACGGCGGCTACCTGCTCGGCACCGCCGAAGGCGTCTACCGGTCGAGCCTCGCCAGCGGCCTCCAGGGCGGCGTCTGCTTCGGCATCAGCCTGATCATCGGCGGCCTGTTCTTCGCGCGGCGGATGCGCGCGCTCGAGTACCACACCCTGATCGACCCGTTCGAGGCGCGCTTCGGCGCGCGGTGGGCGGTGGTCCTCGCGCTGCCGGCGGTGCTCGCCGAAATGTTCTGGAGCGCCGAGCTCCTCGTCGCCCTCGGCTCCACCTTCGGCGTCGTCCTCGATCTGGATCTGACGACGGGCATCGTGATCTCGGCGGCGGTGGTGACGCTGTATACGATGGCGGGGGGGATGTGGGCGGTCGCCTACACCGATGCGTTCCAGCTGGTGCTGGTCGGCGTCGGCCTCGCGGTGGCGCTGCCGTATGCGCTGTCCGCGGCCGGCGGCATCAGCCACGCGTGGTCGGTATACCAGGCGGCGCCGCATGCGCCGGCGCTGTCGACCGTGTCGTGGTGGGACGTCAGTATCATGCTGATGCTCGGCGGCGTGCCGTGGAACTGCTACTTCCAGCGCGTGCTGTCATGCCGCTCGCCGGGCGCGGCGCAGGCGCATTCGATCCTCTCCGGTCTGATGACGATCGTGCTGACAATCCCGCCGCTCTTGATGGGCCTGGTCGCGTTCGCGTATGTTTGGCCGCCGGCGCTGGCGGATCGACTGGCGGCGCAGCCGGCGGACGCCCTGCCGCTGATCTTCCGTTACGTGACGCCGCCGGTGATCGGCCTCCTCGGCCTCGCGGCCATCGTCGGCGCCGTCACGTCGAGCTTCTCGTCATCGATCCTCTCGGCCGGCTCGATGTTCGCCTGGAATGTCTATCGACGGCTCCTGCGTCCAGACATGTCGGTCGGCGGCCTGACGATCGTGATGCGCATAGCGATCGCACTCCTCGGCGTCGGCGCGGTGCTGATGGCGTTGAAGGTGCAAAGCGTGCAGGCGCTGTGGTTCTTCACCAGCGATCTCGTGTTCGTGTTGCTGTTTCCACAGCTGGTTTATGCCCTGTTCGACCGCAAGGCGAATCTGATCGGATCGGTCGCCGCGTTCAGCGTGTCGCTGGTGTTGCGGGTTGGCGGGGGAGAGCCGCTGTTCGGGGTACCGGCGCTGATTCCGTATCCGGAGTGGTGGCCGTTCAAGACGATTGCGGCCGGCGCAGGAATGATCCTGCTGCCGGCCGTATCGAGACTCACGCAGTCGTGGAGTCCGCCACGAGCGCTGACGCGCGTTACTGAGGCTGGTAGTGCAGCCACATTTCCGGATTGACCATGTCCCATTCGCACTGCGGCGGACGCGCCAGCCAGTGCTGGCCGATGTCGCCGCCGCCGATCGGTGCGCCCGGCGGCGCCGGTGACGGCGGCATGATTCGCCCCGAGACGGCGTCCTGCATCGGGCGCTCGAGGAAGCGCTTGATGTCGGCGGATATCAGGTTGCGATGCGCGCGCTCCGATTCGCCGAACGCATTGGCGGCGGCGGCACCGGTGGCCGAGCGGGCGCGGATGCGGTCGAGCTTCAGCGCGGAGATGGCGCGGACCTGCGCGTTCGGGGCCGACTGCGCGAGCCACATCACGCGATCGACGAGGACGCGCTCTTCGGCGCGGCGCACTTCCGCTTCATAGGTGCCCGACGTCGGCTGATCGAACGTCGCCCTGATCAGCCGGTCGATCACTTCACCGAGTCCGGGCAGCGACTGATCGAGCGCGTTCTGCGTCACCATGCGGGCGGCGCGATCCGGCTGCAGGACGAAGCCGATCGTCACGTCGGCGGCGATCGACGCCGGGTTCACCGGGTCAAACCCTTCCCCGGTCGTTCGCGGGAACAGCTCGCGGTGCGCGCCGTAGCCTGGCGGCCGCGGCGGCAGCAGATCGAGGATCCGCTTCGGGATGGTCAGCTCCGACGGCTTCAGCGTCGCCGCCAGCGCGTCGATGGCCTTGCGCTGCATCTCGCCGTTCACCCATTCGAGCGGCGTGCGGTTGTCGCCGCGCATGGCGTACTGGAAGTCCTGGCCGCCGATCGCCGACGCGGTGCTCTCGACGGCGTAGCGGTGATACATGTAGATCGGCACCAGCGGTTCCTCGATCATCACCGTCGGCACGCCGCTGCGAATGGTATTGGTGCCGATCCGATCGAGCGCGGCGCGGCGGACCTTCATCAACCGCGTCAACTCGTCGGTCTGGTTGGCGCCGTTGGTCCATTGGTCGGCCTTCGGATGAATGTCGATGTCCTGGTTGGTGAAATACCGCAGGTCGGCGTCCCACCCATCGTTCAGGATCTTCCTCAGCGCGGCCGCGTCTTCGGCGCGGTTCGGGAATTCGCGGTAGCCCCAGTTGATGGCGAGCTTGTCCCATTCGCCGATGTTCTGGTGATAGGCGCGCGACAGGTCGATGGTGCCGTCTTCCTTGAGCTCGGCCAGGGCGACGGGATAATCCATCACCGAGATCCAGCCCTTGCTGCTGTCGTAGTAATTGTGGCCGATGCCGAGGGTGTGGCCGACCTCGTGCGCCGAGAGCTGGCGGATGCGCTTCAGCGCGGTTTCGTAGAGCACCGCCGGCCGCTCGTCGCCGTTGGTGTAGGGCGACAGCAGGCCCTCGAAGATCATGTAGTCCTGCCGGTCGCGCAGCGATCCCAGGGTCACCGTCGCCTTGATGATCTCGCCGGTGCGCGGATCGGAGACCGAGCCGCCCATGCTCCACCCGCGAGTCGAGCGGTGCACCCAGTTGATCATGTTGTAGCGGATGTCCATCGGGTCGGCGCCGTCGGGCAGCACGTCGACCTTGAATGCATTGCGGAAGCCGGCGGCTTCAAACGCCTTGTCCCACCACATCGCGCCCTCGATCAGCGCCTTCTTGACGTCTTCCGGCGCGCCGGAATCGACCCAGTACTGAATTGGCTTGACCGGCTCACTGATCGCCGCGCCAGGGTCTTTTTTCTGCAGGCGATGCCGGCGGATGTAACGGAACTGGATTGGCTCCGAGATCGGCTGGCTGAAGTCGATGAAGGTCGGGCCGCCATAACCGGAGCGCGGGTCCTCGAGGCGCGGCGTGTAGGTCGTCATGTCCGGCAGCTCGACGAAGGACGCATGCTGACGCAGCGTCACCGCGTCCGGTGATGGCGTCACGCTGCCGACCGAACCGGAGAACAGGCCGCCACCGAATCCGCCGCCGCCACCGCCGCCGGTCGCGCCGATCGGCGCGGGGCCCTGGCTGGGTCCGCCACCACCGCCGCCGCCGCCAGCAGGCTGCGCGACCAGCGTGATGGTCATGTCGACTTCGGTGTTGTTGGGGAAGTTGCGCGTGTTGGGAAGGTAGAACGCGCTTCTCGTGCGATCCACCTGGTAGTTGCCCGGCCTAAGGCTCTGGGCGGCGTTGACGACATCGCGCAGGAGGAACGGCGTCACGTCCACCAGCACGCGGCCACCCGACTCGGCGGCGACAGGGAAGCCCCAGATGATCGACTTGGCGAACGAGTCCTCGACGGATTTGCGCTCGAGCGGATTCTTGCTGGTCGAACGAAACGACTGGTTCGGCTGCACCAGGAACACCTGCGGTCCGACACGCTGGAACTGGACGAGGCGGCTGCCGCGCCCGGTGCCACGATCGAGACCGATGTCGTTCGAGCCGAGACCCGCCGACAGCCCGTTCGTGTAGAGGAAGTCCGAGTCGAACCTCGAAATCTCGAGGTACATGAAGCCGGTGCGCTCATCCCAATAGAGCGGGAAGTAGCCGTCGATTTTCTTCATGCCCGTCGTGCGATCGTCGATCGATTGCACGGCGGCAGGGCGCTGCTGTGCGGCAGGTTGCCGGGCGTCAAGCACCGGACCCGCGAGCAGCAACGATGTGATGAGTAACGCAGATTGTTTCAACATGGAATGACCACTCCTCGGAGAGTGGTCATTCTACGTTGCGCGGACGAGGTGCGATCAGCTCTTTCGGCGCTTCGCGGTTGGCCGGGGCTTCGCGCCGCCGCCGCCGCCGTTGCGGGCCAGCACGGCTTTTCGCACGGTCTTGGTCGCCGCACGTTTCGCAGCCGGTTTCGCGGTCTTGGCGGCCTTGGCTTTGCCGGCTGGCTTCGCCTTCACCGGAGCCGTCGTGTCGCCGCTCTCATTGTCTCCGGACGTCTCCGCGCCGAGGACCGCATCGTCATTGCTCGACGCCAACCGCGGGAACTGATCCTTCTTCGACGGCTGCCAGGTGTGCTCGGAACCGATCGAGCGCTGTCGCTTCAGCTCGCGCGCGGCGTCATCCTGCGTGAGGCGGCCACGCTGCGTGTACATGCCCGGATTCACTTTGTTCTGTCTGCTCATATGCGGAACCTCAGCAGGGCGCCGACGCCGCCGACGTCAGCCAGCAATGACGCGTCTTCGATGAACCTGATGCGGGCTGCGGTCTGCTGCGCGCGCGTGACTAATTCGCCGGACAGCTTCAGCCGGCCTTCATCGGTCGTTCCGCCTGGATTGGAAGTGACCACCTGCACGTCGCCGGGCGCCGAGTCCTCAGGCATATTCTGCACGGGCTTCAGCGATTCGGGCGTAGCGGTGATGATGAGCTCTTCAACCTGTCCGAGCTGGAACGCTGACAGCGTGGCTTCGGGTCCGGCGACGCCGAGACCGCCACTCTTCCACGCATCCATCAGTTCCTGGACTTTCTCGACGTCGGTCTCGGCGTCCTTCTCACGCAGCGCCGCCATCGTCCGCTGGACGAAACTGCCGCTCTCGCCGTCCTCGTGCGCGCCGATCTCGATAATCTTGTCGGAGAGGTGCTTCGGCAACTGCTCGCGCAGGATTGGCATTGCCACGTCGGCGCCGGCTACCACGACCTGTTGGATTCCTTCTTCGCGCACGATCTTGTCGAGCGTGTCGACGACTTCCTTGATGTGAAGCGTGTGGAAGTTGTCGGCGCGGCGCTGATAGCGTGCCTGCGACCAGCCGCCCTGGGAGGTGCGGCGGGTCTTTTCACCGACGACCGTTTCTTCCCGCTCGGTGCTGGTGCCGAAGACAAAGATGCGCGCCTTGTTGGTGTCGAGCATCACCGCCGCATAGCGGGGGCAGTTCTCGACGAGCTTGGCGAGCGGATACAAATGGGGGACCGAGCTGATGAACAACGAGTGCTCGCCAATCGGCGCTTCCAGGGGGATGGCCTCGAACAGATCGGAGCCGGTGCAGGCGAAGATCGCCAGCGCCTGACCCTCGGCGGCGTTGTTCTTCTCGAGGTACGCCTGAATCCGGGTGGTGTCTTTGTCGAAGCTCTCCCGTTCCGGCGACTCTTCGGGAAGCCCCTTCGCGCGCTCGTTGAACACCTTGCGCACGAACTGCTGATGCTCCTCGCGGCCGTTCTGGTTGCTCGTGAGGTTGAGGTAGAGGCTAATGACGGGAAAGGGACTGGGCTCTAACGCGGCCAGTGTTTCCATTCGCTGACTCAAAGGCTGCACGGATACGGGTATCGACTCAGACATATCGCGATCATGTGCAAGCGCGGTGCCCGTATTGGCCGACTGCTGACCTTGTAGCTCGGCCGCAACCTCAGGCGCGCACGTAGGGGATCTCCTTGAACATCGGCAGGCCGGCAAGCCGAATGATGCTCAGTAACCCTTCGCGCTCGTGGAACTCCTTGCTGTCGCGATCGATCACGATGGTGTTCGGATAGAGCGGCGCCAGCCGCCGGAACTCGCCGTCGATCAATCGAAAACGCCGCACCATGTTCTCGACGTCTTCGTGCTCGCGGTTGCGCAGGCGGATGTGCTTTTCGATCGTGTCGGTGCCCGACGTCAGCACGATCACTCGATCCGGGTTCCACGCGTCGCCGATCGCCAGGACCCGCCGCAGCGCGGCATGAGCCTCGACCGCGTATTCAGCCATGTGCGCTTCGAGGGTGATCCGCGCGCCTTCGAAGAAGATGACGCGGTGCGGGCCGTCGTGCAACGCGGCGTCGCAATAGTTGGCGTCGTAGAGGCGCGCGAAGTATTCGGTGACGGCGACCGCGTTGATGCCGGCGGCGATGTCCTCCAGGACCCGAGGATCCCAGACGCCCTTCTCACCCTCGCCGTACGAGCCGTTGTGATACAGGTCGGCCAGCTGGCGCACCAGCGTGCTTTTTCCGACACCAGGACCGCCGACGATGGCCACGCGCACGTAAGAATATTACCGTGGCCCATCCATGTCGTCCGGGTAATCCGTGGACTACTTGCGAGTCACGTGCGCCGACACGGCCAGCCATTTGCCGTTGCGACGCGCCCAGACGTCCGTGTAGCGGCCGCCGCTCTCGGCGCCGTCGGCCGTCGTGTAGCTGGTTCGCGCGTGGATGATGGCGAAATCGCCCATCAGCCGGACGTTGACGTCGTGCGCCTTGAGGTTTCGGATCGCGACCGGCTTCGCCGTTTGGGCGAGGAACCCTTTTTTGTCGATCAACGAACCATCCGGATTCGAGCACAGGAAGTCGTCCGCGAGGATCTCGTCGAACCGCTTGACGTTCGAGTGCTGCACCGACTGGATGTAGTCGTCGTTCAACTTCGTCAGCACGTCGAGATCGTTTGCCATTGCCTTACCTTGCGCCGACAGCTCGCTCAGGACGGTCGCTAGCCCGACCGCGATCGCGAACACCGTGCCGAGACGAGCTCTTGTGAGCATGTCGAGTCCTCCGAATTTCGTCGTCATCATCCTTTGCCGCCTGCCACAGCAACATCACCGCATACGCGCGCCAGGGCCGCCAGCTCTCGCTGCGCCGCTCGAGCTCGCGCGCGCTGCAGTCGCCGGCCATTCGCCGCAGGACCAGGTCCCCTGACGGGAACGCATCGGGCTCATTGAGCGCGCGCATCGCTACGTATTGCGCCGTCCAGTCGCCGATCCCGGGGATCGCGCGCAGCGTATCGAGCGTCGCAACGCCGTCAAAGACGACGACGCCGTCGCGAACCGCGCGCGCAAGGGCACGCAGCGTCGACGCCCGCGACGAGATGATGCCGGCTTCCTCGAGCGGCGCATCGGCGAGCTGATCGGGCGTGGGGAAAAGGCGATTGAGGCCGGCATTCTCGAGAGGTGATCCCCATCGATCGGCAATGCGCCCCGCGATCGTCGTGGCCGCCTTGACCGAGATCTGCTGACCAAGGATGGCGCGGACGCTGACCTCGAACGCATCCCATGCCCCTGGCGTGCGGATGCCGGCGTGAGCGGCCGCGGCCCGCCGCAACAGCGGGTCGCCCGCCAACTCGCCGGCGATCGCCGACGGATCGGCGCCGAGATCGAACATCCGCCGCACCCGCTCGACGATGGTGAGCAGCGCCCGCGGATCGCCGAACTGCACGTCCAGGATCAACGCCGATCCCTGTTTGGCGGGGCCAATTGCGATGGTGCCGGCCGTGCCGCCGATCGCAATCGTCCGGTGATACCGGTTGTCTTCGACGAGCTCCACCCCGAAAGTGGCGCGCGCCGCGAGAAAGCCGATCACCTGTTGCCAGTCGTACGGCGGCCGGTAGGCGAGGCGGAAGCGATCGCAGGCCTTGCGGTCCAGCTCCATCACCGACCGAGCTTAACGCGAATCGCCGGACCGGACTGGTCAGAAACGGTCCTCTTCAAAACAAGGCAGAATAAGGATGTGCCCAGGTTGACGGTCCTGCTCGCGTTGCTGGTGTCGTTCTCTCAAGCCCCGGCGTTTCAATCCGATCCGCCGCACAAGTGTGGTGCGAGCTGCGACGAGTGGAACCAGCCCCG
>JAYWEJ010000125.1:0-10970 GCA_043779345.1 Acidimicrobiia bacterium | reverse complement strand
CCCTTGCGCTCGGCTTCCGGCCGGGCGTCGAAGTCGGCGACGGCCTGCGAGATGAAACCGGGCACGAACGTCACCATCACCACGCCGCCGTTCTTCGCGACCGCCTGCAGGATATTGTCCGGAACGTTGCGGTGGTGATTGCAGAGCGCCTTCGCGGAAGAATGCGAAAAGATCACCGGGGCCGCGGAGACGCGCAGGGCATCCTCCATGGTGGCGGGTGAGACGTGGCTCAGGTCGACGAGCATGCCGAGACGGTTCATCTCGCGCACGACCTCCTCGCCGAACTTCGAGAGCCCGCCAAGCACCGCCGGACCGGGGCTGGCATCCGCCCACGCCAGGTTGGCCGAATGGGTGAGCGTCATGTACTGCGCCCCGAGGGCGTGCAACATTCGCAGCGTCGCCAGCGAGTTGTCGATGGAGTGGCCGCCCTCCACGCCGATCAGCGAGCCGATGCGTTTCGCCTTGAACGAGCGCTGGATGTCTGCGGCGGTGTAGGCGATTTCAAACGTCTCCGGCCACCGCATCGTCATGCGATGGACGATGTCGATCTGCTCGAGCGTCGCGCGCACCGCTTCCTTGCCCAGCATCGTCGACGGCACGTAGACCGACCAGAACTGCGCGCCGATGCCGCCCTGGCGGAGGCGTGGAATGTCGGTCATCAAGCTGGGCACGGGCTTTGAGATGTCGGCCTTTCCGAAATCGCGGCCGGGATCGAGGCCGCGCAGCGCCCACGGGTAGTCGTTGTGCCCATCGATTAACGGCGACTGCTTGTGCAGCGCCAGCGCTCGCGCCCGCGCGGTCTGATCCTGTGCGTCAACCGTGCATACCAGCGCGAGAACACCCGCCAATGCCGCAAGCTTCGATTTCATGCGGCAAAGATTATCAGGGTTTTCGGAACGTGCCGAGGACGGGGTAGTGATCCGAGCCGAATCGCTCGTCGAGGCGCTGGGTGGACGCCGTCCAACGCGAGCCGAGCTTGAAGAACAGGTAATCGAGGCGGCCCATCATGTGGGTATCGCGAGTGTCTTCACTCGCGAGGCTGTTCGACCAGGCGCGCGCGAGACGATACGCATCCTCGCGGGCGCCCGAGCGAACAGTATTGAAGTCGCCGCCGAGCACGACGCCCGCCACCGCATCGTCCGCGTAACGGGGAGACTCGAGCACATCGAGGATCGCGCGGACCTGTCCGGCGCGCGGGTTCTGGAACACCCACAGTGTCTTCGGCGAGCTCAACGGCTCGAGGTGCGCATCGATCAGCTCGAGCCGTTTCGGGCCGTCGCTGGTCTGCACCAGCACGGCCGCGCCGAGCGCGACGCGACGCTGTCGCGCCAGCGGCAATTCGAGCGCGAACGGGTCGAGCAGTGGCTCGGTTGAAATGATCGCGTTGCCGCGATCTTCACGCAGCGCGGGGCCATTGCGCATCGACGGCACGTACAGCATCGACAGCCCGAGCGCCGAGGCGTGATCGCCGACATCGAAGGCCTCGGGATCGCGCGGGCGAATCGCGAACGCCGATCGATCGCGGGCATCGAATGCCGGCACATCGTCGCCGCGCCGATAGAGCTCCTGCACCAGCAGCACGAAGTGCGCGACGGGGCGCCCGTTCGTCAACGCGCCCGACTTCAGCTTTTCGATCAGATTACGCAGGTCGCCTTCGGCGAGGTGCGCGTTCCACGACACCAGGACGAGCTCGTCCAGCGACGGCGCGCCCGCCACCGGCGCCGCGGGCGCCGCCACAAACACGGGCGCGCCGACGGCCCGGCACCACCGCAACAGTTCGCGCGCATCCGCACGATCGCTGACATGCCATTGGATCGATGCGTTTTGGCGGGCAGTACAGCCGGGCGGCACGGTCGAGCCGGGTGCGGCCGGACGCGCGATCGCGAACGACGTCGCTGTGCATACGCTCAGCGCCGTGGCGGCGATCAGTGTCTGGAGAAACGTCACACTCTATTAGACGCCGCCAGGGCGATCCCGTGACCGCGGCCATAGGTAATTCGTGGCGCGATCGGGCTCGCGCAATGGCCGGGCTCCCCGCGCCTCAACCTATAATCAAGTGATGCCTCCCCGCACCAACGACATCGTGAAACTGTCCGGACTTGGAAGCCGTTTCGCGGCGTTCGTGGCGGAGCGTCATCCGTTCGCATTGCCCGTGACGCTGCTCGCATTCGAGAGCGCGGGCCTGATGACAAACAAGGGCCGCGATGCGGTCAAGCTCGATGCGGCGCGGCCGGCAATGCGCCGCGCGCTGGCCAAGGCGCTTTACGAAAGCGTGGTCGCGCCCGAGGGCATCTCCGAAACCACCCCCGGCACATCCGCGCTGAAGCGGCTCGAACAGGCACGCGCCGAAGTCGTCGATGCATGCGATGGATTCCTGCGCCGGGCCGCGATCGAAGCGTCGCTCACAAAGGACGAGCGCCGCGAGATCCTGAAAGGCATGTGCCTCACCCGCAGCGTCGACAACCGCTTGAAGCAGTTCTTCATGGGCGGCGAGGTGCGCTGGGGCGAGCTGGCGTTCCAGGGCAAGGGCTTCCGGTCGCTCGGACAGGAAGCGATCTACGCCGGCGCGATCCGCCTGAAGCGCGGCGCCAACTACAAGAACGCCGACGGCTCGTGGAACGGCGACGTGCTGGCGCCGGTGATTCGCGATCTCGGCATGACGCTGGCGATGCGCCACGACGAAGAAGCGGTGGCGATGATCCTCCGCGCGCAAATGGGCAAGGCCGGCCCGCCGATGTCGGGCAAGGACCTGCACACCGGCGACTTTGCCTGGGGCGTGCTGCCGGCGGCCGCGCCGCTGGCCGTCGGGTCGCTGTCGATGGCCGGCATGGCGATGGCGTTCTCGATCCAGGGCAGCGAGCGCATTGCGCTCTCGTTCATCGGCGAAGGCGGCTCGTCGCTCGGTGAATGGCACGAGGCGATCAACGTCTGCGCCGCCGCGAAGCTGCCGGCGATTTTCTGCGTGCAGAACAACCAGACCGCGCTCTCGACCCCGGTCCGCGACAACTCGGCGGCGCGTGTGTTCGCCGACAAGGCCGCCGGCTATGGCATCCCCGGCCTGACCATCGACGGCACCGATCCCGACGAAGTCGCCGCCGCCTTCACGTGGGCGGCCGAGCGCGCGCGGGCGGGCGAGGGGCCGGCGCTGATTGAGATCGTCGCGATGCGGATGTGCGGCCACGCCCATCACGACGACATGCTGTATCTCGGCAAGGATCAGCCGCCGTCGTGGGACTACCACCAGCTGCACGACACCGGCTACGCCAATCGCGAGCTCTACGAATACTGGGCGAAGCGCGATCCGATCCCGATGTATGCGCGCCGCCTCGAAGACGACGGCATCATCGATGGCGGACATCTCGATGAGCTGAAGAAGTGGGCGGACGAGCTCGTCGATCGCGCCGCGCAGCTCGTCATCCGCGAGCCGTGGCCGAAGCCGGAGCAGGCCGGCGCCGGCGTGTTCAAGGATGAAGCGCCGCGCGCGCGCGTCGAAGTCCTCGAGCCGGCACGCCGGCTCGCCGCCGCGTCAACCGATCTGCCGCCGCTCGAAACCGGATTGCCGTTCGACAAGAAGGGCAACACGCTCCTCGAGGCGGTGATGCTCGGCGTCGGCGACGCGCTGAAGGCCGATCCGCGGGTCTTCGTTTACGGCCAGGACGTCGGCGGGCAGTACGGCAATGCGTTCCTGCTGCTCAGGCCGCTGCTCAAGGACCACGGCGATCGCATTCGCAACTCGCCGCTCGCCGAAGGCGCCGTGCTCGGCGTCTGCGTCGGCGCCGCGCTGGCGGGCCTGCGGCCGATCGGCGAGATGCAGTTCAATGATTTCGTGGCCACGGGATTCAATCAGCTCGTCAACAACGCCGCCAAGATCCGGTATCGCTGGGGCGGCGACGTGCCGATGGTCGTGCGCATGCCGTGGGGCGGCCTGCGTCATGCCGGGCCGTATCACAGCCAGAACACCGAGCCCTGGTTCTATCGCACGCCCGGCCTGAAGATCGTGGTGCCGTCGACGCCCGAAGACGCGCGCGCGTTGATGGCCGCGGCGGTGGCGGATCCCGATCCGGTCCTCTATTACGAACACATCGCGCTCTACCGCGACCCGCGCGTGAAGCAGGTGCTACCGGCCGACGCGCCGGCGCCGGCGCCGCTCGGCAAAGCGGCGCTGCGGCGCGCCGGCAACGACCTCGCGATGATCTCCTACGGCGCCTACGTGCATCACTGCATGCGCGCCGCCGACACGCTGTCGGCCGAGGGCATCGAAGCCGCCGTGCTCGATCTGCGAAGTCTCGCGCCGCTCGACAAGGACGCCATCCTCGCCGTCACGCGTCACTGCAACCGCGTTCTGATCGTGCACGAAGACTCCCGCACCGGCGGCATCGGCGAAAGCCTCGCCGCGATCATCCAGGAAGAAGCGTTCGAATCGCTCGACGCGCCAATTCGAATCCTCGGCGCCCTCGATACGCCCGTCCCGTATTCCCCGCCACTCGAAGAATTCTTCCTTGTCGGCGAAGGGGAGTTGCTCACGGCGGCGAAGCTGCTGGCGGAATACTGAAACGGGAAACGGGGAAACGGGGAAACGGGGAAGTCTTAACTCTAAGGTTTAAGGTTTAAAGTTGAGTTTAAAGTCGTCAGTTAAGTTGCAGTTGTGAGTTGAGTGGAGGAAAGCTCGACTGTTGCTGCGGTCAGACTTCTTTAAACTTTAAACTTCAAACTAAACTTTAACTTCCCACTCAACTTTAAACATTAAACTTTAGACTTTAAACTTCAACAGCAGCATTTCCGGAGGTTTCTCAATGCGTCGTCTGTCATTTGTTGCGGTGGTGATGTGTGCGGTGCTCGTCGGATCGAGCGCCGTGTCGGCTGACGTGCGGTCGGATCAGCGGGTCAGGTTCCAGCTGGGCGGCGTGCTCGGCAAGATGGTCAACATGTTCGGCGGCAAGGGCGCGCGTGAAGGCGTCGTCTCCTCCGTCGCGGTGAAGGGCAATCGCAAGGCGACGATGTCGGATTCGACCGGGCAGATCATCGACTTGACCGAAGAAAAAATCTACGACCTCGACGTCAAGAAGAAGACCTACACCGTGACGACGTTCGCGGAGCTCCGCAAGCGGATGGAAGAGGCGCGGCGCGATGCCGAGAAGAGCGCGCGCGACGCCGAACGCGAAGCCGGGCGAGAGGCCGGCGAGCCGTCGAAGCCGGCGGAGAAGGATCCGAATGCGAAGGAAGTCGAAGTCGATTTCGACATCAAGAACACCTCGGAGACGCGCAACATCAACGGCTTCAACTCCACCAAGAGCGTGGTCACCATCACGGTGCGCGAAAAGGCCAAGACGCTCGATCAGAGCGGCGGCCTCGTCATGACCACCGACATGTGGCTGACGCCGAATGCGCCGTCAACCAAGGACCTCGTCGACTTCGACATGCGCTACGCGCAGAAGCTCTATGGCCCGACGGTGGCCGGCGCGTCGGCGCAGGACATGGCCATGGCGATGGCGATGTATCCGCAGATGAAGCCGGCGCTCGACCGGATGCGCGCCGAGGGCGGCAAGCTCTCAGGCACCGCGATTCTCACCGACACCAGGATGGAATCGGTGCCGCCCGGCACCGCCAACCAGGCCAGCGGCGCGATCGCCGCGCCCGAAGAGCCGAAGAAGAAAGGTCTTGGCGGAATGCTCGGCGGCTTGAAGAAGATGGCGGAGCAGGCTGAAAAGAATCAGAACTCGAACGCCAAGCCGCAGCGCGCCATCATCATGACGACGTCGGTCGAGATGCTGAAGCTCACGACGGATGTTGACGCGGCATCCGTCGCGATACCTGCTGGCTATACTGAGAAAAAGTAAGTGAAAAGTTAAAGATCAAAAGTTAAAAGCCTCTTAACTTTTATCTTTGCACTTTTAACTACTTCTTTTTGGCTGTGAAATCGGCCATGCCCATCCCGAAGTCGATGACGCCTTTCATCGAGGCGCCGTCGACTTCGCCGTTCACCTTGATCTCGAGCGGACCCTGCGGGGTCTGGAACGTGAAGCCCATATTGAGGGTCTTGCCCTTGTAGGTGCCCTTCATTTCCGCGACACCCTGGGGCGTTTCAATCTGGCCGGTGATATTCTCGCCGTCCTGTTTTAGCGTCGCCGTCGCGTTAATCGCGCCCTCGGGGCCGTTGATCGCAAGATCCCACGCCCCGGCCACGCTGGTTTGTGCAAAAGCGCCCGCCGACACCATCAGACTGAGCGCGAGAACCGCCGAAAACACTCGTAACATCCGTTGCCTCCTGGGAGTCTCGACAATAACACGGCTGCGAATTGTGTAAATGCGGGCCGAAATATGATTGATCCCGTAGATCACACTTGGGGCAGCATTAGTCAGTGAGACGGACAGAGATCAGCTCACCTTCCACGCGAACTTCATGTCTCGACACGCCGACCCGGGGATCCTGCACCATCATTCCCGTCCTGATCTCATACGACCAGAAATGCCACGGGCAGGTGACCACGTCGTTTTGGATCTGGCCGTCGCAGAGCGGCCCGCCGCGGTGCAGGCACATGTTGTCGAGGGCGAAGAACTCCTCGCCCAGGCGAAACAGCGCCACGTGGCGGCCGTTGACGGTCACCATGCGGCCCTGGCCTGCGGCAAATTCGGCGATGCGCCCGACTGGCTGGAACTCGGTCACTTTCTCGCAGCGGGTGTCAGCGTCGTCTCGCGGCGCTCCTTGCCGCGCATGTAAACCACCTTGGACGGCTGGCCGATCTTCAGGAGCTCGAGCGCGTAGGTGTAGTCGTAGATGTTGGTGATCGACTGGCCGGCGATCTCGATGATCACGTCGCCCTTCGCGAGGCCCGCCTGTTCGGCGGGTCCGCCGCCGATCACGCCGCCGAGCAGCAATCCTTTCACGTCGGTCGCGTAATCGGGGATGGTGCCGGTGAAGAGGCGCAGGCCGGTGCGGCCGCCGGTGTCCATCTTCTGATCGACCTTGGTGAACTGCGGCGCCTCGTTCGCGTCCATCAGCCGCTTCACGACGGCGGTCGCCAGCTCGCCGACGCGATCGAGATCCTCGTAGTTGATCTTGTCGGCGGTGTCGCTCGGCTTGTGGTACTCCTGGTGGGCGCCGGTGAAGAACGTCAGGCACGCCACGCTGGCGCTGTTGAAGCTGCCGACGTCGGTCGGCTGATATGGATCTTCCTGCAGCATCAGGTCGAATCCCACCGAGACGTTCGCCTGCTCGAGGAGCTTCGGCCACATCGCGCTCGTGCCGGTCGCCTGCACCGTCAGCTTGTTGTCGGCGACGCGGCCGACCATGTCGAAGTTCAGGTACGCGGCGACCTGGTCGAGCGGCACCGGCGGTTTGTTGACGAACGCGCTCGAGCCGAGCAGGCCGAGCTCTTCACCCGACCAGAAGCCGATCAGCAGGTTGCGCTTGCGCGGCTGTTTCGCCAGCGCGTCGGCGATGTTCAACACCGTGGCGGTTCCCGACGCGTTGTCGTCGGCGCCGTGATGGATCCGATTCAGATCCGCCTTGTCGGCCAGCGAGTTGCCGGCGCCACCGCGACCCAGGTGATCGTAGTGCGCACCGATCGCGACCCACGGTTTGCCGACGCCCGTCGTCGCGGCCGACGCTGGCAGATATCCCACGACGTTATTGCCGGTCTGCTGCTCGCGAATCACGTTCGTCGTCAGCGTGACGGTGGCATCAGCAATGGCGAACCCCGCGACATGCGGGTTGCCGCTGTCGAGCTCCTTCTGCACGGCCTCCAACTCCTTGCCGGCCGCCGCGAAAATCGGCGCCGCCGCGCGGGCCGCAATGCTCGCCGCCACGATGCCGGAGCCGGCGATCGCGGTATCGAAACTCATCGGCACGACTTCTCCCGCATTGGGCGAACGCGGACCGGTCACCACGATCATGCCTTTGGCGCCGCGCTGACGTGCCGCCTGCGCCTTGTAGCGAAGGTCGGCGTAGCGCGCGAGAATACCGCGTGTCTTCTGATCCGCGTCTTCGGGGAAGTAGCGAAGCACGACAACGATCTTGTCCTTGACGTCGAGCCCCTGGTAGCTGTCGTAACCGAAGTCCTGCGAGTTTGGCACGACGATGCCATAACCGGCGAAGACGATCGCGCCGCTGGTGGCGCCGTTATCCGAGAACGAGGTCGCGAGAATGTTGCCGGGGCCGTCGAAGTTGGACACGGTCGTTCCGTGCGCCACTGTCAGCTTCGAGCCGCCGTCTTTCGATCCCGCCGTGAACGTGAACGGCATGCGGAAGTCGGTCATGCCCGGCAGCGGCTTCGCGCCCATGCGCTTCAGCTCGCCGATCAAATAGTCGGCGGCGAGCTTCTCGCCCGGCGAGCCCGTCAGGCGTCCCTCAAACTTGTCCGACGCGAGCGTCTGCACGTGCGTCTTGGTGCGAGACGATGTCGCGGTCTGAGAAAAGCCGGGGGCACTGACGAGCAGGCACGTTGCCGCAATCGCGAGCGCAAGTCGTTTGGTATTCATAAGAAGCCTTCGTGCCCTTCGTGTCCTTCGTGTTTATTTCTTCGTTGACTGGCGCGGCCCCGCCGCTTTCAATGCGGCCATCGCCGCTGCGTGATTCCACTGCGCGAGATAAATCTGTCCGGCTGAGCCCGCGCCGCCGGCGCGGCTCGACGTCCACGCCAGCTGCGTGCCGTCCGGTGACGGCACCGGCAGGCCGTCGAATCCATCGGTGTAGGTGATGCGCACCGGCTCCTTCAATCCCGCCTTGTCCACCATGAACACCTCGAAGTTTTCGAAGCCGAGCTTGTTTGAGGCGAACAGGAAGTACTCACCCGACGGATGTTCGTACGGCGCCCAGCTCATCGAGCCGAAGTCGGTGATCTGTTTCTTGTCGGCGCCGTCCGCCTTCATCGTCCAGATGTTGGCAATCAACCCGTTCTCTTCGAAGTGGCGCCACACGATGCGGCCGTCTTTCGTGAAGAACGTGCCGCCGTCGTAGCCCTGCTCCGTCGTCAAGCGCTTTTGCCCAGAGCCGTCGGCCTTCATGATGTAGACCTCGGCGAAGTACGACGGATCGAGCGCGAGCTGCTTTTGTTCCGCCGCGGACAGCGTGCGGTTGTAGGCATCGCGCATCGACGCGAACGCGATCCACTGGCCGTCCGGCGAGTAGCCGCCTTCAGCGTCGTAGCCCTTCGCGGTCGTCAACTGTTTGGTGGCGCCGGTCTTCTCGTCGTAGGTGAAGATGTCCATCGACGGGTCGTAGTCCCACGCGTAGCGGCGCTCTTTGCCCGAGGCGCGGAAGTCGAGCTCGTCCTGCTGATACTTCTTCGAATTCGGATCGAGATGCGTGGAGGCGAATTCGATCTCGGTGCTGCCTGGACGGAAGAACGCGCAGGTCGTCTTGCCGATGCCCGGCGAGATCCGCTTGGTGTCACCGGTCGTGAGATCGAGCACGTAGATTTGGTAGAAGGGGTTGGCCGGGTCGCGCTCGCTCTGGAAGACGAGGCGCTTGCCGTCGGGCGACCAGTAGCCTTCACCGGCGCGCTTGCCGTCGACCGTCAATCGTCGCGTGCGGCTGAGGAAGTCTCGTTCCGGCGACGGCGGCTGGGTTTGGCCGACCACGGTGATTGCAGCCGCGACGGTCACGACCACCGCCGTCATCATGCTAGACACACGCTTCATCCCAAACCTCGTCCCAGTGGAAAGAAACGTCTATTCTAGTCCGCATGACACGTCTCCTGGGTCTGGTGCTCCTGGCGGCCTTTCTGAGGGCGCCGGCCGATGTCCGCATGGTCGAGGTCGTCGGGGAAGGCGCGAAGTACTGGTCGCGATGGCGGGGCCCTTCGGGGCAAGGGCACGTTCCCGCAGGTCATTACGTCGACAAGTGGTCGCAGGGAACGAGCGTGTGGAAGACGACCGTACCCGGGAGCGGCAACTCGTCGCCGATCGTCTGGGGCGATCGCATCTTCCTGACCACGGGCTACGGCAACGGCGAACGGCTGTCGATGCTCGCGTATTCGCGCGCCGATGGCAAGAAACTGTGGGAAACGTTCATTCCGCAGAACGGCGTCGAGTACGTGCACTACAAGAACGGCTTCGCATCCGCGACACCGGTGACCGACGGCCAGTTCGTATACGCGTCGTTTGGCCGCCACGGCCTGTTCGCGTTCGACTTCGCCGGCAAGATCGCCTGGCAGCACAAGTTCGGAATCATCGACAACTATCACGGGCCCGCGGGGTCGCCGGTGCTCTACAAGGATCGGATCTTCATTTACCAGGATGCGAATCCGGCGCCGGGGCAGGCCGCCTTCGTCGGCGCGTTCGACAAGGCCACCGGCAAGCCGATTTGGCAGACGCCGCGCAGCGAGAGCGTGGGATGGGGCACGGCGGTCGTGATCACGACTGGCGAACGCGATGAATTGATCGTGAGCAGTCAACGGCGGGTGGCCGCGTACGATCCCACCACCGGCAAGGAGTTGTGGACCGCTCGCGGGATGTCCTCCGAAGTGATCCCGACTCCCGTCGTCGGCCACGGTCTCGTCTTCGCATCGTCCGGCCGCGCCGGCCCGACGCTGGCGATCAAGCCAGGCGGCACCGGCGATGTCACGAGCACGCACGTCGCGTGGAGCTCGCCGCGCGGATCACCGTTCGTACCCTCGGGGATCATTGTCGATGAGCTGCTGTATTTGATCAACGACATGCAGAGCATCCTGACCGTTCATGAAGCGGCGACGGGGAAGCTGGTTTACCAGGATCGGCTCGGCACCGCCATTCGCGAGGGCTTCTCGGCGTCGCCGGTGCACGTCAACGGCAAGATCTTCCTGACGAATGACGAAGGGCAGACGTTCGTGGTCGAAGCAGGCCGGACGTTCAAGCTGCGGCACGTGAACGAACTCGGCGAACAGACGCTCGCGTCGCCGGCGCTCGTTGATGGGACGTGGTATTGGAGGACGGCGTCGACGCTTCGCGCGATCAGATAGGCGCGTCTCAAGACGCGCCTCTACATCTGCCCG